>JANMHV010000283.1:0-7956 GCA_031375445.1 Burkholderiales bacterium | reverse complement strand
CAGCGACGCCTCGAGCGGCTGCGCGAACGCGTCGTCGCCGAGGGCGACCAGCATCGCGGTCCTGGCCCCCCCGGCGCGCGCGCAGGCGATGGCCTGGTTCGCGCCCTTGCCCCCGGGGAAGTTGCGGAACTCGCGGCCGAGCACGGTCTCGCCCGGCGCCGGAATGCGCGCGGCACGGACGACGAAATCGAGGTTGGCGGAGCCGGCGACGAGGATCAAGTGTTCAGCGCTCGAGCGACTGGTAGACGAGATTGTAGAACCGCATCGAGAGCCGCTTCGGCGTGCGCGGCAGGTCGTCCTGCGGGATATTCTGGGTGAAGAGCATCGCGACCAGCCGCTCCTTCGGGTCGACCATCAGATAAGTGCCCGCCGCGCCACTCCAGCCCCACGCGCCCACGGAGCCCGGCCGCTCGCGGGGCCGGTCGAGGTTCACGAAGCCGCCGAGGCCGAAGCCCTCGCCGTACTGGCTCACCGGCGGGTCGAGGAAGGTAAGCTGGTTCGTCATCATGGCCGCGACCGAGCGCTCGGAGAGGATGCGGCGCCCCTCGAACGTGCCGCGGTCCAGCATCATCTGCCCGAAGCGCGCGAAGTCAGCGACCGTCGAGTAGAGCCCGCCTGCGCCGCTCTCCCACCGCCGCAGCGGTCCCCCCGGATAGGTCGCGTCCCCGGTAGCCAGGGCGACGAGCCTGCCATTCCTGTCGTGGGTGGTCATCGCGGCGATGCGGTGGCGCTTTGCCTCGGGAACCGCGAAGCCGGTGTCCTCCATGCCGAGCGGCGTGAAGATACGTTGCCGCAGGAACTCTCCGAAGCGCTGCCCCGAGGCCACCTCCACCAGGCGTGCCGCGACTTCGGAGTTGCCGCTGTGGTACCCGAACCGCGTGCCGGGCTCGTACGCGAGGTGCAGGTCCGACAGCGCCTCGACGTAGGCCGCCAGGTCCGCCGAGCGCTCGATGCTCGACGTATCCGCGCCGAAACCCGCCGTATGCGTGAGCAGCTGCCGGACGGTCATGGGCTTGCTCGACCAGAGGCGTCCGATCGCCGGCAGGTATTCCCTCACCGGCTTGTCGAGATCCACGCGCCCCTCGTCGACCAGGATCATCACCGCGACCGTGGTCACCGGCTTGGTGAGGGAATAGACCGCGAAGATGTCGTCGCGCTCGAGCCTCACCTTGCGAGCCAGGTCGCGGTGGCCGTGCGCCTTCCAGGCCACGATCCGGCCGTCGCGGGCGACGAGCGTCACGGCGCCGAGGAAATCCCGGCGCGCGGCCTGCGCCACCAGGGCATCGACACGCGCCAGGCGCTCGCGCGGTAACCCCGGCGCGCTTCGCGCCTCCGGAAGCGGCGGCGCGGCCGCAAGGGCCGCGCCGGTGCAGCAAAGCGCCAGGAAAATGGCGTTGGCGGTCTTCAGAACTTGAGCGTGTGCGAGAGCGACCAGACCCGGCCGCGGCCCGACCAGAAGTTGCGGAAGCCGACCACCTGCGACCAGCTGAGGATGTAGAACTTGTCGGTGAGGTTCTCCACGCCGAGCGAGAGCGTGCCGTACTTCTTCGGCAGCTCGTAATTGGCGACCAGGTCCACCAGCGTGTAGCCCTTGGTGTGCTCTTCTTGCGAGCGGCCGACGTTGAGATCCCGGTCGAAGAGCGTGGTGGAGCCGACTCGCAGGCTGCCGCGGTTGGAGAACTGCCACTGCGCCCACAAGCCCAGCTTGTCGGGGTTGATGTCGAGCACGCCCAAATCGCGGTCGAGCGGCCCGCCATCGACATACACGCCCTTGCCGCGGATGCGCGAGTAGAGCGCGCCCACCTTGATGTCGCGGCTGATCGAGGCGTCGGCGGTCATCTCGAAGCCCTTGATGTCGATGGGCTGGCGGCGCATCACGAAGTCGTTGGTCGCCGGGTCGACGAAGAGCGACACGCCGAAGTCCGACTCCGACCGGTAGTAAGAGGCGCCGAAATTCGCCCACCCGCCCTTCCAGTTGAACCCGGCCTCCTTGTTGTCCACCACCACGGCCTGCAGGTCGAGGATGCCCGCGACCGACTGGCCCGGGCGGTTCTGGTTGCGCAGCGGGATGCCGACGTTGGGCAGGCTGAATCCCTTGCCGTAGGCGGCGAAGATCGAGAAGTCCCGCGGCAGGCGCACGACCGCGCCGAAGTTGGGCAGGTTTTCCTGGTAGTCGAGCTTGCCGCCCTGCACGAAGACGCGGTTGCGGAAGTAGGTCGTGGTGTAGCTGTCGACGCTCAACTCGCCGTCTTCGCGGCGGACGCCGCCGGAGAGCGTCACCGGCCCGATGTCGTACGAAAGCTGCAGCCACGGCGCGGTGCTCTTGTAGGTCATCGGTGGAACCCACAGCCGCCCGGTGAGCGCGAGGTTCTGGTCGGTGGTGTCTTCGACCACGTCGAGGCCCGCGCGAACTTCCAGCCCTCGCACCAGGAAGTCCGGCTTCGCGAAGGAGGTGCGCAGGCCGCGCTTCTGCGAGTCGATCTCCGACTGGTCGATCAGCGTGCCGAGAGGGGCGATCAGCGGGTCCTGGCGATCGTCGCCGCTCTCGGCCACGAAGCGCATTTCCTGGCGGGCCTTGTAGAGGTGCACGGTAAGCGCGCCGCCCCAAAGATCGTCGTGCGTGTACGAGATCGCCCCCTGCTTGAAGTCGTTGAACTCGGTCTTGGCGCCGAGCGGCTGGCCCGGGATCGAGGTATTGGTCTCGCCCGTATCGCGGTTGCCGTCGACCAGGATGTAGTTGCCCTTGCCGATGATGTGGAACTTGGAGAGCGACAGCTGCAGGCGCTGGGCGTTGCCGGCGCCGAAATTGGTGCCCACCTTGAGGAACAGGTTCTTCGACTCGGAGTCCGCGAGCGAGCCACTGGTGTTGAGACCGATGCGCCGGCCGTTGCCGTCGTAGCTCATGCCGCGGTCGATGAAGGAGGTCGCCGCCAGCAGGTCGAAATTGTCGGCCTTGTACGCGGCGTCGAGACCCACCTTGTAGCCGTCGCTGTCGTCCTTGAACTGCGTCATGTAGCGCGTGGTGAGCGTGACCTCGGTGCCGGGCTTGGTCGGGACCTTGGAGAAATAGTTGATGATGCCGCCGGAGGCGCCGATGCCCTCGGAGGCCGACGGGCCGTTGATCACCTCGATGCGGCCGATGAGTCCCATGTCGGTGAACGTGCCCGAGCGGTTGCCCTCGCGCAGCGGAGAAGTCTGCGGCACGCCATCGAAGAGCCGCAACGCGGTGCGGCCCCTCAGGGTCTCGCCGGTGTTGCTCATCGCCTGGGACGACTCCGCATAGCCCGGCACCGTGCGCGCGAGCACCGCGGTCGCATCCTCGGTAAGGGCCCGGGTGTGCGCCACTTCCTGCTCGGTGATCACGGTGACCGCGCCCGGGATCTTGTCCACCGCCTTCTCGCTGCGCGAGCCGGTGGTGACGGTGATCTTTTCCATCTTCTCCGCCTTGTCGCGGGCGGCGCGGCGTTCTTCTTCCTCCTTGGTGAGCGGCTGCTGGGCGAGGGCGGAGCCGGCGAAAGTGGCGAGGAGCAGCGAGACCAGCGCCTTGGCGCGGGTCCGGGACGACGAGCGGGGATTTTTCATGGTCGCGAGAGGGTATGTAGTTTTAGGGTTTTTATGGATGCATTTTGGATCTTCTTATGGGCCCGAGTCTCATCCAAATCCTTCCGATCGGAGAATACGCTTTGTATGTTCAAACAGTAGTTTTTGTTTTTTCCCATCTCCAGCACAGTCACCCGCGCGTAGACTGGTCCCGATGAACGCACCCGACATCCACGCCAGCGTCGACGCGAAGGTGGTCGCCTGGCGGCGCGACCTGCACCAGCACCCGGAGCTCGGCAATCGCGAGTTCCGCACCTCGAAGATCGTGGCCGACCACCTGCGCGCCCTCGGCATCGAGGTGCAGGACAAGGTGGCGCACACCGGCGTCGTGGGGCTGTTGAGGGGAGGCCTGCCCGGTCGTGTCGTCGCAATGCGCTCCGTATTTTATGCATTGCCCGTCACCGAGGAGGTGGACGTTCCTTTCAAGAGCACCGTGCGCACCCAGTGGAGCGGCATGGAGTGCGGCGTGATGCATGCCTGCGGCCACGATGCGCACACCGCCATCCTGATGGGGGTCGCCGAGGTGCTGGCGGGCATGCGTGATCGCATCCCCGGCACGGTCAAGTTCCTGTTCCAGCCCGCGGAGGAAGGCCCACCCGAGGGCGAAGAGGGCGGAGCGCGGTTGATGATCGACGAAGGCTGCATGGAGAACCCGAAGGTGGGCGCGGTGTTCGGGCTGCACGTCACCTCCAACCACCGCACCGGGCTGCTGGGTTATCGCTCCGGGCCCCTGATGGCTTCTTCCGACGAGTTGAGGATCTTCATACGCGGGGAGCAGACCCACGGCGCGATGCCGTGGCGCGGCGTGGACCCGATCGTGGTCGGCGCGCAGGTGGTGATGGGGCTTCAGACCATCGTGTCGCGGCGCCTCGACATCACGAAGGAGCCGTCGGTCGTCACCGTGGGCGTGTTCCACGGCGGCAACCGCGACAACATCATTCCCGACGAAGTGAAGATGGAGGGCACCATCCGCACCTTCGACGAAGGACAGCGCGGCGAGATCCACGAGCACGTGAAGCGCTTGACCGAGATGATCGCCGAGGCGGGTGGGGCCAAGGCGCGCGTCGCGATCAGGCGCGGCTACGACGTGGTGGTGAACCACCCCGAGCTCACCGCCTTCTCGGTGCCGATCCTGGAGAGTGTCGCCGGCAAGGAGAACGTGGCGATCGTCGACAAGGTGTGCGGTGCCGAGGACTTCGCGTTCTTCCAGAAGGTGGTGCCCGGGTTCTTCTTCCGCGTCGGCTGCACGCCGCCCGATCGCGACCCGCGCAAGTCGGCGCCGAACCACAGCCCGCGGCTCTTAGTGGACGAGGATTGCCTGCCGCTGGGGTTGCGCGCGATGACGGCGCTCGCGCTGGGATGGCTCGCCGCAAACCCTTAGGGGTCTGTCCCCCAAGGTTCAGCAGTTGCAACTGGTGGTCTGTCCCCTAAGGGTTTACCATGCCCCGCCCTCAACCTGCCGCCATCATCTACCCCGGACAGATCGACTCCACGGTCCGGGAGGCGGATCCGAACTCATACGATCGCCGCGTGCTCGCCGAGGGTGATTCGTGGTTCAGCTTCGGCTCGTGGAAATTCCACAGCCTGCTGTCGGAGATGAAGTTCCAGCTTCCCACCGCGGTCGTGACGCTTGCACAACCCGGCGACACGATTCGCCGCATGGGCGACATGGTGCACAACCGCCATTTCGAGAGCTGGCTCTCGTCGCGATATGCGGGCATGCGCTTCGATGCGCTCCTACTGAGCGGCGGCGGCAACGACCTGATCGAGGACAGCTCGCGGGTGATCCCGCCGCGCGATGCCGCGCCCGCCCCCGGCCTGCCGCCCCAGGCATACATCGACACCGCCGAGCTCGCGGCCTGCATGCAGCGCATCGAGGGCGCCTATGCGCGCATCGTGGCGCTCCGTGACCTTCCGGGCAGCTCCTGCCGCGGCGCGCCGCTGGTCACGCACGCCTACGACCTCGCCACGCCCCGCGATGCGCCGGCGCGTTTCCTGGTGGTCACGAGCGGCCCGTGGCTGTACCCGGCGATGGTGGCGGCGAAGATTCCGCCCGCGCGCTGGAACGAGGTGGCCGACCTCGTCATCGGAACCCTCGGGCGGACCCTGCACGGCCTCGAGACGCGGCTGCCCAACTTCCACGTGGCCGCGACGCAGGGAACGCTCGCGCGCGCGGCGATCGGCGCACGCGGTGACAGCAACGACTGGGCGAACGAGATCCATCCCAACGGCGGCGGCTTCCGCAAGCTGGCGCCGCTGCTGTCGGCGAAGCTGGACTCGGTGCTGCCCTGAAAATGGGGTCAGGTTAGTTTTTGAATCTGTCCCCATTTCCACAAAAAAAGGGGACAGGTCTAAAAACTAACCTGACCCCATTTTCCAGCGGAAGGTCTCCACCCGCTGCCCCAGTCCGGCGAGCACCTGCTCGGCGGCGAGGACGCCGCGATCGTTGGCCTCCTCGAAGATCGAGATGCCGCTGCCGTCGGCGTGGGCGAAGTGGAGCCGGCCGCGGTGCGTCACCACGCGCTCGCGCGCGACGCCGAAGATGAGGCCGGGCCGCGGCCGCACCATCGCATGCCCGTTGGCGAAGATGTCGATGCGCTGGGCGATCGTGCGGATTTCGGGGTGCGGTTTCGCGAGGTCGTCGAGGACCAGGCGCGCCCACGCGTCGCGCGAGGTTTCCAGCAGCCGCTTGCGCCCGGCGGCGGGCGTATCGGCCGTGAGCGGCATGTACCAGGTGAGCACCGTGGGGCCGGGCAGCGTGGAGACCCCCTGGTGCGTGGCGACCACGTAGCCGAGCCCCGGGCTCTCGTAGAGCACGTTGTCCCAGGCGAGCGGGGCACCGTGATGGAGATAAGGCGGCTCCGAAAGCGCCAGGTTCGCCACCAGCCATGGGGCGGATTCGAACTCGCGCAGCGCGCCGGCGAGCTCGCCCCCGCCCAACGCGCGCGCCGCGAAGGAAAAGGGCGCGGCCCACACCACGCGCTCGGCGCGAATCTCCACCGCGCGATTCTCCGCGGCGAGCCACGCGCCCAGCACCACCTCCCCCGGCTTTTCCTCGACGCGATGGACCAGCACGCCGGAGGTCACGGGGAAGCGGTACTTCTCCATCAGCGAGCGCACCACGAAACCGTTGCCCTCGGGCCAGGTGAGCACGGCATCGTGGTCGCCATCGCGCGCCACTTCCGCGCGGCTGGCGAAATAGTGGATCCCCGCCCACGCCGAGGTCGCCCGGTAATCGCAGCCGTAGTCGTCGCGGCAGGCGTAGTTCGCAAGCCAATGCACCGCCTCGGAGCCGAACCCCTCGGCGCGCAGCCACGCATCCATGGTGATGCGATCCAGCGCCACGAGGGCCGCATCGCGCGAGGAAAAGTCCACCGGGATCGAGAACGCCCGCCGCCCATCGCGGCCGCGCAGCGCACCGAACTCCCGCATGCGCGCGTGGAAGCGATGCCATTCGTCCACCTCGGCCGGCGTGCGCCCGGCGATCGGCGACAGGCCCTCGTCCCACATGCCGTTGCGGTACAGGCGCTCCTGCGGCGCCTGGCAGAGCGCGCGCTCGTCGTAGCGCGGCGAAGCCGCTTCGGGATCGCCGTGCAGCACGCCCAATTCCGAGAGCAGCAGCCGGCAGGCGCGGGCCTCGCGCGTTGGCAGCGTCACGTAGTGCGCGCCCAGCGGATACGCGGTGGCGGCATTGCGGCCGTAGCGCGAATTGCCGCCGGGCCGGTCCTCGAGCTCGAGGATCTGGAAATCCTCGAAGCCCGCTCGCCGCATGCGCCACGCCGCCGACAGCCCCGCGATGCCGCCGCCCACGATCACGACGCGGGCCTTGCGCGATTCCGCCGCCCGCGGCAACCCGCCGTCGCGCAACCGGTGGCCGAGTCGATGGTTGGTGGAGAGCAACTCGCCGGGCGGAAGCGGTGCCACCTTCGGGCCGCACGCCGCGGCCGCGAGTCCCAGCCCCGCGCCGAGGAAGGCGCGCCGCCCGGTCACTGCGTCGACCCGCGCCGCCACTCGCCTTCGAAATACTGCACCAGCGCCTGGTTGTTGAGGCGATTGACTTCCGTGGGCACGCGCGACATGTCCTTCGGGAAGGTGAAGATCGTCGGGTGCAGCTCGGGGGCGATGAAGCGCATTCCCGGCGGGTACGCGGTCGGCGGCTCGTAGGGCTGGAGTGACGCGATGATGTAACCCCACTCGCCGAAGGACGGCACCATCGCGTGGTAGGGCGTGGCCACGAACCCCACCTCCTCGACGGTGGTCACCACGCACCAGAACGACTTCCTCGCGTACATGGGCGAAGTGCTCTGGATCACCGCCTTGCCGCGCGCCGAGATGCGGCGCTTCAGCAGGTTGTAG
>JANMHV010000298.1:0-6311 GCA_031375445.1 Burkholderiales bacterium | reverse complement strand
TGGTGGTCTGTCCCCGAAGGTTTGCGGGCTGATATCCGCTGCGCATCCACACCTCCACCGCCACCCAGTTCGGCACCCAGCAAAGCCACGCGATCGCCGCATAGGCCGCCTCGAACGGAACCCCCACCACCTGCGAGATGGGCAGGTAGATCCGCAACATCACCGCCGCGAAGGTGAGCGCGAAATTGCGCACCATCCACGCCCGATGCTCGGCGACCTTGCCGGCCCGGATCGCGACGTAAGCCCGCGCCCCCGTGTAGAGCCACGCAACGGCCAGCATCGCGAAGCCCATGCGCGCCACCACGCCGCCATAGGCGAACTGCGCGATGTAGAGCCCCGCCAACCCGCCAGCGAGCACGCCGATCGCAAGGTAGGCGCGTCCCATCAGCCGGTGCAGGCGTGGGTGCCGCGAACGAAAGCGAGGCGAGAGCTGGAACGGTCCGAACGCCAGCGCCAAAACGGCGCCGAAGATGTGGATCCGCAGCGCCACCGCATGGGCCTCGAAAGTCGCCCGCATGTCCGGATGCACCAGCGCGCCCGGCGGCAGCAGCAGGTAGGCAGCCAACGCATAGAGCGAAATGGCGCCGCAAAGGAACCAGGCAAAGCCAAAGGTGAAGCGTTTCATGTCCGAGCCTTTCTCCCTCTCCCTTGGGAGAGGGGTGGGGGTGGGGAGAGCTTTCTCCCTCTCCCTTGGGAGAGGGGTGGGGGTGGGGAGAGCTTTCTCCCTCTCCCTTGGGAGAGGGCCGGGGAGAGGGTCGACCTCGATCTAGACAGTGTAAAGTTGCAGTCTTAACACTGTCAAGTTAAAGTTGATCCCATGACCAGCTACCACCACGGCGACCTCCGCCAGGCGCTGATTGGCGCCACCGACGCGCTGATCGCGGAGCAGGGCGTCGAGGCCTTCTCGCTAAGGGAAGTCGCACGCAGAGCCGGCGTCTCCCCAGCCGCCCCCGCCCACCATTTCGGTGACGCGCGGGGCCTCCTCACCGCCGTGGCGACCGCCGGCTTCGAGGGGCTCACCGAGGCCCTGGAAGCAGGCAACGCGAAGGGCGGCAAGGACCCCCGCAAGCGCCTGCTGCACCAGGGCATCGGCTACGTGGAGTACGCACTCGCCCACCCGGGCAAGTTCCGCCTCATGTTCAGCGAGGGGCTGGAGGGGGCGGACGAAAAGCTCATGTGCAGCGGCAACGCGGCCTTCCTGGTGCTGGAGGAGGGGGTGCGCCTCGCCTTCGCCATCGCCCCCGGCCAGCCCCTGGAAGACGAGGCCTGGACCGCACTCCTCGCCCTGTGGTCCGTGGTGCACGGCTACGCCAACTTGGCCATCGCCGGGCGCCTCCAGCCCTGCGCCGGGGAAAAGCCCCTGGCCGCCTTCGTGGCCACGTCGCTGCCGGCCGTCCTGGAAAAGGTGATCACGGGAAGCGTTCCGCCAGCCAAACCTTAGGGGACAGACCACCAGTGTCAGCCCGTGCAACTGGTGGTCTGTCCCCTAAGGTTCACCCCCCGATATCCACAAAACATACCCACTTATCCACAGGTTGTCCCCAACCTATACCCACAATCCCTAGTGGTTTAGCCCTTGACCGGCCCCAGACCTTGTAGCAAGCTACCTCCCCAGGAAGACCAACAAAGCGGGAGGCGAAAATGGCCCTGCAAGTGCACATGGCGTTGTTGGAAGACCTGAAACGCGCGGCCTGGGGCAGGACCAACCCGGTGCCCGGGCAACCCAACTCCTGGGAATTCCGCAAGGACTGCCTGGGAAACCTGGTGCGCTACGCCGATTTTGGCCGCCGCCACTCGCCCTTCGGCTGGGAGCTGGAATTCGTCGTTCCCCGCTCGATGGGCGGCTCGCAAGACCCCGATAACCTGCAGGCCCTGCATTGGAAAGCCTCCGCCGCGAGAAGCGAGGCCATCCCGATGGGAGTCCTGGCGCAAGAGCCGTCTGCCCCGGCTGAAGCCATCCTCGCCTAGGCGGGGTCCGAACCACCCAACAAGAAGCGGCGCGATCCAAAGCGCTGGAGGAGCATCCGGAATATGTTGAGCTTTGAAGACGACGTCCCTGCACTCACCCCGAACCTCGGGCTGCAGATGATCCATTCCACCCCGTCGGGGATGACGCACCCGGCACAGAACAAGACTCCCCCTCCCCAGCAGAAATCTCCCTCTCCCTTGGGAGAGGGCCGGGGTGAGGGTCAAACACTGCCAATGCAAAAAGCACTAGCCGCGAGCGAAGGCCTCGCCGCGGAAAAATTCGCCCGGGTCCGCGCCGAAGACAAGCGCGTGATCAACGCGAAGACCGACGTGAACCAGCTGGTCCCCTTCAAGTACAAGTGGGCCTGGGACAAGTACCTTTCCGGCTGCGCCAACCACTGGATGCCGCAGGAAGTGAACATGAACCGCGACATCGCGCTCTGGAAGAACCCGCAGGGGCTCACCGACGACGAGCGGTTGATCGTAAAGCGCAACCTTGGCTTCTTCGTCACCGCCGATTCGCTCGCCGCCAACAACATCGTGCTGGGCACCTACCGCCATATCACGGCGCCCGAGTGCCGCCAGTACCTGCTGCGCCAGGCGTTCGAGGAGGCCATCCACACCCACGCCTACCAGTACATCGCCGAGAGCCTGGGCCTGGACGAGAGCGAGATCTTCGCCGCGTACAAGGAAGTGAAGAGCATCCGCGACAAGGATGACTTCTTGATCCCCTTCATCAACGTGCTCACCGACCCGCTCTTCAAGACCGGCACGGAGGAGAGCGACCGCGCGCTGCTGAAGAGCCTCATCGTCTTCGCGTGCCTGATGGAAGGGCTCTTCTTCTACGTGGGCTTCGTGCAGATCCTCTCGCTCGGCCGGCAGAACAAGATGACGGGTGCGGCGGAGCAGTACCAGTACATCCTTCGCGACGAGTCGATGCACTGCAATTTCGGCATCGACCTCATCAACACGATCAAGCTCGAGAACCCGAACCTCTGGACGGCGGAGTTTCGGCGCGAGATTACGGCCCTTTTCCACCAGGCCGTGGAGCTGGAGTACGCCTACGCCGAGGACACGATGCCGCGTGGCGTGCTGGGGTTGAATGCTCCGATGTTCAAGGAGTATCTCCGCTTCGTCGCTAATCGCCGTGCCCAGCAGATCGGGCTGGATACGCTATTCCAGGGTGCTACGAACCCTTTCCCCTGGATGAGCGAGCTCATCGATCTCAAGAAGGAGAAGAACTTCTTCGAGACGCGGGTGATCGAGTATCAGACGGGTGGGGCGCTGAGCTGGGATTGAGCCAGCTCTATTGCTGCACTGTCATCGAGGGCGGCCACGGGGTCGCCCTCGGCGCTTCAAGGGTGAGTACTGCGTAGCTTTGAACTTCACACCAGATGGATTCGTGTTGATGAGACCGGAAGAATGTAAGGAGTGACATGGCTCAACTGAAACCAACGAAGACGGTATACACCGTGTCAGATTTCTTGAGCTGGCAAAAAAACGGGGAGCTTGAGCTCAAACCAATTTTTCAGCGTCGGGAGGTTTGGAGTCCAAAGGCCAAGTCCTTGTTGATTGACTCCGTAGTCAAAGGGCTTCCTATGCCCATCATCTTTCTCCGCAAACGACAGGATCTTAAAAGCCTCTCCTCCAAGTTTGAGGTCGTGGACGGGCAGCAGCGGCTTCGAACACTCTTCACCTTTCTGGCCCCTAAGACGTTAGAAGACTACAAGTCGGAGAAGGACGATTTTAAGGTGCTTGCGATCCACAACAGCGAAGTTGCAGATACGCCGTTTTCAAAGCTGCCAGAGGACATCCAAACCGATATCTTGGGGTATGAGATTAGTACGCATGTCTTGCCTCCTGATACCGAAGACGAGGTGGTACTTCGAATTTTTGCTCGCCTAAATTCCACAGGCGCGAAGCTCAATCACCAAGAGCTGAGGAACGCGCAGTTTTTCGGCACTTTCAAATCTTTAGCTTACGATCTTGCTGTAAAAAACCTCTCTCATTGGCGTCAGTGGGCGGTTTTTGATGATGATGATCTCGCTCGCATGGTCGAGGTCGAGACCACGTCAGATTTGCTCATTTGCATGATGACGGGTCTGCAAGGCAAAAGCCAAGCGAAGTTAGACAGCTTCTATGAGGATCATGACGACATTCTCAAGGGTCGCTCTGTCTTGGCAAATAGATTTCAGAAGGTGATGGAGGTTATTGAGGAGTCCGCCGGCGCGCTACTCGCAAACTCGAGATTGCGACGGCAAGCGCTTTTCTTCTCGCTTTACACGGCTTGCTACGATCATGTTTATGGCTTGAAGTCTGATTATTCACAAAAGCGTGTCCCTACAGCCTTACCAAAGGACTTCGGAAAGAGGTTTCTGAAGGTCAACGCGCGAATAGTTTCTTCAAACTTGCCTGAAAAGGTTCTTGACGCGATGGAGAAGGCGACTGCGGATACGGGGCGCAGAATAGTTCGCCATAAATTTTTCATGGAGAGCCTTGGCCTTGTCCCGGCTGAGTGACCTGGACGGTGAGTACCGTCGCGCCGTAGGTCGGCTCAGGAGGTGTTGCGACCGAGTCGACCGCCTGCACGGCGCCCGAAGGATTGGCGTCTCTGACTGTGAACTCATTTACGAATCCGCGTTTTTGAACGCTGTTGCTCGTTTCGAGGGGTTGCTAAACGATCTCCTTCAAGAGTTCGTATGCGGAGTTCCCAGTACGCGGCGAGGTTGCTACGCCTTGATTCAGGTTAGGTCGCGCGGCGCGTTTCGTGCCGTCATAACCGGCGGTCGATCATACGTGGACCTTATGCCCTATAAGGACTGTGTGGAGATCTCCAAGCGATTCCTTAATGAAGGGAAGCCGTTCTCGGAGGTCGACCAAAGTGACAGGGATTTGCTTGCACAGGCTGTCGTAGTGCGTAATGCGATCGCGCACCGTAGCGACATGGCGTTAGAAAGATTTCGACGAACAGTCCCTGGTGTGAGTTCGCTTATCCCACAGCGACAGTTCCCGGGCAGTTTTCTTAGAAAGATTTACAGGTCACAGCCAGATCAGAGATGGAGTGGGCTATATCTGGACACGCTCGAAAAGGTTGGCGCGCAACTAACATCCAACTGGTAGCGGACACGAAACATCCAAGAGATGATCTGGTGGAGGACCCAGTGTGTTGAAGTCATCGTTGAAGCTGCAATTGAGTCTAAGGCGGGAGCTGATTGAGGGTGGGCTATAGCTCTGCTGCTGAGCACAAATCGATGTGAGGTCTCGAGGGCTGTGACCGTCTGCCCAAATGGCGGCAGCCTCCAAGGCAGGCCCTGTCGCCCGTCGTTCTGGGCTCGGGGAGGCGCTCTTCGAGGGGCTCGACTCAGGCCACCAGGGCTTCCACTACCCGCCGCACTTCGATCCTGCCTGTCGGGCCAGGCTAAAGTCGAATGCCATGCTGCCTTGCATCGCTGAAACGCTCACGAAATGAAAGGGATGGGTCAACACGGAGATCGACAGGCATCGATCCCCGGGAATCCTTTCGTCCACTTCAAGGGTTATTTTTCCCGCATCTTCCCGGACCGTCTGGATGCTGACGCGAAAGCCTCCCGATGGACGCTCCCCAGCGAAGAATGCGATGACATGCGAAGCGGTGAAGTCCACCGCCGGCGGCTCGGGGGGCGCCGACCACTTTGCGACGTGCAGTCGCCACAGTCTTCGCCATTCCTCTGCAGAGCGGATGTAGTGGATCGCGGTTTGTTCCACACCAGTGCCATCGCCTTGGAGGACGGTGCGAAACTCGAGTGGCTTGCCCTGTGCCCCGGCGCAATGCGCCGCCAAGCAAAACAACACGAGAGTCAGCAGCTGAAAGTGCGTTTTCATGGCGTCATCCTAATTGGCAACCGCTGCATCATGCCGTACCGCTACATCTGCTTGAAGAGGTGCAGGTAAGTCCGGCTGGTGGGCAACACCTCGCCTCGCCCCTTGATGTGGATGGTGGCGGTCTCGTTCTCGCCGCGAGTGATCTGGCTGATCGAGCGCCGGTTAACCACCACCGATCGATGCACCTGTACGAAGAGCTCCGGGTCGAGCTGCGCGACCAGCTCCTTCAGCGGCGTGCGGATCAGGGCCTCGGCGGGCTTGCCCTCGTCGCCACGCCAGGCGACGAGCGTGTACTTCTCGTCGGAGCGGAGGAAGTCGATCTCCTCCACCGGAATCACCCGCGTGGCGCTGCCAACCGTGGCGTGAATCCACTGGAGATGTTTCGGGGCCCGGGCGCCCAGCTGCGCCGCGATCCGCTGGAGCAACGCTTCGGTGTCGGGCACCTCACGCGAAGAAGCGAGCCGTTCCTTTAGCCGGCTCAC
>JANMHV010000252.1:0-3639 GCA_031375445.1 Burkholderiales bacterium | reverse complement strand
GCAGGTCGTTGAGCGTGCGCGCCTCCCCGGCGGGGCGCGCCACGCGGCGGAGGAACTCCTCGAGGTTCTGCACCCCGAAGGCGCCGCGGGGGAAGACCACGCCGTCGGCCTTCACGCCCAGTTCGCTGCGGCCGATGAAGCGCAGGTCGTCCTCCTTGCGGCGGAACGACAGGTCGCCTCGCGGCGGCCGGTCGGAGAACATGAGCTCCCAGTCGGCGCCGGCGAGGAGGGCCTCCATGTCCTCGGGCGTGTGGCCCGCGGCATAGGCGCCGCCGACGATGGAGCCCATGCTGGTGGCGACGATGAAGTCGATCGGCACGCGCGCATCGCGCAGCGCCTTGATGACGCCGATGTGGGCCAAGCCGCGGGCGCCGCCGCCGGAGAGCACCAGCGCCACTTTCGGTCGTGGCGCCTGCGTTGCCTGGGCGAATGCGTCGAACGACAGGGCCGCGAGCACCGCGAGGGCCGCGAGGTATTTTTTCATTGTGATGACCTCCCTGGGGGAGTTTGCGGGAAATGGCGCGCAGGGTCGACGGCTTCGGGGGTGGCTGCGGGGCTGGGGCTGACGATCCGGGCATCGAAGTGCTTGCCACCGGAATCCGGAGACGCAGATGGCCGCAGATCGAAAGAGCGATGAAGGCAGATGCAATTCCCAAGAGCTTCGGGGCTGGCGATTTGCGTCACGGATACCTTGAGCATCGCATTTGCCGTTATCGCTTTTTTGATCTGCGGCCATCTGCGTCTCCGGATTCCGGTGCCAAACACTTCGTAGCCCGGACCGCCAGCCCTGCTGTTCCTGCGCGGGTAAAATCGAAGATTCGCTTCGCAACGGATTCCCCCGATGAGTGACACCGATACCCGAGCCCCGGACCCGCTCGACGCCGGCGCCTGGGCGCGCCAGGCCGAGCGCGCCATGCACGAGGGCGACTTCGAGGGCGCCGCGTGGTCGCTTGCCGCAGCCACCCGTGCCGCGCCCGGCAACGCGGGACTGTGGAATAACCTGGCACTTGCATTCCTCTACGCGCGCCGTCCCGCGGAGGCGGAGCGCGCCGCGCAGAAAGCGACCGGCCTGGATCCGAAGCACGCCTTCGCGTGGCAGAACCTCGGCCAGGCGCTCGGCGACCAGGGCAAGGTGGAGGCCGCGGAGCGCGCCTACCGCGAAGCGATCCGGCTCGCACCCGACGCGGCCGCCTCCCACTTCGGACTCGCCGCGGCGCTCACGCTGCGCGGGCAATGGACCGATGCGGTCGCCGCCTATCGCGAGGCGGCCACGCGCTCGCCGGGATCCGCCGACCCGTGGATCGGTCAGGCCAACGCGCTGCTGCGCATGCGCCGTCGGCGCGAGGCGGTGGAGGCGCTGCGCGAAGGCGCGCGCGTCGACCCCACGCGGGCCGCGGAGATCGACAGCCAGGCGCTTTTCGCGATGCAGTACGGCGACGAGTTCACCGTGGAAGAGGTTTCCGCGGCCCACGAAGCGTGGGGCACGCGCCACCAGGTGGCGGCGGTCTCCTCGCCCCTGCCGCGGCGCGTCGGCGGGCGCATCCGCGTGGGCTACGTCTCGCCCGCGTTCCACGCTTCCGCGATGGCGTTCGCGCTGCTGCCGGTGCTGCGCAGCCACGACCGCGACAAGTTCGAGATCGCGCTCTATTCCCAGGGCCACATCGAGGACACGGTCACCGAGGCGTTCCGCGGCCAGGCCCAGGCGTGGCGCGACACGAGCGTGATGGACGACGTGCAGCTGGCACAGGTCATCGCGAGCGACGCCATCGACGTGCTGGTGGATCTCGGCGGACACACGCCCGGCAACCGCCTCACCATGTTCCCGCTGCGCCCGGCGCCGCTGCAGCTCTCTTGGCTCGACTACTTCAACACCACCGGGGTCGGCGCCATCGACGCGATCCTCGCCGACGAGGCGAGCGTGGCTGCCCCCCCGGGCCAGCGCTTCGTCGAGCGGCTCGCCGCCGTGGGTCCGTGCCGCTATCCGTACGCGCCGCCCGATGGCCTGCGCGAAGTGCCGCCGCGCCCCGATCGCGCGGTGGTGTTCGGCTCGTTCGCGCGGCTGGCGAAGGTGGGCGAGGGCACCCTGGTCGCCTGGAGCGCGGTGCTGAAGAAGGTGGCGGGTTCGCGCTTCATCCTCAAGAACGATTCATTGTCCGATGCCGCGATTCGCGACGAGGTTCTGCGTGATTTTGCCGCGCGCGGCATCGAGGCCTCGCGCCTCGAGCTGCGCCCCGCGAGCGACCACCGCCGCATGATGGACGAGTACGCCGACGTCGACATCGTGCTCGACACGTTCCCCTACAACGGCGGCATCACGACGCTGGAAGCGCTGTGGATGGGCCGCCCGGTGGTGACGCTGGAAGGATTGACTCTCGTCGGACGCCAGGCGGCGGGAATTCTTGCGACCCTGGGACATCCCGAGTGGATCGCGCGCGACGTGGCGGGGTTCGTCGATGCCGCGGCGACGCTCGCGGCCGATCCCGTGCGTCTCTCGCAGCTGCAGCTGGGATTGCGCGGCGAGGTGGCACGCTCGCCGCTGTGCGATGCGCCGGCCTTTACGCGGCGGCTCGAGGCGCTCTACGAGCGCCTGCTGGACGGGACGAGGCGCGCCGCGTAACCCTCTCCCCAGCCCGCTCCCAGGGGAGAGGGAGATTCAAGACCCTCTCCCCGGCCCTCCCAGGGGAGGGCGTGATTCAGGCGCGCGAGCGGCCGAGGAAGAAGCGCAGCATCTCCGCGGAGGCGTCGGGCCCGTGGGGGTCGGCGAAGCTGCCGGCCCCGCTGCCGCCCGACCAAGCGTGGGCGAGGCCGTCGATCGCCCAGTGCTCCATCAGCGGCGCGCCGTCGGGGCCCTCGACGAAGCGGCGGACGTAGCGCCGGCCTTCCTTCTCGCCCTCCTCCTGCTGCATGCGCGCTCCCGCCACCGATCCCCACGACTGGCACGCGAACCATTGCGCCAGCAGCGCCTCGCCGTTGCGCGGGTGGACGGTGCTGTCGTTGTTGCCGTGAAAGACGATGGTGGCGATTCCCAGGCCCGGTGCTCCGGGGCTGCGGAAGAACACGTCGGCGCTCGCGCCGCGCATCGCGGACATGGCGCTGCCGACGCTGTGGGCCGCCCCGAAGGCGAGCCCCGAGTGCACGCCCACCGCGGCGAAGAGCTCCGGGTAGGTGGCGCCCATGATCGCGGCCATCGCGCCCCCGGCGGAGAGGCCGGCCACGTAGATGCGCCGGACGTCGATGGGATGGCGGGCCATCACGTCGCGCACGATCGCCTCGATGGCCGCGGGCTCGCCCTCGCCGTGACGCTGGTGGTCGGGACGGTACCAGTTCCAGCAGCGCCCGCGGTTGGCGCGGGCGCTCTGCGCCGGGTAGGCCACGTAGCAGCCTTGCGCTTCCGCGCGTTCGCTCATGCGGGTGCCGGCGGCAAAGTCGTCGGCCGTCTGGCGGCAGCCGTGCAGCATGACCACCAGGGGCCGCGGGCCCTCGGCGCCGGTGGGGACGTGGAGCCGGTACTTGCGCGGGAGGGTTGGGGAGGGGAGCGGCACGGACCTCATTGTGCACGGTAGCGCAGCGGGGCTGGCGGTCCGTGCGACGAGGTATTAGCCACCGGAATCCGGAGACGCAGATGGCCGCAGATCAAAA
>JANMHV010000248.1:0-13845 GCA_031375445.1 Burkholderiales bacterium | reverse complement strand
TCGATGGCCGCCGGCATCCCGGTGATCGCGACCCCGGTGGGCGCCATTCCCGACGTGATGACCCACGGCACCCACGGCTTCCTGGTGCCCCCGCGCGACGGCAAGGCCATCGCCGAGGCGCTGGCGACGATCGCCGCCGACCGCGAGCGTCTGTCCTGGATGAGCCGCGCCTGCCGCCAGCGCATTCGCGCGGTCTACTCGATCGAGCGGCTCGCCGCCCAGTTCGCGCACCAGTACGCGACCCTCGCCGGTGGTTACGTGGTGGCGCGCGCCACGCCCGCGAGCGTTCCGGCCGCCCCGCAATCCGTGAGCCCGCCGCGCGAGCCCGCGGGCCTCACGCAACGCAAGGACTAGCACCATGTGCGGAATCGCCGGCGCGATCGCCAGGCCCTCGAGCCCCATGAACGGGGCGATCATGGACGCGATGCTCGAATCGATGCTGCATCGCGGCCCCGACGGCCGCGGCGCGCGCGAGTTCGACGCCGCGAGCGGCGAGCGCATTTTCCTCGGCCACCGCCGGCTCGCCATCATCGACCCCAACGGCGCGCGCCAGCCGATGTGCGACGACACGGCCCAGCTCGCCCTCACCTTCAACGGCGAGATCTACAATTTCCGCCAGCTGCGTGAGGAGCTCGCCGGCCTCGGTTACCGCTTCGAGCGCGACTCCGACACTGAAGTGTTGCTGCGCGCCTACCAGCACTGGGGCGAGGGTGTGGTCGAGCGCCTGCGCGGGATGTTCGCCTTCGCCATCTGGGACGGGGTGAACCAGCGCGTCTTCATGGCGCGGGACCGCTTCGGCGAGAAGCCGCTGTTCCTGCTGGAGGACGCGACCGGGCTCTATTTCGCCTCCGAGATCAAGGCGCTGCTGAAGGTGCCGAACTTCAGGCGCGAGGTGAACCTTGCCGGCGTGTGGGACTACCTCTCGTACCGTTACGTGCCGGGCCCGCGCACGCTGCTGGAAGGCATCCGCAAGCTGCCCCCGGGAACCTGCGCCACCTACGAGCGCGGCAAGCTGACCGAGCGGCGCTACTGGAGCGCCCCCGACCGCCTCGCCTCCCGGCCCGGCAAGCCCCATCCCAACGGACACGCGGTGCCGGAGTTCCTCGAGCGCCTCGACGACGCGGTGAAAGTGCAGATGGTGAGCGACGTGCCGTTCGGTGCCTTCCTCTCCGGCGGCCTCGACTCGTCCACCATCGTGGCGCTGATGACGCGGCACAACTCGAAGGTGAAGACGTTCTCGGTGGGCTTCAGCGACTCGGGCTACAGCGAGCTCGAGTACGCGGGAGAAGTCGCCCGCCATTTCGGCACCGAGCACCACGAGCTGGTGGTTGATTCGAAGGACATGATCGAGCACCTTCCGAAGCTGGTGGGCTATCGCGACGCACCCGTGACGGAGCCCTCGGACATCCCGATCTACATGCTCTCGAAGGAGGCCTCACGGAGCGTGAAGATGGTGCTCACGGGGGAGGGCAGCGACGAGGTGCTGGGCGGATATCCCAAGCACGTGTACGAGCGCTTCGTCGGCGGCTACCAGCTGATGCCGGGCTTCATCCGCCACGGGCTCATCCAGCCGCTCACGCAGTCGCTGCCGTACAGCTTCCGTCGCGCCAAGACCGCGGTCACCAACTTCAACATCGAAGACTGGCCGGAGCGCTACGCGCGCTGGTTCGGAGCGCTGTCGCATGCAGAGCGCGGCAAGCTGGCGACCGGTGTTTCCCTTTCCGCCATGGCCGATGGCCGCCGTTCTCCCTCTCCCCTGGGAGAGGGCCGGGGAGAGGGTCACGCCTTGCCCCCCTTCGACTCCGAGCCCGGCAACAGCACGCTGCGCCGCATCCTCTACGGGGACCAGACGAGCTGGCTTCCTGACAACCTGCTGGAGCGTGGCGATCGCATGACGATGGCGGCCTCGATCGAGTCGCGGGTGCCGTTCCTCGACCACCATCTTGCGAGCTACGTCTCGGGACTGCCGGACAGCTATCGCGTGCACGGGATGAAGACCAAGTGGATCCTGCGTGAGGCCGGCCGCAGCATCATTCCCGACCGCATCCTCGATCGGCCCAAGGTGGGCTTCCGCGTGCCGGTGAACCAGTGGTTCCAGGGGCCGATGAAGGAGTACCTCATGGATCACCTGCAGGGCCAGGGCTCGCGCACGCGCGCCTACTACGACGCGCAGGTGCTCGACCGGATGATGGGCGACCACATCGAAGGCCGCCAGAACCACGAGAAACTGCTGTGGTCATTGCTGAACCTCGAAATCTGGCACCGCCAGTACGCATAGCAGGCGGCCTCGCCTGGAAGCTGAACCGCCTGCGCTGCATGTCGCCGGCGGAGATCGGCCATCGCGTCGCGCGCGCGGCGACCATGCGCGCGGAGCGCTACGGCCTCATCCGCGTGGTCGTCCCCGCCGCCGATCTCGCCGTGACGGCGCGGGCCTGGGTGCATGGCGACGCGAAGGTGGACGTGGCCCCCTACGTGGCTGCGGCCGAGCGCATCCTCGCCGGGCGCCACGACGTGTTCGCGATGCGCGACGTGGACCTCGGCAACCCGCCGCGCTGGAATCGCGATCCCAAGACCGGGGTGGAGGCGCCGCTCGAATTCGGCAAGCAGCTCGACTACCGCGACGCGCGCGTCGTGGGCGACTGCAAGTACCTGTGGGAGCCCAATCGCCACGTGCACCTGGTGACCCTCGCGCAGGCCCATGCGCTCACCGGCGAGGCGCGCTTCGGGGCCGCCTTGCGCGCGCACCTCGAGAGCTGGTTCGAGGCCTGCCCCCATCGCATGGGGGCCAACTGGGCGAGCTCCCTTGAAACGGGCTTGAGGCTCATGAACTGGGCGCTCGCCTGGCAGCTGGTGGGCGGCACGCAGTCGGCGCTCTTCGAAGGCGAGGGCGGCGCGGCATTCCGCGACCGCTGGCTCGAATCGGTCTACCAGCATGCCGAGTTCACCTGCGGGCATTTCTCGCTGCATTCCTCGGCCAACAATCACCTGATCGGCGAGGCGGCGGGGGTCTACGTGGCGGCGCTCGCGTGGCCCCACTGGAAGCGCGCCGCGCACTGGCGGGAAGCCGCCGGCGCCATCCTCGAGCGCGAGGTGCTGCTTCAGAACGGCCCCGACGGCGTGAACCGCGAACAGGCGGTCTCGTACCAGCAGTTCGCCTTCGACCTGCTCCTCGTGCCGCTGCTGGCCGCGCGCGCCAACGGCCGCGATTTCTCGTCCCCGTATGCCCGGCGCCTCGAATCGATGATGGAGTTCCTCGCCTCGATCATGGACGTGGGCGGCAACCTGCCGATGTTCGGCGATTGCGACGACGCCTTCGCCGTGCGCCTCGATCCGCGCGAGGGGTTCGACCGCTTCAAGGCGTCGCTCGCGATCGCGGCCCTGCTGTTCGAGCGGCCCGAGTTCGCGGCCAAGGCCGGAAGCCTCGATGACCGCACCCGCTGGCTGGTGGGGCCCGGCGCCGACGCGCGCTTCGCGGCGTTGCGCTCCGAGCCCGCGCGCCTGCCGGTGCGCCAGACGTTTCCGGATGGCGGATACCATGTCCTGGGCTGCGACTTCGAGACCGCGGAGGAGATCCGCGTGGTGGCCGACTCCGGAGCCCTGGGCTATCGCGAGATCGCTGCCCATGGCCATGCCGACGCGCTTTCCTTCACGCTTTCCGTGGGCGGCGACGAGTTCCTGGTGGACCCGGGCACCTACGCGTACCACACCGATCCCGAGTGGCGCGCGTACTTCCGCGGCACCTCGGCGCACAACACGGTGCGCATCGACGGGCACGACCAGTCGCTCCAGGGCGGGAATTTCATGTGGCTGCGCCACGCCCGTGCCGAGTGCACCGCGTGGATGGCGGCGGTGGACCAGGACTTCTTCGAGGCACGGCACGAGGGTTACTCGGTCCTGCCGGACCCGGTCGCCCACCAGCGGCGCATCACGCTCGACAAGCGCTCGCGCACGATCTCGGTCGAGGACCAGCTCGAGATGAAGGGCGCCCACGACGTGGAGATCTTCTTCCACGTCGACGAGCGCTGCGGGGTGGAGGTGCTTCCCGGTTGCTTCGCGCTCACCCGCGGCAAGCGCACGCTTCGCCTGCGCCTGCCCGAGCTGCCGGGCGCCACGGTGGAGAAGATCGAGGCGTCCACGGCGCCGATCGCGGGCTGGGTGTCGCGGCGCTTCGACGAGAAGGTCGCGGCGCCGACGATCCGCTGGAGCGCCCGACTCTCCGGGCATACCGTGCTGCGGACGCTGATCGACTGCTGAGGGCGCCGGCCGCCAGGGAATGCCCGGATGGACAGCGCGCACCTCCGGCCCTAGCCTTACCCCATGCCCAAGAGCTACCCGCTGGAGGCGGCCCTCGGCCGCCTCGTCACCCCCTTCCAGGACTTCCTCGCCCGCACGACCTCGGGCGGCATCGTGCTGGTGGTCGCCACGATCGTGGCGCTGGCCACCGCGACGCTCTGGGGGGCGGAGCTGCCTCGCCAGTTGTGGGAGGCGCACCTGGTGGTCGCGGCGCCGGGCGTGTTCGCGCTCGAATGGACGCTGCACCACTGGATCAACGACGGCCTGATGGCGCTGTTTTTCCTGCTGGTGGGGCTCGAGCTCAAGCGCGAGGTCCAGGTGGGCGAGCTCGCGACCCTGCGCGATGCCGCTCTTCCGGTGATCGCGGCCGCCGGCGGCATCGTGGTGCCCTCGGCGATCTACTCGGCGCTCAACTGGGGCACGCCGGCGGTCAACGGCTGGGCCATTCCCGCCGCGACCGACATCGCCTTCGCCGTGGGCATCCTGGTGCTGCTCTCCTGGCGGATCCCGCGTAGCCTGATCGTCTTCCTCACTGCGCTCGCGATCGCCGACGACCTGGGCGCGGTGCTGATCATCGCGGTGTTCTACACCGAGGAGCTACGCTTCGGCGCCCTGGGTGGCGCCGCGGCCTGCCTGGGCGTTCTGGCGCTGCTCAACCGGGGCGGGGTGCGGCACCTGCCTGCGTACCTCGCGCTGGGGGTGGTGTTCTGGTATTTCACCTACGCCTCTGGGGTGCACGCCACCCTCGCCGGCGTCCTGCTGGCGCTGGCGATCCCGGCGCGCGCGGCCTCCACCGAGGCGCAGCTGCGCCAATGCGTGGGCGAGCTTCGGGAGAAGCTGGTGGCGGCGGGGCGGCGCGACGCGGGGGCCCACGAGCACGCCGAGGTGCCGGCGCTCGCCGCCGCGCTGGAGCGCGCCGGGCAGGCGGCGCAGACCCCGCTGGAGCGCCTGGAGCACCTGCTCGCGCCGTGGGTCACCTTCGCGGTGATTCCGCTCTTCGCGCTGGCCAACACCGGCATCGACCTGTCGGCGGTGCAGTGGGCAGAGGCGCTCTCCAGCCGCGTCACGCTCGGCGTGGTGCTGGGGCTGGTGGTGGGCAAGTTCGCCGGGATCACCCTCTTCAGCTGGATCGCGGTGCGCTCCGGGGTGGCGCGGCTTCCCCAGGGCGTCACCTGGCGCCAGCTGATGGGGGCGGCGTGGCTCGCCGGGATCGGGTTCACGATGTCCCTTTTCATCGCCCAGCTCGCCTTCCACGATCCGGCCCTGGTGGAGGAGGCGAAGCTCGGGATCCTGCTGGCTTCGGCGACGGCCGCGGTGATCGGCCTTGCCTGGCTCGCCCTGGCGGCCGGGCGCAGGCCGGTCGAGGGCTGACGCTCCCACGGCACTACCCAAGCCCCGAACGGGCTGGCCACAACCTGTGGCGCCGCCGGGAGATTCCTGCACACCCCCCATCCGGACTATGCGGTACCCCCAGATTCAACCCGGTCGGGTCAACTGGGAGAACCATCCTTGTCGGGCACCCAAACGAAGTTCACACACGCGGAGCCCCACCAATGAAGATCAGCATCATGGGCCTTGGCTACGTCGGCGCGGTTTCCGCCGGCTGCCTGGCCGAGGAAGGCCATGAGGTCATCGGCGTCGACCCCCAGCAGTCGAAGGTCGACCTCATCAATTCCGGCAAGACCCCGATCATCGAGAAGGACATCGGCGAGATGATCGAGCGCAACGTGGCCAACGGGCGGCTCCGCGCGACCACCGACGTCCAGGAAGCGGTGCGCAACACCGACGTGTCCCTCATCTGCGTGGGCACGCCCAGCCTCGGCAACGGCCACATCGACTTGAAGTACGTGAAGCGCGTGTGCGAGCAGATCGGCGAGGGCCTGAGGAACCACCCCGGCCACACGGTCGTGATCCGCAGCACGATGCTGCCGGGCACGATGCGCAACGTGGTGATTCCCGCGCTCGAGACATCGTCGGGCCTGAAGGCCGGGGAAGACTTCGGCCTCTGCATCAACCCCGAATTCCTGCGCGAGGGCACCGCCGTCGCCGACTACTTCGCCCCGCCCAAGACGGTGATCGGCGAGCTCGACAAGGCGAGCGGCGACGTGCTGGTGAAGGTCTACGGCCACCTGCCGTGCCCGCTGATCCGCACCGATTACGAGACGGCGGAGATGGTGAAGTACGCCGACAACACCTGGCATGCGCTGAAGGTCGCCTTCTCCAACGAGATCGGCAACGTGTGCAAGGGGCTCGGCCTCGACAGCCACAAGCTGATGGACATCTTCTGCCAGGACACGAAGCTCAACCTCTCGCCCTACTACTTGAAGCCCGGGTTCGCATTCGGCGGCTCGTGCCTGCCGAAGGACGTTCGCGCGCTTTCCTACAAGGCGAAGATGCTCGACGTGCAGGTGCCGATCATCAACGCGATCCTGCCCTCGAACCAGATCCAGATCGAGCGCGGCATCCAGTCGGTGATCGACAAGGGTTCCAAGAAGGTCGGCATCCTCGGCTTCTCGTTCAAGGCCGGAACCGACGACCTGCGCGAGAGCCCGATCGTCGAGCTCGCCGAGCGCCTCATCGGCAAGGGCTACGACCTGCGCGTCTACGACGCCAACGTGAAGATCGCCTCGATCCACGGCGCCAACAAGGAATACATCCTCAACCAGATCCCGCACATCTCGAAGCTGATGGTGAACGACATCCAGGACGTGCTCGACCACGCCGACACGATCGTCATCGGCAACGGCTCCCCCGCGTTCCGCGAGGTGCCGAAGCTGCTGGGACCGGGGCAGACCATCGTCGACCTGGTGCGCATCTCCGACACGAAGAGTGTCGAGGGCGTGTACGACGGCATCTGCTGGTAACGCCCCTTGTCCTCGATCCATCCGCCCAGGGCGCTCTTCATCCCGCGCAAGCGGGACGAGACGCGCGCCGAGGCGCGGCTGCGGGCCCATTACCTCGTCGAGCGCGAGCTGGCCGATCGTGTGCGGGCCGCCGGCTCGTTCGAGGAGCGCCAGGCGATCTTCGCCTCCATGTACGACGAGCTGTTCGCGCGGGTTCCGGACCATCCGCGCCTTGCCTCGCGCCGCCCGGATTCGCAGTACCGGGAGCAGGGCGTGGCATGGAGCCTCGCGCAGCTGCGGCCCTACCTGCGGCCGGGCTGCACCTTCCTCGAGGTGGGCGCGGGCGATTGCGCGCTCGCCACTCGCGTAGCCCGCGAGGCCAACCACGTCTACGCGGTGGACATCAGCCCCTCGGCGCAGCAGGCAAGCCTTCCCGCGAACGTGACCTTCGTGCGCACGGACGGGCGCGAGATCGACGTTCCGCCGGCGAGCGTGGATCTCGCCTTCAGCGACCAGCTGATGGAGCACCTGCATCCGGAGGACGCGGCGGTGCAGCTCGCCAACATCCACCGGGCGTTGAAGCCCGGCGGCGTCTACGTCTGCGTGACCCCCAACAAGGTCTACGGCCCGAGCGACATCTCGGCCTTCTTCGACGACGAGGCGCGCGGCTTCCACCTCAAGGAATACTCGCTCGCCGAGATTCGCGAGGTGCTTGCGCGCGCGGGCTTCCCGCGGCTGCACGTGTATGTCGGTGCGCGCGGCATGTTCGTGCGCGCCCCGGCGTTCTTCGTGCGCGCGGTGGAGGTGCTGGTATTGGCGCTGCCGGCGGGCGTGAGGCGTCGCGTGGCGGACAACAAGGCGGTGCGGGGGCTGCTCGGGCTTCGCGTCGCGGCGATCAAAGGCGGACCCTCACCCCGGCCCTCTCCCAGGGGAGAGGGAGGAAAACAAGGATGAAGATGAAGAAAGTATTGATCCTGGTCGAGAACCTGCCCAGCCCCTTCGACCGGAGGGTGTGGCAGGAAGCCAACGCGCTGAAGGACGCGGGGCACACGGTCTCGATCATCTGTCCGACGGGCAAGGGCTTCGAGTCCAAGTTCGAGGAGATCGACGGCATCGCGATCTACCGCTACCGGCTCCCGAACGAGGCCGAGGGCGCCATGGGCTACCTCGTCGAGTACTCGGCGGCCATGTTCTGGACCTTCCTCCTGTCGTGGCGCGTGCTCTTCACCCGCGGCTTCGACGTGATCCACGCCTGCAACCCGCCGGATCTCTTCTTCCTGATCGGCGGCTTCTTCAAGCTGCTGGGCAAGAAGTTCGTCTTCGACCACCACGACATCAATCCCGAGCTCTACGAGGCGAAGTTCGGACGGCGCGACTTCTTCTGGAAGCTGATGGTGGCGCTCGAGCGCTGGACCTTCCGCACCGCCGACGTCTCGCTCGCCACCAACGAGTCGTATCGCCGCATCGCCATCGAACGCGGCGGCATGGACCCGGACAAGGTGTTCGTCGTGAGAAGCGGCCCTTCGCTCGAGCGCATGAAGATCGTGCCGTCGGTGGCGGAGTTGAAGCGCGGCCGCAAGCACCTGGTGGGCTACGTGGGCGTGATGGGCAAGCAGGAGGGAATCGACCTGCTTCTGGAGGCCGCGCGCGTGATGATCCGCGACCTGGGCCGCGACGACGTGCACTTCGGCCTCGTGGGGGGCGGCACCTCGCTCGAAGACATGGAGGCGCTGGCCGTGGAGAAGGGCATCGGGGACTACGTGACCTTCACCGGCCGCGTCTCCGACGCCGACATGATCGCGATGCTCAACACGGCCGACGTCTGCGTGAACCCGGACGTCGCCAACGAGATGAACGACAAGAGCACCATGAACAAGATCATGGAGTACATGGCGCTCGCCAAGCCGATCGTGCAGTTCGACCTCACCGAGGGCCGCTTCTCGGCGCAGCAGGCCTCGCTTTACGCGAAGCAGAACGACGCCGCCGACATGGCCGCGAAGATCGTCGAGCTGCTGGACGACCCCGCCCGGCGCGCCGAGATGGGCGCCTACGGGCGCCGCCGCGTGGAGAACGAGCTCGAGTGGCGCTACGAGGTCCCGAAGCTGCTGGCCGCGTACAACTCGCTCTGGCAAGGTGCCGCTCGGGCAGTCCCCAGGGGCGGCTGGGCGGATTAGCTTCCGGCTTTTCGCGTCGCCGAGGCCGCCGGGAAGGCGCTCGCGTCGGCCCCTGCGCCCGATCCTTACGGCGTGCCCCAGGCACGCCGTTGTTACCTGGAGCATTGGAAAGGCCGTGGGACCGGGAGCAGAATGTCGCGATGAAAATCGCGATGATGGGATCTGGCGGCGTCGGCGGCTTTTTCGGCGGTCGACTCGCACAGGCCGGCTACGACGTGACCTTCGTCGCGCGCGGCAAGCACCTCGCGGCGCTGCGTGACCACGGCCTGCGGATCGAGAACGAGCCCCAGGGCGACATCCACGTAGCGAAGGTGCGGGTGACCGACGATCCGGCGAGCATCGGGCCGGTCGATCTCGTGATCCTGTCGGTGAAGCTCTGGGATACGGAAGACGCCGCGCGCGCCGTGGCGCCGATCGTCGGGCCGCGCACCGGGGTGCTCTCGCTGCAGAACGGCGTCATCAAGGACGACATCCTGCGGCGGGTGTTTCCCGCGGAACAGGTGATGGGAGGTGTCTGCTACGTCGCCTCCCACATTTCGCGCCCGGGCGTGATCCACCAGACCGGCACCATGCAGCGCATCATCGTGGGCGAATACGACGGCCAGGTTTCCGAACGCGCGAGCCGGTTGCACGAGGCGCTGGCGAGGTCGGGCGTCAAGGCCGAGTTGAGCGCCGATGTAAGGCGCGCGATCTGGGAGAAGTACGTCTTCCTGGTGGCGCTCTCGGGAGCCACGACCACGACGCGCATGGCGCTGGGCGCGGTGCGCGCCAATCCCCGCACCCGCGGGTTCTTCCTCGACCTGATGCGCGAGACCGTCGCCGTGGGACGGGCCCATGGAGTGGCCCTGCCCGAAAGTTATGCCGAGGACCGCCTCGCCTTCGCCGACACGCTGCCCTCCGACATGACCTCCTCGATGCACCACGACCTCGAAAGCGGCAACCGGATCGAGGTCGAGTGGCTGAGCGGCGGCGTGGTGACGCTGGGCGAGGAGAAGGGCGTGCCCACGCCCGCCAATCGCGCGGTCTGGGACATTCTCGCGCTGCACGCCGCCGGAGGAGCGGCGGCGAAGCGGTGAGCGTGCCGGCCCTGACGATCCGCGCCCTCCGGTCGGTGGCGGTCGAGGTGCCGATGCGTCACGTGCTCGGGACGAGCCAGGCGGCGATACGCGCCGCACCCCTGCTGCTGATCGACCTCGAGACCGAGGAGGGCGTGACGGGCCGCTCGTACCTCTTTTGCTACGTACCCGCGGCCGCGGGCGCCATCGCGACGCTGCTGGGTGAAGTCGAGCGCCAGGTGAAGGGCGAGCGCGTCGTGCCCACGGACCTCTGGGCGCGCCTCGCCAAACGCTTCACCCTCATCGGGGTGCAGGGGGTGGTGCGCATGGCGATGGCGGGCTTCGACGTCGCCTGCTGGGATGCGGTCGCGATCGCCGCGGGACTGCCGCTGGCAACGATGCTGGGCGCGGGTCCGCGCGCGGTGCGTGCCTACAACAGCAATGGCCTGGGCCTCATGGCGCCGGGGGCGCTTGCCGACGAGGCGCAGCAGCTGGTCGAGGAGGGCGGCTTCACGGCGGTGAAGTTGCGGCTGGGCTACCCGAGCCTCGAGGAAGACCTCGCCGCGGTGGTCGCGGTGCGCAAGCGCCTGGGCGACCACGTCTGCGTGATGACCGACTACAACCAGGCCCTGTCGGTATCCGAGGCACTGCGGCGTGGGCGGGCGCTCGACTCCCACGGGGTCTACTGGATCGAAGAGCCGATTCGCCACGACGATTACCGCGGCTGCGCTCGGATCGCCGCGACGCTCACCACCCCGGTCCAGATCGGGGAAAATTTTTCTTCGTCCTTCGCGATGGACGCGGCGCTCGATGCCCACGCCTGCGACTACGTGATGCCCGACCTCGAGCGCATCGGCGGCGTGACCGGCTGGCAGCGCGCCGCGGGCATCGCCGCGGGCCGGGGCATCGAGATGTCCTCGCACCTCTTTCCCGAGGTGAGCGCCCATCTGCTCGCGGCGACACCCACGGCCCATTGGCTCGAGTACGTGGATTGGGCCGCGCCGATCCTCGAGCAGCCCTTGGAGATCGTGAACGGCTGCGCGCTCATCCCCGACCGGCCCGGCAACGGGATGGCGTGGAATGCGGACGCCGTCGAACGCTACCGAATGCGCTGAGCTTGCGCAGCGGTGGCGCATCCACCGATTCTCCCTTTGCCGCGGCGCGGTTAGCCCCGCCGGGCAAGTCAGCCAAACCCCCTGGCTGAGTTACATCCTGCGAACCCTGTCGTGCTCGGGTGACGACATTCCGCCCCAATGAAATCAAGGGTGTAGCGCCCAAGTGACGTTTCTCGTCATCGAAAATCGACGTTTTGTCGTCAAATCGCTACAACGTAGGAGGGGTCCTACCCCCTCATAGGATGTTTCCTACAACGAAATCCGGGGTCACCTACAATCACGTGGTGGCCGCGCTACAGGTGACATTCCCGTAGTGGGTGCGGAAGGTTGTTAACGTATTGAATAATATAAAATAAAACACGTTGGCACGGCTTTCGCTCCAAGGCTTGCTCATTTCGCAGCAGAGCTTGGAGAGAACCCGATGCAACGACAGGCCCCCATCATCATCGACAACCGACGCGCCATTAAGCTGGTCGGCTGCCTGATGATCCTCGCCGGCGCCAGCATCTACAGCGTCACCGCCAAAGCCCAGGCCACCGCCACCCAGCCCTCTACCGGCACCATCGCCATCCCGACCTACGAATCCGTCGGCCTTTATTGGCAGAGCCCCGGCGGCACCGCCGGCTGCGAAGTGAAATTCCGCAAGTACGGCGACAGCGCCTGGAGCCAGGGCCTGCCCATGTGGTACGACTCGCGCGACCAGCAGTGCCGCGGCAGCCTCGTCTCCCTCACCGCGAATACCGAATACCAGGTGGAGTTCAACCTGCCGGGCCAGGCCGCCAGCCGTGGCCTCGTCGTGAAGACCTGGGCGAACCAGCGCCCCGTGGCCAAGACGGTCGCCGTGAACGGCGCTACCGGCACCACCTACAACGTGACCGAGGGCGGCAGCGCCGCGGGCTACGTGGTCTACGACGGCTCCGGCGCCACGCTCGACGGCAACAACAGCGCCCAATACAACGTGACCATCAACGCCTCGTACGTGATCGTGCGGGGCCTCAAGCTCACCGGTGCCAAGCAGGACGCCATCCGCATCTCGCCCACCGTGACCGACGTGATCATCGAGGACAACGAGATCACCAATTGGGGCCGCACCCGCGACGGCAAGTGGGGCACCGACATGGACAGCGCCATTCGCGCCGTCTGCACCACGCCCTCGCTCGTGCGCGTGACCATCCAACGCAACAACATCCACGAGCCGCGCTACGGCGCCAACTCCTGGACCGATGGCCACCCGGCCGGCCCCCAGGCGATCACCTTCTCGCACTGTGGCGGCAACCACGTCTTCCGCCACAACGACGTGTGGAGCGTCGCCGGCAAGTACTTCAACGACATCTTCGGCGGCGAGGACAACTTCACCAAGGCCGGCTTCCCGAATGCCGACACCGACATCAACGGCAACAAGCTCTCCCATGGCTGGGACGACGGCATCGAGGCCGAGGGCGCCAACGAGAACGTGCGCATCTGGGGCAACTACATCGACCGCACCGCCATCGGCATCGCCACCACCGTGACCTCCGTGGGCCCGGCGTACGTGTTCCGCAACGTGTGGAACCGCGCCCAGATGTACGACGGCAAGGTCGACACCGACGACCGCCAGCCCTTCTTCAAGTCGGGCACCGATTCCACCCTGGGCTACGGACGGCGCTACTTCTTCCACAACACCATGCTGCAGGCCACGCAGTCGGGCGCGCAGTACGGCCTTGGCGGCGGCTACGGCATGGGCGGCACGGGCTCGGCCCAGCTGATCCAGAACACGCACTCGAAGAACAACATCTACCACCTGTGGAAGCCGGGCAGGACCGCCTTCTACCAGACCGGGACGACCAACGAGATCGCCGGCGACATGTACAACGGCACCGCCGGCGACGCCACGATCGTGGGCGGCATCAACGCGACGCCGACCTATGCGGCGGGCAGCGGCTGGCAAAGCGAGGCGGGCGGCATGTACCAGCTCGCCGCCGGTAGCGCGGGGCAGGGCAAGGCGGTAGCCATCGCCAACTTCAATAGCGGCGCCGCGGACGTGGGCGCGCACCAGTCGGGCACGGCCGCCATGAAGTTCGGCATCGCCGGCTCCCCGGGCAACTCGCTCGGCGGCGCCGTGACGACCACCCCGACGCCGGCTCCCCCCGCCGCCACTACCAACTACGCCCTCACCGTCGTGACCATCGGCACGGGCACCGGCACCGTGGGCTCGGCGCCTTCGGCCGTGAACTGCGGCTCGACCTGCAACGCTTCGTTCGCGTCCGGCACCTCGGTGAGCCTCACCGCCACCGCCTCGGCGGGCTCCACATTCGCCGGCTGGTCCGGAGCCTGCAACGGCAAGGGCAATTGCACCGTGTCGATGAGCGCGGCGCGCAGCGTGACC
>JANMHV010000272.1:0-5568 GCA_031375445.1 Burkholderiales bacterium | reverse complement strand
CGTGATCCTCCACGGCGGCGAGATCCGGGTGGCGAGCGCCCCCGGCCAGGGATCCACATTCACCTTCACCCTTCCGATCGCGACCCCATGAGCCGGACCATCCTGCTGGTCGAGGACAACGAGCGTAACCGCAAGCTGGTGCGCACCATCCTCGAGTTTCGCGGCCACGTGGTGGTCGAGTGCGGCGACGGCGAGGCGGCGCTGCCGCTCGCGCGCGAGCACCGCCCGGCACTGGTGCTGATGGACATCCAGTTGCCCAGGCTCGACGGCATCGGCGCGTTGAGGCAACTGCGCGCCGATCCCGACACCGCGTCGATCCCGGTGATCGCGGTCACCGCCTCGGTCACGCCGGGGGAGCGCGACCGCGTGGTGGCGGCGGGCTTCAACGGCTACATCTCGAAGCCGATCGACGTCGCGACCTTCGGCGAAATGATCGAGCGCCAGCTGGAAGGGCCCGAAGCATGAGCGAGACGCCGCGCATCCTGGTGGTCGACGACACCCCGGCGAACGTGAAATTGCTGGGGCAGATCCTGCGCGCCTCGGGCTACGGGGTGCTCACCGCCGCGAGCGGCGCCGAGGGCCTCGCCCAGGTCGCCTCGGGCAAGCCCGACCTGGTGCTGCTCGACGTGGTGATGCCGGGCATGAGCGGCTACGAGGTCTGCCGCGCGCTGCGCGCCGACCCCGCCACGGCGCTCCTGCCGGTGGTGATGGTGACGGCTCTCGACCCCGAGCAGGAGCGCGTGAAGGGCATCGAGGCGGGCGCCGACGATTTCCTCCCCAAGCCGATCAACCAGGCGGAGCTGCTCGCGCGCGTGCGCTCGCTGTTGCGCATCCGCGCGCTGCACCGCCGCATCGAAGCCCAGGCCGAGCAGCTCGCGCAGTGGAACGCGAGACTCGAGGAGCGTGTGCAGGAGCAGCTCGGCCAGCTGGAGCGCCTCGCGCGCCTGAAGCGCTTCCTCTCGCCGAAAGTGGCGGAGCTGATCATCTCCGGACACCTCGACGATCCGCTCGCCACCCGCCGGCGCGAAGTCACCATCATGTTCGTGGACCTGCGCGGTTTTACCGCTTTCTCCGAGACGGCGGCTCCCGAGGACGTGCTGGGGGTGCTGCGGGAGTACCACGGCGAGATTGGACGCCTGGTGAGCCAGTACGACGGCACCGTCGAGCACTTCGCGGGCGACGGCGTGATGCTGATCTTCAACGACCCGCAGCCGCTGCCCGATCCCGCGTTCGCCGCGGTCTGCATGGCGGTCGAGCTGCGCGACAGCGTGGCACGCCTCGCCGTCGGCTGGCGCAAGCTCGGCCACAAGCTGGGCTGCGGGATGGGCATCGCCCAGGGCTTCGCCACCATCGGCACCATCGGCTTTCCCGGCCGCCAGGATTACGGCACCGTGGGCGCCGTCAACAACCTCGCCGCGCGCCTGTGCGGCCACGCCGTGGCAGGGCAGGTGCTGGTGTCCCAGCGCGTCGCAGGCCGGGTGGAGGATCGCGTCGAGCTGGAGAGCGTGGGCGAGCTGCCGCTGAAGGGGCTGCACGAAGCGGTGCCGGCATACAACGTGGTCGCCGTGATGCAGGCAGCGGAGTCGCGCCATGGCGGATGAAGCGCGGATGCGTCTGGAGGCGGCGGACCTGGCGGAGATCGCGCGCCACGGCACGGTGCGCGAGTTCAAGCCGAAGACGGTCCTGGTCACCGAGGGCGAGTCCACCAACGCGCTCTACATCATCCTCGAGGGCCGGGTGCGCGCTTTCGTCTCCGACGCCAACGGGCGCGAGGTGGTGCTCTCGATCATGGGCCCGGGCGAGTACTTCGGCGAGATCGCCTTCGACCGCGGGCCGCGCTCGGCCTCGGTGATCACGCTGGAGACCTGCCGGCTCGCCATGGTGCCGCGCGCCGAGTTCGCGCAGTTCATCGAGGGCCACCCGGCGTTCGCCACCCACTTCATCCACAAGCTGATCGGCCACATCCGCTCGCTCACGCAGAACGTGCGCAGCCTCGCGCTGATGGACGCCTACGGGCGCGTGGCGCGCCTGCTGCTGGAGGCGTCGGTCACGAAGGATGGCGAGCAATACGTGCCCGAGAAGCTCACCCAGGCGGACATCGCGAGCCGTGTCGGCTGCTCGCGCGAGATGGTGAGCCGAATCTTCAAGGACCTGGTGCTGGGCGGCTACATCACCGTGGAGGCGGCGCGGATCGTGATCCACCGCAAGCCGCCGGCGCGATGGTGAGGGGCGCGGTAATGCGTGTTCGGGATGAGCCGTTAGCCTCGAGTCGGCGCGCCTTCCTTCGGGCGGCCGCGGCGCTGGGTGCGGGAGGCGCTCTCGGCGCACGCGGGAAGCCGCCGCGGGTCATTGTGCTCACGTCGCTCGACGAGAGCGAGCGGGCCTTCCTCACCGCGCATTACCGAACCCGTTTCGCTTTGCGGGGCTGGGTCGATGGCGAGCGCGTCGCTTTGCACATCGTGGCCCTGGAGCGGCCGCGGCACGTCGCGGATGCGCAGATCCGGGCCGCCATCCTCGCGAGGCCTGATGTGATCATCGTGGCGGGGGTCGAGAACGCGCGGTTCGCCCATGGACTCACCAAGGACATTCCCATCGTGTTCATGGAGGTGGCGCAGCCGGTCGAGGCGGGACTGGTCGCATCCATGCGCCGCCCCGGCGGCAACGTGACCGGCGCCTCGAGCCGCTCGGCGGAGCTGATCGGCAAGCGCATCGAACTGCTCCGTGAGCTGGCACCGCACGCACGGCGCGTGACCCTCCTCAGGCATGAGGGAGGGTTCGCGATTTATCCACGCGAAGCGTTCGCCGCCCCCGCCAGGGCGCTGGGCCTCGCGCTGGAGGATGTGGTGGCGGTGAAGGATGCCGAGGCCACCGTGTCCCGCCTCGCCGCGGCGCGAGCCGAGGCGTGCTATTGCTTCCTGAGGGTTCGCGGGGTCGGGCATCATGGCGCCGCTGCTGAGGGATGCGCGCATCCCCGCGGTGTACTTCCACCACAAGCTGGTGGAGGATTTCGGCGCCCTCGCCTCGCTCGGGGAGTGGTGGCTCGATTCCGACAACCGCGCCGTCGACCTCGCCGTGCGCGTGCTCGCCGGCCATGCGCCGGCGACCCTGCCGGTGGACCAGTTGTCGCGGCCGCACCTCGCCGTGAGCCTCGCCTGCGCGCGTTCGATGGGAATCACGGTCCCGCCGGCGGTGCTGGCGCGCGCCCAAGAGGTATTCCATTGAGCCGCCGCCCGGAGTGCGTGAAAACTGGATCGCCCCGCGTCCGTTTGTCGACGTCTCCGGGCGGTCGTAGTGGGCTCGATCGCGAGGCTCGATCCTCCTATCGTGGGTTCAGCAGTACCCCACACGACAGGAGATGCCATGAACGCCAACGTTACGACTCGCTACCTCACGATGTTCCTCGTTTCCTTAGCCGGCTCGTCCTTCGCCGAGCCGGCACAGCCGGTCGCGGTGAAGATCGACGGCATGCCGCCGCACGTGGCGGCGAAAGTGAAGGAGAAGGCCGCCCAGGGCGCCGCGCCGCTGCGCCGCTACGTGGACAGCACCCGCATGGTGAACGCGCTCGACTTCCGCTCGCTCCTGCGCGAAGCGCCGGCCGAGAGCACGGTGTTGGTCGCGCAAGCCAGCTCCCGCCGCTAGGTGGGCGTCAATGGTGGGGCGCAAGCGTCGCGGGACTCTTGCGCTCCTCGGGGCCGCGGCCACCGCCATCGTGGGTCAGGGTGAATACTTCACATACATGCACGCGCACGCTCGGTAGGGTTCGGGCATGAGGGGGAATGCGCAGCGTCGGCGCCGTTTCCTGGCCTGCGTCATGGCGATGGGAGCGGCCCCCCTTGTGCGCGCGCAAGGCAGGGAGCGGGTCCACACCCTCGGCTACCTTGGCGCGGGCCTGCCGGTGAAGCTGCGCGAGGCGCTCGCGGAGCTGGGGTACGTCGAGGGCAGGAACCTCCGCGTCATCGCGAAGGCGGCGCCGCTGTTCGAGGACCCGGGACGCGCGGCCGCGGACCTGGTGGCCACCCGCCCCGACGTGCTTGTAAGCGGAGGCGTCCCGCGCGTCATGGCGCTGGCGCGCGCCACCACGACCATCCCGATCGTTTCCCTGGGAATCGCCGATCCGGTCGGCGCGGGAGTAGCGCGTTCGTTGCGGCAACCCGGCACCAACGTGACCGGGCTTTCGTTCGGATTGCCCGACGCGGCGCGCATCCAGCTGGGAACCCTGCGCGCCCTGGTGCCGGGATTGAAGCGCGTAGTGTTCATCACCGCCGCGGACCATGACATGGCGAGTCCCGCGCCCGCCCACGAGGCCGCGGCTCGCGAGCTCGGGTTGTCGGCGGAGCTCACCCATGTCGACGGCATGGCGGCGTGCGAGAGGGTGCTCGCCGGGTTGCGCGGCGCGACCGATGCGGCCTGGATTGCCGCGCCGCCCGCCGATGGAGGTGCGCCGGCGGTCGCGGCCGCGGCGCTGCGCCGGCGGATCGCCACCCACGGCAGGAGCGACGAGGAGGTGCGCGCGGGCTTCCTGCTTTCCTGCTGGCTCGAGCACACCGAGCCGATGAAGCGCGTGGCCGCCATCATCGACAAGATCCTGCGTGGCGAGAGCCCGGCGCGGATCCCGATCGAGACCCCGGACAAATCGCGCATCACCCTCAACCGGAGGACGGCGACGACGTTGGGACTGCGGGTGACCCCGGATGTCCTGCTGCGCGCGACGGAGGTGATCGATTGAGCACGAAAACCGCATGGGCGTGCCGGGTCGTGGCACTGGCCGCGACATTCATCGAACCGGGCGCGGCGTTGGCGCAGGCGAGCGACCCGAAGGTGGTCGCGGGCGAGCGGATCGAGGTCACCGGCTCGCACATCAAGCGCATCGACGGCGAGACGGCGCTGCCCGTGACCGTCATGTCGCGCGAGGAGATCGCGCGCAGCGGGTCACTCACCGCGGGCGAGCTGCTCGACAAGATCTCCGCCAACATCCCCGCCTATTCGCTTTCTTTCGGCCTTGGCGATTCGGGTACGCCGGGGCTCGTCGCCGCGGGGCTGCGCGGGCTCGGCAGCACGAGCACGCTGGTGCTCCTCAACGGGCGGCGGCTCTCCAACTACGCCTTCAACGCCAACGGCGGCGGCACGGTGAACCTGAACCAGATTCCGCTTGCAGCCGTCGAGCGTGTCGAGATCCTGAAGGATGGCGCCTCGGCGATCTACGGCACCGATGCGATCGGCGGCGTGGTCAATTTCATCCTGCGACGCGACTACCAGGGCGGCGAAGCGAGCGCGTACGCGACGCACGTCGACCGCGGCGGCGGTGACACCCGTCGCTACATCGCGGCGCTCGGTTTTGGCGACATCGTGCGGGAGCGCCTCAACGTGCTCGCCACGTTCGACTACCAGAAGAACGAGGCGCTGTCCGCCCGCCAGCGCGAGTTCGCGCGCACCGCGATCCGGTCCGACCTCGGATTCTCGGCCACGTCGGGCAACGTGTTCCCGGCCAACTTCACGTTCGCGGGAAGGCAGTACAACCTGACCGCTGCCCAGGGGTGCTTGCCGGAGCAGGGCGCCTTCCGAGTGGTC
>JANMHV010000227.1:0-1919 GCA_031375445.1 Burkholderiales bacterium | reverse complement strand
ACCACGCGATCCGCCCCGAGCTCACCGCGCTGGGTCCGTTGCCGGCCGTGGCCCCGTCCCAGGCGAGCGGCTCCTCCCCGCCCGGCGGATCGATGGACCGCCCGCCCCCCGGCCTGGTGCTGGACGCCCAGAACCGCGTCGTCGTCGGCGACGCGAATCCCTCCGATACCCTCGACCGGCAGCCGGTCGTGGTCAACGGCCAGCGCGTCGGATGGGTGGCGGCGCCGGCGCATCGGGAGATGTTCACCGGGGTCGACCAGCGCTTCCGCGAGGAGCTGTGGGACGCGCTCTGGAGTGTCGCGCTGCTGGCGCTCGCCACCGCCGCCATCTTTGCCGGGACCCTCGCCCAGGGGCTGCTGGCCCCGGTGAAGCGCCTGGCGGGTGCCACGCGGCGCATGGCCGACGGCGACTACGCGGTGCGCGTGGAAAGCAGCTCGACCGACGAGCTGGGCCAGCTGGTGGAGGACTTCAACCGCCTGGGGCACGCGCTCGAGCGCCAGGAATCCGTGCGCCGCAATTTCATGGCCGACATCTCCCACGAGCTGCGGACTCCGATCACGGTGCTGCGCGCGGAGCTCGAGGCGATGCAGGATGGCGTGCGGCCGGTGACCCGCGACGCGGTGACCTCGTTGCACGCCGAGGTCGAGCGGCTGCGCAAGCTCGTGGACGACATTCACGACCTGTCGCTCGCCGACGTGGGGGGGCTTTCCTATCGCTTCGAGCCCGTGGACCTCGCGCGCGTGGTGCGCGGTGCCTTGCAGGCGGCCGGCCACCGCCTCGAATCGCGCGGGCTGCGATGGGAGGTCCGCGAACCCGCGGGCCCGGTGCTGGTGCGGGCCGACGAGCATCGCCTCGGCCAGCTGGTGGCGAACCTGCTGGAAAACTCGCTGCGCTACACCGATGGGGACGGGCAGGTTCGTGCGACCGTCGCCGTGTCCGACGGCAAGGCTCGCCTCACCTGGGAGGATTCGCCGCCCGCGGTGCCGGTGGAAGCGCTGCCGCGGCTTTTCGAGCGCCTCTACCGCGTCGAGGGCTCGCGCAGCCGCGAGGCCGGCGGCTCGGGCCTCGGCCTCGCGATCTGCGACAGCATCGCCCACGCCCACGGCGGCAGCATTGCGGCGCGCATATCCGAGCTCGGCGGGCTCGCCGTCGATGCCACGCTGCCGCTCGCCGAGCCGGAGCCCGCTTGAGCAAGTACGTCCTGGTGGTGGAGGACGAGCCCAAGCTCGCCAAGCTCCTTGAGGAGTACCTGGAGGCGTCCGGATACGAGGCAGCGAGCATCGCGGACGGCCGCGAGGTACTGCCTTCGGTGAGGGCGCGGGCGCCCGACGCGATCCTGTTGGACCTCATGCTGCCGGGCCGTCCCGGGCTCGAAGTGTTCAAGGAGGTCCGCGCCCACGCCGACATCCCGGTGATCATGGTCACCGCGCGGGTGGAGGAGGTGGACCGGCTGCTGGGCCTCGAGCTCGGCGCCGACGACTACATCTGCAAGCCCTACAGCCCGCGCGAGGTGGTGGCGCGCGTGGGCGCGGTGCTGCGGCGCGGCCGCCGCGATTCGGGGCGCGTTGCGGCCGCGCTCACACTCGACGCCGGGCGCTACGAGGCGGTGCTAGATGGCGTGCTGCTGCAACTCACGCCGGTGGAGTTCCGGTTGCTGCGGACTTTGGCAACGCGTCCCGGACGCATCTTTCCCCGCGGCGAGCTGCTGGATAGCCTTTACGAGGACCATCGCGTCGTGGCCGATCGCACCGTCGACAGCCACGTGAAGAATTTGCGGCGGAAGCTGCAGCGGGTAAGGCCGGAGGAGGAGATCGTGCACTCGGTCTATGGGGTCGGTTACAAGATCGAGCTTTAGACGCCGGCTCGCTTTGCGCCCGGGCGAGGGCCGCGCTCCTTGATCGAGCCGGCCGGCTCAATCA
>JANMHV010000268.1:0-17706 GCA_031375445.1 Burkholderiales bacterium | reverse complement strand
CATTCCCAGGTTTACTGCCCGCATCACTCCCTCACCGTCCACACTCCGCCGTCCGGCCTGAGATACATCTTGCGCTGCTCCTCGAGGTTGAACGGACGCGATCCGATCCGCCCGAACACCGCGATCTGGTGCCCGGTCTCGTCCACCGCCCGGTCGCGATCCAGCCCCTTCGCCAGCGCGGTCGCGGGCGACGCGGTCTCCCGCCACGCGACCAGCTGCGGCCGAGGCTCGGGGCTGAAGCCGTAGAAACGCGGCTGCGTGTCGGGCGCGGTGAGCTGGATCACCTTCAATCCGTTGCGCCCATCGGCCACGTAGGCGAAGAGCGAAGCATTGGTGGAGCCCACCACCACGTCGCGTGCGTCATCGAGCTTGCCGCCGGCGTCGAAGCGCGTGAAGAGGCGGGGCGCCTCGGGCCGCTCGACGTCAATGATGGCCAGTCCCTCGCGGCCGGCGGCCACGTACGCATAGGTGCGGGCCACGTACAGGCCGCGCGCGTCGGCGAGGGGCACGGCGGCTCCGGCGACACGCTTCGCCTTCGACGCAACGGTCACGTCGACCACCTCGAGGCCCGCACGCGAAATGACGAAGAGGTAGCGGAATTGCAGCGCGCTCGCCCGCGCCCCGGGCACCCCGACACGCGCCGCGAGCACGGGCTTCATCGGATCGTCGAGGTCCACCACCACGATCCCGGCATCGGTCGCCACGTAGGCGAAATGCCCGCCGAGGGTCACGTGGCGCGCGCCGTCGAGAACGCCTTCCGGGTTCCAGGCCACGGCGCGCTTCAGGAAATTGTTGCGGGGCTCGCCGTCGGCGAGGGTCTCGACGTTCACCAGGATCAATCCCTCCTTCGCATCGGCCACCACCGCGTAGCTGTAGATCGGGTGGAACGGCTGCTCCTGGTTGGTGACGCGCATCAGCTCACCCTGGTTGCGCGTGGGGTCGATCGGCTGGTTGGTGGGCAGCGCCACGCAGCGCGCATCCGTCGATGGCACATGAGTGTCGTGGCCGAGGGGCGAGAACGGCGCCGTGACGATGCGCTGCGAGACGCCCTTGTTGGCGATGCTCGCCACGTCGTAGACCCTCAAGCCTCCCGCCCCTTCGGCCGCGAACAGGTACTCGCCGCGCACCGCGAGGCAGCCCACCGCCCCGCCGCTCGCGTGGTCGTGGGCTTCGGGCAGGCGGCGCGAACGCGCTTCGTGGGCCGCATGCCAGTCCGGATAGGCATGGCGATGGAGATAGCTTCCGATCACCGCCTGGGGCTCGTCCCATTCGGTCACCTGCACGCCCTGCACGTGGCGCTCGCCGCCGACCCAGGCGTTGAAGCCCACGAAATTCACGAAGTTGGTGCCCTGCAGCAGCAGCTGCGCCATCACCGCGTTGTTGTCGTTGGCGGTGGCGACGTGGCAATCGGGGCAGCCCTTGGTCTCGGTCTTCCTCTCGGTGTGGGGATAGTGGGGCGCGAACGCCTGGGAGGAGAATCCGCTCGCCGAGACCGGCGGCTGCTGCACGTAGATGCGCTCGCGGCTGGCATTGGTCGACGACAGCACCAGGGCAGAGGACGAGCGCACCGGCGCCACCCTGGCGCCCTTCACCGGGCCGTGGCGGCCGAGCTGGAACATGTCCTCCCGCGCCACCTGCGGATTGTAGGTGGCGAAGTTGCGCGTCTCCCCGCCCTCGTAGTGGTTGCGCTCGGTCTTCCAGTTGGCCTGGATCGGCAAATGGCAGCCGGCGCAACTGGTCGTCCACGAAAGGTGGCAGCTGTAGCACGTCACTTTGTCCTCGCCGTGGGCGTAGCCGGGAGCGCCCGCCCCCCACTGGCCGTCGCGCCCCGCGGCCCCCGAATGCATGAGCTTGGCCCGCGCCGCCTTCTCGTTGTAGCGCGCGTGGCCCGGGGTCACCGAGTCCTTCGTGAGCGACATCTCCCATTCGAGCGCCGGATCGAGCGCCGAGCGCTGGTAGAGCTTGCCCCCCTTCCACTCGAAGCGCCGGCGCCCGTCCTGGGTGCGGAGCAACTGCAGGTCCATACCCCCGGGACGCGCCGCGGGGCCGGAGGTGCGCAGCGTCGGGTACCGGTCCGCCGTGCCGTGGCAATCGGCGCAGTCGATCTCCACCGCCGCCGCGACCTCGCCGTAGATGTGGCCATTGCCATGGGCGTCCTGGGCGAAGTGGCAGTCCACGCAATGCATGCCCTTGTCGAGGTGGACGGAAGTCAGGTGCACCGCCTTGGAGAACTTCGCCGGGTCGTCGTCGGCTACCACCTTGCCCTTCGCGTCGAGGAGCGCGCCCTTGCGGTCGCGCTTGAACACCGCGCGGAAATTCCAGCCGTGGCCGTGGTAGTCGGCGAACTGCGTGTCCTTCAGCTTCGGATTCAGCTTCGACACGTCGCGCAGGAACCCGGGGTCGCCCCACAAGCCGCGGATCGCCGCCTCCTCGGGGTTGCGGTCGAGGATCTTCCGCGCCTCGTCGTCGGTGGGATATTTCTGCTTCGCCGGCCACATGTGCGGCGCGTCGCTCTCGTAATCCCACATGATCGTGCCGTAGAAGCTGTTCACGAAGACGTTGGGCTGGTGCATGTGGCACACCATGCACTGCGACGACGGGATGGCGCGGGTGAACTGGTGCTTGATCGGGTGCCCCGGCTCGTTGGCCGGGATGGTGGGATCGCGCGTGGCCGTGGCCCCGCCGCTGCCGAAGCGCGCGTAGATGCCGGAGTGGCGCTCGTCGCGATCGTTGGCGTACACCGAGTGGCAGGCGCTGCACCCGGAGGCGCGGTAGTCCCCCGGCTGGTCGTTGGTGCCCTGGAACCACAGGTGCGGATCGTTCAACCGCGTCTTGGCGAGGTTCAGCACCGGCACCGCGATGCGGTTGCCGGTGCCGGGACCGCGGTTGGATTGCTTGAGGTCCGGGCGCCCCGGCTCTTCCAGCTTCTGCAGCTGCCCCGCGAGGTTGGGCAGCCCCACCTCGGGGAACTGGCTCGAGACCACTCGTCCGCCGCGCTCGAAGACGCGGAACACGTCGGCGGGGGGCGTGACCTCCCACGCCGGCAGCACGGTGAGGAACGGCAGGATCCCCTTCGAGACGAGGAACGGATCGACTTTCACTGGGTTCGCGAGGTTGGCGCCCTCGCCTTCCCGCGTGTACGCCTCGCCAAGGATGTAGCGCTTGTACGGCAGGATGCCGTTGTTGTACGAGGCGCCGCCCCACAGCATGGCGCTGGTGGCCATGAGGCTTCGCTCGCTCGCCTGCACGATCGGCAGGTGGCAGGCGCCGCAGGCTTCACGCGCCACGCGCAGGTCGCCCGGGTTCATGAAGCGGATGAACTCCGGGCTCTCGCGGTTCAACTTCGTGTAGGTGCGCTCGGGGGTGGCGCTCGAGGGCCAGCGCCACGCCTTCTCGTCGCGGGGCAGCACGTGGGCCTGGCGCATTGCGGCAACGAAGGCAGGCTCGTGGCGAGTGCTACCGGCAGGAACCTTGGTGGCCGCATTCCCGCCGTGGCAATCGATGCAGCCGAGCACCACACCAGGGTTCTGGTGCATGGTGTGGCGGTCGGTGGCGGTGTGGCACGTGACGCAGCCGGTGGATTTGAGATCGGCTTCAGAAACTGTTTGCTGCATCGGGGCTGGCGGCGACATCGGGGCAGCCCACGCGGTCGTTGGAACCACAAAGGTCACGAAGGTCCACAAAGGTCCACAAAGGAAAACGGACAAGCAAAGGGAAAGCCGGGCAGGGGTTCGAGCCTGTGGATCCACGGTGCCCAATGGAACGTCGAAACTTGATCCCTTGCGCTTTTCGACTGTCCGCAGCGGAAGCGTTGAACCCTTCATTCCGCTTTCCTTCGTGGACCTTTGTGGACCTTCGTGACCTTCGTGGTGCCGTTCCATCGTCATCATCGGCAAGGCCTTAAAACGCAGCCACAAGGTTGAACAAAACCGAATACTGCGGCCCGCGCTGCCCCTCGTCGTAGAGTTGCTTCAGCCCCTTGCCCGGCAGCAGCACCGCCGCCGAAGCGTTCACCACCAGGTTCTGGCTCATGAAGGGCCGCCACTGCACGCCGCCGGAAATATCCCAGCCGATCTCCTTCGCCGGCGGTGCCTGGTTGCGCAGCACGCCCAGTACCTCGGTGTTCATGAAGCGCAGGTAGGACACGTTTCCGATCGCCCGAACCTGCGGCGACACAACCACATCCGCGCCCACGCCCGCGAGCAGCAGGCCCGGGTTCACGAAATTGGATTGTCCCTGGTCCTTCGACGAGCGCAGGCTCGCCAGCACCCCGTTGCGGCCCGAGAGGGACACGCCGCCTCCGCCCACGAGCGGCACCGCCTGGCGCACCCAGAAGCTGGTATCGGCCCCCGCGAACTGCGGGTTCTCGAGGATGGCGTCGAAGCCGGTGGCGCGGCCGTCGAAGGGATCACTGTCGCCGGACTGGAGCAGGCCGTTCAGGCGCAGGCGCACCCAGCTGAAGTCGCGCGACAACTCGGCCGCGGCGAAGCCCGCGCGGATCGACTGCGGCCGCTGGGCGAGCGGATGGCGCTCGTCGCGGCCCAGCGCCGCGTAGATGGAAGTCGTGAGGTTGTACGCGCCGAAGTGTCCGTCGCCGCTGTAGCCGAAATACGCCACCCGGTAACCGTGCTCGCGGCCATCGCCCATCACGGCGGGGCGCACCAGGAAGCCGTTGGTGTCGTAGGTCTTGCCCCCGTCTTCGCGATTCACGTTCAGCACCACCGTCGCCTGGGAGGTGAATCCCAGCCGCGGCCAATCCTGGCGGTAGGCGTTGGCGGCCAGCACGTCGTCGCGGCGCGGCATGCGCGCCACCTCGTTCAGCCCCGAATTGGTGTCCTTCTCCAGCCGCCGGAACCAGGCGAGGTTGTATTGCCAGCGATTGCCGTCGCGGGTGCCGAAGAGACGCACCCCCAGCGGCACGTCGTTGAACAGGAAGCCGCGGAAGTCGGAGATGAACGGCTGGATGCCGGCGCGCACCGAGTCGAAGTCGTAGCGGCTGGAGACGTTGCGCAGGTGCACGTCGACGAAGGCCTCCTGCAGTCCTGCATGGTCGTCGTTGCGCGTGCGGCCCTCACGGGGGTCGATGCGCAGCGCACGGACCTCCTCGACCCACGAGCGGTTGAGGTTGAACGCGGGCACCAGGCGGAATTCGTAATCGGGCGGCTTGAACGTGGTGTCGCCCTTCACCAGGGCGAGCGACACGATGACAGTCTGGGCAAACGCCGATTGTTTCCCCCGGCCGAACACGTCGTAGCTTCCGGGGCGCTCGGAGGTTTGCGGGCCCACGGGGGTCGGCAGGCGGCGCAGCTCGACCAGGCTGTCGGAGACGAGGCCCAGGTTCAGGAACCAGTCGGGCGAGAGCGCCTCGGCGAGCTTCGGGTAGCGCTCGCGCAGCCACGGCTCTCCCGCCACCGGCAGGTCGCCCTTCAGCACGTTCTGGTTGTACGGGTCGTACCACGCGCCCTTGGCCCCGAGGGCCTGGAGGATGCGCCAGCGGTCGGGCACCGCCAGCATCTCGCGGCGCTGCGCGCGCGTGGGCGGGGCGACTTGCAGCGGATCGGGGACCGGCGGCACGTAGCGTAGCGGCTCGGAGGGGCCCGGGCGGCGCGGCGCCACCTCGCGTTCCGGATCGATGGGCACCGGCATCGGCTGCTCCGCCGCGGCGACGCCGGCGAGCGCCAGCGCCACGGCAGCCGCGACCGCGCGGCGTTCAGAGGCCCGCGCAGGCATCGTGCTCATTCGAGTCGAGGAACGGCGCCTGCGGGCATTGCACGTAGCGCAAGCGCGCGCCGTGGGGTACCAGGCGATCGGCGCGCCGCGCGGCCGGCGCGTGGGCGACGGCACCGGCAAGGCGCTCCCCGGCACGCGCGATCGCGAGCGACGCGATCATGTCGTCCTGGTCCACGCCATCGCCGGACACGCCGACTCCGCCCACCAGCGTCTCGCCGCGATACACCGGCACGCCTCCCGGAAAGATCTGGGCCCCGTTGCGCAACCGCGCGGTGCCGAAGAAAGGCCCCGGCGTCACGTGGCCCTTGGGATAGCGCCCCGCGCACCCCTCGCTCACGTCGCCCAGTGCAGCGCCCACGAACTGGTTGTAGACGAGGTCGAGCTGGAAGCCCACGTTGAAGGGGCTCCAGCGCGCGAGGGGCGTCGAGAACGGCCCGAAATCCGCGCCCTCGATGCCGTCGGGATAGGTCGGCCGGTGGAGGTTGCCGATGGCGCGCGCGGTCCACGCCGTGCCGCCGGTGAATGGCGTGGGATCTTCGAGGAAAGCCCGCGCGGCATCGAGGTAGGCGGCGACGGAGACATCCACCGGCCCCACCAGGTGGCGCGCCGGGGGCACGAGGCGCAGGTCCGCGGCGGCCTGGGGATGGGAAAAGAACATCGCGGTGCGCGCCTTCTGCACCGCCACGTCGATGCCGAAAACCGGCGCGTCGGGCGTGCGGGCAAGCCCCAGGATGTTGCCGTCCAGGTCCACCACCGCGATCGTCACCTGCGCGAAGGAGCCGAGGGGACGGCGGATCTGGGCGCGGGTGCGCCGGGCGGTAGCGAGCCCCTCGTCGAGCAGCGCCTGCACCTGCGCCGCAGTGAGGGGTCCCGCCCCAGCCGCCGCGTCGTGCGCTGGAAACCGGGGCACGCCATCGGGTCCGAGCAACACCCATTGAGTTGCAGCCGCGCTGGCGTTGGCCGAGGGAACGATGCCGGATGCGGCGTCGCCGAACGCGGTGCCGGCCCGTGGGGTGGCGCCGGCGGTGTAGCCCGCGACTTCGACGTACGCGCCCGCCGCGCCCAACGCAATCGGCTGGGCGGGATTGGAAGCGATCGATTCCGAATCGACGTAGCGGAACGTGCGTCCATCGGCGGTGATGCGGTCGCCACGAATGTCGGCGGGTGCTGCGAGGCCGAACGAAGCGGCCACGGCGATCTTCTCCTCCGCGTCGTCGTCGATGCCGAAAATGTCGCGGTCTATGCCGTAGCGCCCGTCGGCCTCGACGCCGATGCCCCCCACCAGCACGCCACTCTTGTAGAGCGGCAGCCCGCCGGGATCGGCGGCGAGGCCGAGCGGCGAATTCTTCGGGCCCACGTCGCCATGCAGCGCGCGCTTGCGGTTCACGTCGGAGCAGGTGAGCTGCGAGAACTGCACGCCGTAGAGCGGGCCCGCCGGCTGTTGCGCTTCTCCCGGATTGAAGAGCTCCTGCACGATCTGGCCCGCGGTTCGGGTGGTGAACGCATTGCCCGCCGAGGACAGGTAGGCCCCGGTGATCGCCTTCGAGATCGCGGCGAAGGTCGCGGGAATGGTACCGGCCGGGATGCCCTCGAGTCCCCCGGCGGGGAGCCCCGAAGACACGGCGATGGTGGCCGGCGCGCCGGTCATGGAGTAGACCGCGAGCACGTTGCCGACGCGATCGGTGACGGCCACGTGGGCATTGGCACCGCGGGCACGCGCCTCCGCGACCGCGCGCCCGACGACCGCCTCGACCTCGATGCGCGTGAGCGCGTTGGGCGAAGCCTCGCCGCAGCTGCCGACGCACGCCGCCGGCGCACTGGCGCCGCCCCCGCCGCCCCCGCCGCAACCCGGGAGGAGTGCCAGGGCCAGCACGACGGCCAACGTCCTAGCGGCGCTTCGCATCGGCCCCGAGCCAGGGATGGGTCGCGTCGTGGAAGCCGTGGCACAACATGCAGTTGGACATCACCTTATCCTTCGTGGGCTGTGAGCCCGCGTGGCACTTGCGGCACGTGGTGATGGTGGGCATCGAGATGTCGGTGGCTGCCTTCGAGCGCGCCGATGCGTGGCAATCGCCGCACTTCGATTGCGCGTGCGCCTTGTGGTCGAACCGGGCGTGGGGCATCCACGTCGCCGCGGCCCGCACCGGGGCCACCTTCCATTCGCCCTCGCCGGCGCGCGACACGCGGTGACAGGTGCCGCAGGTGCGCACTTCCACCATCTCGGCGGTGACGCGCTTCGCCTTGCGCGCGGCGAGCGCGAGCGCGCCTTGCCGGTCGGTTGCCGAGGGGTCGCCCGCGCGCCGCAGGATGCCTTGCCCGGGGACGCCGAAGGCCTTCTGGAAGCTGTCGGGCGTGCCCTTCAATGCGAGGTTGGCGTAGAACTCCTCCACCACCGTCGCGGCGGCGGCGGGGTCACCGTGGGGCACCTCGCGCGAGGTGACGGCGGGCTCGAATTCGAGGCGGTGGCACTCCTGGCAGTGCTTCGCCATCGAGACCGGCTCGAAGGCCCGCTTCGACGCATCGGGCGCGTGGCAGCTCGCGCATTCGAGCCGCACGCGGCCGCGTCCCGGCGACTTCACGCCCTTCGCGTCGAGGTGCAGCGCGTGGGGAAACACGAGGTTGGTGGGCTCGAGGATCGGCTTGGCACCCTGCCGCACGCGTTCGAGCACGCCGTCCCCGCCCGGGAACGTGAGCCGGAATGGCGGGTGGCCTCTCGCGAAATCGCTGGCATCGCCGGATTCGATGCCCGCCATGCGCCCCGAAAGGTTGCGGTGGCAATCCACGCATACGCCGTCGCTGTCGCGGTGGGTGCTCTTCACGCCTTTGTGCTCGGAATGGCAGCCGGTGCAGCGTGCGCCGGCGAACATCGGTGCGGCGGCGGAGTCCGTGGCTACGTGGCGGCCAAGGGACGCGTGGCACTCGAGGCACGCGCCATTCCTGACCGCCTCGAAGGGCTTGTCGTGGCAGGTGGCGCAGCGCGCCTGCACCGGCTGGTGGGCGAGCATCAGCGCTCCGGGATTCCAGAACCGGTCGCCCAGGGGCAGCGTCTGCGACGCCTGGGACCAGGGCAGGTCCAGCACGCGCCCGGCGGGCAGCAGCAGGAACACCAGCACCACCAGCACCGCGAGGCCCCACGCGACGCCGCGCTTGGAAAGCCCCACCGAGGCGAGCGTGCGGCGCGAGGTGCGGGTGGCGAAATCCGAGGCCGCCTCGACCGGGCGCATGAGCTCGATCGCGAGCGCGGCGTCGAAGCCTTCCGACGGGGCCTTCGACTCGATGCGGTAGGGCCCGATCTCGAGCGGCACGCCGACCTGGATGCGCGTGGCGCTCACGGTCTTGCGCGTGATGTTCTGGCTGCCCGACTCTCCCTCGAGGTACACCAGCCCTTCGCGGTCGACGATCATCCCCTGCTCGAGCGCGATGCGCGGATCTGGCAGGTGCACTTCGCAGCTCGCGTTGCGGCCCACCCGCAGCCAGTTGGCATCCACGGTGCGGCGGGACAGCACGCGCTCGCCGGCGCGGTGGACGATGTGGGCCTTCATCGGTAGATGAAGACCGCGACCACGTGCGCCACGACGGCCGCGAGGAGTGCCAGCGCCAGCGGCACGTGCAGGTACAGCCAGAGGTCGAGCACCGCCTTGTGGCGCAGGTCGCGGCGCGCCTGCTCCAGCAACTCGCGCTTCTGCAGCAGGCGCGAGAACACTTCCTTGTCGAGCTTGGCGGTCTCCCCCGTGAGGCGCTTGGCGATCGCGGGCCAGGCGCGGATCGCGAGCGTCGTCGGGCAGCGCGCGTCACGCCCGGTGATGATGCGCTCGAGGCTGCCGCCCAGGCGCGTGCCGCGCACCGAGGCATTCACCAGCGCCACGAGGTCGTCGGGCAGCGACAGCGATCGCGTGGCGAGGTCGCGGTCGATGTCGGCGATGCGCAGCACGATCTGGTCGAGGGTGTGCTCGCCCAGGTTCTCGGTCATCGCACGCGGCACCCGCAGGTACGCCACCACGCCGTACATCCCGCTCACCACCACCACCAGCATCAGCACGTAGGCGAGCGTGTGCACGTTCCAACCCAGCTCGAACCCGGTGTGCAGCGTGACCACCACCACCAGGGCGACGCCGAGGTAAACGTGGGCGGAAAGCCAGCCCTGCACCGTTCCCGAAGCGGACGAATAGCGGCGCTTGCGCACGCCATACCAGAGGAGCCACAGGATCAGGATCGCCCCGATGGTGCCGAGCGTGTAGCCGAGCCAGGTGCCACCGTGGGGCTTCACGGGCGGGTCGTGCCACAGGTATGCGGCAGCGGCACCCACCGAGAGCACCAGCGCCGCCTTGAACCAGCGGAACTTCGCGTACTCGAGGATCGAATAGTGCCTCATCGCGCCCCCGGCCAGTCGAGCGCGTAGAGCCGCGTGAGGCGCGTCTCGCCCGGCATGCTGAACGTCCTCTCGTACGCCATGCCGAGGCCCTCGAGGAGCCGCGCCGAGGCCTCGTTCTCCGGCGAGTTGATCGCCACCAGCCGCGTGAAACCGAGATCGTCGCGGGCGTGGGCGACACAGGCGCGTGCGGCCTCCCTCGCGAAACCCTGGCCGCGATGCAGCGGCAGGAAAGCGAATCCCAGGTCCACGTCGGGAAGCGTGTCGCGCTTGATGAGGCCGCAGATGCCGAGGGCCTCGCCTCCTTGCCTCGCCTCCACGCGCAGGAGGCCCAGCCCGGTCCTGGCGTACATGGCGATCGGTCCATCGACGAGCGCGCGCTCGGCCGCTTCCACGGTCCTCAGCTTGCGATCGCCGATGAAGCGGATCCAGTCGGGATCGGTGACCAGGGCCAGGAAGAACGCGGCGTCCGCGGATGTGAGGCGTCGCAAGCGGAGGCGCGGGGTATCGAGCTCCGCGGGGCCGCTCGACGTCGGTTCATGCAGTGGCATTTGTGCCCGGATTCTAAGGGGGAAAAGCGGGTTTCGTCCGGTATAATTTGCGGTTCGTCGGCCCCTTCCGCATCGCCCTCCATGGTCGTTTTCTGGATCCTCGCCACGCTCATGATCCTCGTGGCGCTGGCATTCGTGCTCGTGCCGCTGGTTCGCACGCCCGCGGCATCGGGACCGTCCGAGACCCAGGCCAACCTCGAGGTGCTGCGCAGCCAGCGCCGCGAGATCGAGGCCGATGTGGCGACCGGCACGCTGCCCGGCAGCGCGCGCGACGAAGCGATGGCGGAGCTGCTGGAACGCGCCGACACCGACCTTGCTGGCCGCGGCACCTCCCCCGCGGAGGCCCGCGCGCCGTGGGTCGTGGCGGGCGCCGCGGCGCTCCTCGTCCCGGCGCTGGTGCTCGCGTTCTACCTCACGCTCGGCTCGCCCAACGCGCTCGACCCGAAAGCGGTCGCGGACAGCTCGCCCGCGGCGAGCGATGCGCAGATCGTGGGCATGGTGGAGAACCTGGCACGCAAGGTGCGCGAACGTCCGGAAGACGCCCAGGGCTGGTCGCTGCTGGCGCGCTCGATGGCCGCGATCGGCCGCTTCCCCGAGGCGAGCGAGGCCTACGAGCGCCTGGCGAAGCTCACGCCCGACGATCCCCAGGTCCTCGCCGACTGGGCCGACTCCCTCGGCATGGCGCAAGGCCGCACCCTCGCCGGCAAGCCCGCGCAACTCGCGGCGAGGGCGCTCGCGATCGACCCGAAGCACCCGAAGGCGCTGGCGCTCGCGGGCACCGCCGCGCTCGACGCTGGGGACTTCGCCGCCGCCACACGCCACTGGCAGGCGCTCGCCGCGACGCTTCCCGCGGACTCTCCCGACGCGCAGCAGGTGCGCAATGTGCTCTCCGAGATCCAGGGCCGCGCCGCCGCCGCGGGCAAGCCAGTGCCGGCGATGCCCCCACCGGTGGCCTCGGCTCCTGCTGCCCCGGCACCGGCGGTTGCAGCCGCTGGCAAGTCGGTGACCGGCTCGGTCACGCTCGCGCCCGCGCTCGCGTCGAAGGTCGCGGGGGGAGAAACGCTATTCATCTTCGCTCGCTCCGAGGGTGGGCCGCGCATTCCGCTCGCCGTGGTGCGCGCAACGGCCCGCGAGCTGCCGCTGAAGTTCGCGCTCGACGATTCCCAGGCGATGTCGCCGGACTTCAGGATTTCCGGCGCCTCGGCAGTACGCGTGGAAGCGCGCATCTCGGCTTCCGGCAATGCGGCGCCGCAGCCCGGCGACCTCATCGGCACGAGCGCGGTGGTGAAGCCCGGCACGCGCGACGTGGCGATCGTGGTGGACAAGGTCCTGCCATGAGTGCCATCGAGGCCCGGGCCCTGACTTGCCGCCGCGGCATGGCGACCCTGTTCCGCGACGTGGGCTTTCGCGTCGAGGGCGGCGAATGCCTCGCCGTTCGCGGCGCCAACGGCAGCGGCAAGACGACACTGCTGCGCTGCGTCGCGGGACTCACGCGGCCCGAAGCGGGCAGCGTCGAGCACCACGGGGCGCTGCTCTACGCCGGCCACCTCCCCGGCATCAAGGACGACCTCACCGCCGAGGAGAACGTGCGCTCCTCGCTCGCGCTGCGCGGCGTGCCCGTGGTTGCCGATGCCGTGCGCGAGGCGCTCGCCCGGGCAGGCCTGGCTGCGCGCCGCCATCTGCCGGCCCGCCGCCTGTCCGCAGGACAGCGCCGCCGTGTGGGACTCGCTCGCCTGATGCTCGATCCGGCGCCACTCTGGATCCTCGACGAACCGCTCGCCGCGCTCGACGACGACGGGCAGGCTCTCTTCGCCGGGATGCTCGCGCGCCATCTCGAAACCGGTGGCGTGGCGCTCGTCGCCACCCACCACGATCTCGCCGCGCGCACGCGCAAGCTCGACTTGTCGCCATGAGCGCCGCGCTCGCCCGCCCGGCCGAAATCGCCGCCGTTGGCTCCTTCGGCGCCGGCTTCGCCTGGGCCTTCGGCCGCGACATGGCGCTCGCCTGGCGCCACCCCGGCGAGACCGTGCTGGTGATCGCGTTCTTCGTCCTGGTGGCGGCCCTCTTCCCGCTGGGGATCGGCGCCGAGCCGCAGCTCCTCGCGCGCGTGGGCCCCGGCGTGATCTGGGTGTGCGCGCTGCTGGCCTCCTTCCTCGCGCTGCCCGCGCTCTTCGCCACGGACTATGCCGATGGCGCGCTCGAGCAGATGGCGCTCTCGCCCCATCCGGCGCCGGGTTGGGTCGCGGGCAAGGTCGCTGCGCACTGGGTCGCCACGGGGCTGCCGCTTACCGTGCTCTCGCCGCTCCTGGGCCTGCAGTTCGGCCTCGAGGCCGATACGCTCGCGACGCTGGCGCTGGCACTCGCCATCGGCACCCCGATCCTCTCGCTGCTTGGCGCCGCGTGCGCGGCCCTCACGCTCGGCGCGCGGGGCGGCGGGATGCTGCTGGCGCTCCTCGCGCTGCCGCTGTTCGTGCCGGTGCTGATCTTCGGCGCGGGAGCGGCCGAAGCCCAGGCCGCCGGGCTCTCGCCCGCGCCGCACCTTTCACTGCTGGGGGCGGGCCTCATCGTTGCCGCCCTCGGCGTTCCCCCCGCCGCGAGCCTCGCGGTGAGAATCGCGCTCGACTGACATGAACTGGTTCTATTTCTCCTCGCCCGCCACCTTCTACCGCCTCGCCGGCGCGCTCGCCCCGTGGTTCTTCGCCGCGGCAGCACTCCTCGCGGTTGCCGGGCTCTATACCGGCCTCGTCGTGGCGCCCACGGACGCGCAGCAGGGCGAGGTCTATCGCGTGATCTTCATCCACGTGCCCGCGGCCTGGATGTCGATGTTCCTGTACTTCACGATGGCCTGCTGGGGTGCCGCGTCGCTGGTCTACAACACGCGCCTGTCCGCGATGATGGCGCGGGCCATCGCGCCCACGGGGGCGATGTTCACCTTCGTGGCGCTCTGGACCGGCGCCTTCTGGGGCAAGCCCACCTGGGGCACCTACTGGGCATGGGACGCGCGCATGACTTCCGAGCTGCTGCTACTGTTCCTCTATGGCGGCTTCATCGCCCTCGCCAATGCCTTCGAGGATCCGCGCCGGGGAGATCGCGCGGCGGCGCTCCTGGCGCTCATCGGCCTCGTGAACCTGCCGATCATCTACTTCTCGGTGCAGTGGTGGAACACGCTGCACCAGGGCTCGAGCGTATCCTTCAAGGGCACCTCGATGCACGTCGCCATGCTCACCGGGATGCTGCTGATGGCGCTCGCAGCGTGGATGTACGCCATCGGCGCCGCGCTGACGCGCGTGCGCACCCTCATCATCGAACGGGAGCGCCGCACCGCATGGGTTCGGGCGCTAGCGAAATGAGCCACCAATACTTCCTCTGGATGTCGTACGGCGCCGCGTTCGCGGCGATCGCGCTGGAGCTCGCGTTCCTGGCGCTGGGGCGCGCACGCGCGCGCAGGTTGATCGACGAGGAGCGCGCCCTTGAAGCCCAGGACTAGGCGCGCCCTCTGGATCACGGGAGGGGTCGCGGCCCTCGGCATCGCCGTGGCGCTGGTGCTCAACGCCTTCCAGTCGAACCTGGTGTTCTTCTTCACGCCCACCGAAGTCTCCGAGAGCAAGGCGCCGCGCGACCGCGCGTTTCGCCTGGGCGGCCTGGTGGAGGCCGGCAGCATCGCGCGCGAGAAGGATGGCCTCACGGTGCACTTCAGGGTGACCGACACCGCGAAGACGATTCCCGTGGTGTATACGGGCATCCTTCCGGACCTCTTCCGCGAGGGCAAGGGTGTCGTCGCGCAGGGCAAGCTCGGCGCCGACGGCATCTTCCAGGCGCGCGAGGTGCTCGCCAAGCACGACGAGAACTACATGCCGCCCGAGGCCGCCGAGGCGCTGAAGAAGGCCGGCCACCCCATGGACAAGGCAAGCTTCGCCGGACAGAAAGGAAAATGACGTGATCGCCGAGCTCGGGCACTTCGCCCTCGTGATCGCCCTGGCGCTCGCCACGGCGCAGGCGGTGCTGCCGCTCGCGGGCGCGGCCACCGGCAGGGCCCGGCTGATGGGCACCGCGCGCACCATCGCCACCGGGCAGTTCCTCTTCGTCCTCGCCGCCTTCACGGCACTCGCCGCCTCGTTCCTCGGCAACGACTTCTCGGTGGTGAACGTGGCGAGCAACTCCAACTCGCGGCTGCCCGCGGCCTACCGCTTCGCGGCGAGCTGGGGCTCCCACGAGGGCTCGATGCTGCTCTGGACACTGATGCTCGCGGGTTGGACCTTCGCGGTCGCCATGGCGAGCCGCCACCTCCCGGACCGCATGGTGGCGCGCGTGATCGGCGTGATGGGGCTGGTGAGCGCCGGATTCCTGCTCTTCATGCTGCTCACCTCGAACCCCTTCGACCGCCTGCTGCCGCCGGCGCCGGATGGGCGGGATCTCAATCCCCTGCTGCAGGACCCGGGCATGGTGATCCACCCGCCGATGCTCTACATGGGTTACGTGGGCTTCTCGGTCGCCTTCGCCTTCGCCATCGCGGCCCTGCTGGAAGGCCGCCTCGACTCGGCGTGGGCGCGCTGGTCGCGGCCCTGGACCACCGCGGCCTGGTCGTTCCTCACGCTCGGCATCATGCTCGGCAGCTGGTGGGCCTACTACGAGCTCGGCTGGGGCGGCTGGTGGTTCTGGGACCCGGTGGAGAACGCGTCCTTCATGCCGTGGCTGGTGGGCACGGCGCTCATCCACTCGCTCGCCGTGACCGAGAAGCGCGGCACCTTCCGCAGCTGGACGGTGCTTCTCGCCATCGTCGCCTTCTCGCTCTCGCTGATGGGCACGTTCCTGGTGCGCTCGGGCGTGCTCACCTCGGTCCACGCCTTCGCCACCGACCCGCGGCGCGGGGTCTTCATCCTGCTGTTCCTCGTCATCGTGGTCGGCGGGTCGCTGGCACTCTTCGCCTGGCGCGCGCCTCGAGTGGGCCTGGGCGGCGGCTTCGCCCCCGTGTCTCGTGAATCGATGCTGCTCGCCAACAACGTGCTCCTCTCGGTCGCGATGTGCGCCGTGCTGCTGGGCACGCTGTACCCGCTGTTCCTCGACGCGATCGGCGGCGGCAAGATCTCCGTGGGGCCGCCGTATTTCGACGCGGTGTTCTTCCCGCTGATGGCGCCCGCGGTATTCCTGATGGCTCTCGGCCCCGTGGCGAGCTGGAAGCGCTCGCGCCTCCCGGACCTGTGGCTGCGGCTGCGCTGGGCGTTCGCCGTCGCCGTGGTCGCCGCCGTGCTGCTGCCGTTCTTCATGGGGCGCTGGTCGGCGCTGGTCGCCTTCGGCCTGTGGCTGGCACTCTGGGTCATCGCCGCGACTTTCTGGCAGATGGCGCAGCGCCTGCAGGCAGCACCCCAGCGCGGGTACTTCGCGCGCTTCACCGCGCAGACGCTGTCGTGGCACGGCATGAACCTGGCGCATGTCGGCATCGCCGTGTTCGTGATCGGCGTGACGCTCGTGCGCGGCTACGGCGAGGAGCGCGACCTGCGCATGGCGCCCGGCGAGAAGGTCACGCTCGGCGGCTACGAGTTCACGTTCCGTGGCACGAAGGAGGTCCCGGGACCCAACTACGTGGCGACGCGGGGCGATTTCGAGGTGCGGCGCGAGGGATCGGCCAAGCTCTCCCGCACCATGCACCCCGAGAAGCGCCTCTACCAGGCCGGGGGCCAGACCATGACCGAGGCCGACATCGACACCGGCCTCACGCGCGACCTCTACGTGTCCCTGGGCGAGCCGGTGGGCGACGGCGCGTGGGGCGTTCGGGTGTACCACAAGCCTTTCGTCGACTGGATCTGGGGCGGCTGCATCTTCATGGCTCTCGGCGGATTCGCGGCACTCTGCGACCGGCGCTACCGCGGGCGTCGCGAGGCCGAGGCCCCCGAGGCCGCAGCGGGAGCGCGCGCGTGAAGGTGCTGCGCTTCGCGATCCCGCTGGCGCTCTTCCTCGCCCTCGCGGGGTTCTTCGCCGTGGGGCTGATGCGGGACCCACGCGAAGTGCCCTCCCCCTTCATCGACAAGCCCGCGCCCGAGTTCCGCCTCGAGCAGCTCCACGCCGCCAACGCGGCCTTCGCCCCTGCCGACATGAAGGGCCGGGTATGGATGCTGAACGTCTGGGCCTCGTGGTGCGTCTCGTGCCGCGTGGAGCATCCGCTGCTGGTGGAGTTGTCGAAGCAGAAGGTGGTGGCGATCGTGGGGCTCAACTACAAGGACCGGCGGGAGGACGGCATTGCGTGGCTCGCGAAGTTCGGCAATCCGTATGCGCTGTCGGCCTACGACGTCGAGGGCAAGGTGGGGATCGATTACGGCGTCTACGGTGTGCCCGAGACGTTTGTGATCGACAAGCAGGGAGTCATCCGCCACAAGCAGATCGGGCCGATCACGCCGGAGTCGCTGGAGAAGGTGATCCTTCCTCTCATAAGGAAGCTGTCGTGAGGACGCGAATGGTGTGGTTAACCACGGAGGTCACGAAGGTCCACGAAGGTCCACAAAGGAACCCGGACAATTCGAGGCATAGCTGGGACCTTCGCGATTCTACGAGCGGTGACCGAAGCTTCAAACCCCGCCCTGCTTCCCTTCGTGGACCTTTGTGGACCTTCGTGACCTTTGTGGTGAAACCAGCGCTTGCCGTCCTCGCGATACTCGCCGCAGCCACCATCGCCACCGCGCAGCCCACACAAGTCGCCAACCCCGACCCGAAAACCGAAACCCGCCTGAAAGGCCTCGCCGAGGAGCTGCGCTGCCTCGTCTGCCAGAACCAGACCATCGCCGACTCGAGCGCGCCGCTCGCCGTCGACCTGCGCAACCAGATCCGCACCCAGATCGGCCAGGGGAAGAGCGACGACCAGATCCGCGGCTACATGGTGGATCGCTACGGCGACTTCGTGCTCTACCGGCCGCCGTTGAAGGCCGCCACGCTGCTGCTGTGGATCGGGCCGTTCGTGCTGGTGATCGGCGCGCTGGCCGGGCTCGGCTACACGATACGAAAACGCCGCCCGGAAGGGGCGGATAATCAGATCCACAACTATGGAATCGTCATTGCCGGTGTAGA
>JANMHV010000267.1:0-2908 GCA_031375445.1 Burkholderiales bacterium | reverse complement strand
GGCCTGAAGCAGTTGCTGTCGGCCGCGGGCGACCTCGATGTCGTGGGCGAGGCGAGCAACGGCCACGAGGTGATGGAGCGGGTGCGCAGCCTCGATTTCGACCTGCTGCTGCTCGACATGTCGATGCCGGGCAGGAGCGGCATCGAACTCATCAAGCTGGTGCGCGCCGAGCGCCCGAAGCTGAAGATCCTGATCCTCAGCATGCACGAGGAGCACCAATACGCGGTGCGCGCCATCCGCGCCGGCGCCGCGGGCTACCTCACCAAGGAGAGCGCCTCGCGCCAGCTGGTGGAGGCGATCCGCAAGGTGGCTTCGGGCGGCGCGTTCATCAGCGCCGAAGTCGCGCAGCAGCTGGCGCTGGGGGCCATGCCAGGTGCGCAGACTGCCCTGCACGAGGCGCTTTCCGACCGGGAGTACCAGATCCTGCGCCTCATCGCCGAGGGCAAGTCGATCACCGACATCGCCGAGCGCCTCTCCCTGTCGGTGAAGACCGTGAGCACGCACAAGGGAAACATCCTGCAGAAGATGAACCTCGCGACCACGGCGGACCTGGTGCGCTACGCCCTCACCCACCAGTTGCTCGACTCCTGACCCGGGGCCCCCGGTCGGGGGCCAGGAATGGGAAACGGCTACCCGCCCACCCGCACGTCGCCCAGGCCGGCCGCGTCGCGCTTGATGATCCCCTTCAGCACCGCCGCCGCCGAGGCGAGGTCGGCCGACAGCCCGTCGATCACGTCGTCGACGGAGACCATGCCGCGGATGCCCCCATCGGGGCCGGTGACCAGCAGCCGCCGCACGCCGTGGGCCTGCATGAGCGCCAGGGCCTCGTGCACGTCCGCATCGTCGCGGACCGTCGCCAGCACCGGCGTCATCACCGACTCCACGTGCCCGGACTCCGAGGCGAACCCGCGCAGGGCCACGTCCCGATCGGTAATGATTCCCACCGGGCGCGAATCGGGACCCGCGTGGTCCATCACGAGGAGGGTGCCCACCCGGTAGCGCGACATCGCCGCCGCGGCCTCGGCAAGCGAGGCCCCACGGGTGGTGGACATCAGCTGGCGGGTGTAGACGCGTTCGACCTTCATCGGGCTTCCTCGAGTGCCTTCAGCCACTCTAGGCCAACGCGCTGCCTGGTGTTTGTCCCGCGTCAAACGCGCTCCAGCCGGTATCTCCCGCCAGGCCCCGGTCCTCTAGGAATATTCCTAGGCCCTCCCTGGGAATTCCTCCCGGTCGCCGCGGGACGGGTTCCGATCCGGTTTTGGTCCATCCCCGATGCCGGCGCGCGGTCCGGGAGCCGAGCATTCATTCCATGCGAACCCCGCATCCACCGGACACCACGGAGAGCAGACGATGAATCCCGGCCACGCGATGAACACCCTTACCGGGGCGGCCCGGCCGCTGCGCTACGCTTCCGACGCGGAACCGGGCGCCGGGCGCCTGCGGGCCGCCGGCGGCGCCTCCTCGGTGCCGACCCGCTGCTCCAGCTGCAACCTGCGCGAGGTGTGCCTGCCCTGCGGGATGGCCGCGACGGCCACCGACCTGCTCGTCGACGAGATGGTCTACACCCGCAAGCGCCTGAAGCGCGGCGAGACGCTGTTTCGCGCCGGCGCCGCGTTCGACTCCCTCTACGCGGTGAGGAGCGGCTTCTTCAAGAGCCGCACGCTGCTCGAGGACGGCCGCGACCAGGTGACCGGCTTCCACATGGGCGGCGAAATCCTCGGCATGGACGGCATCGGGACCGACGCCCACTCCACCGACGTGATCGCGCTCGAGGACAGCGAGGTGTGCGTGATCCCCTACGCCCAGCTCGAGGCGCCCGGCATGCAGCGCCAGCTGCAGAAGGTGATGAGCCGCGCGCTGGTGCGCGACCAGGGCCTGATGATGCTGCTCGGCACGATGCGCGCCGAGGAGCGGGTCGCCGCGTTCCTCCTCTCGCTCTCGCAGCGCTTCGCCGCGCGCGGCTATTCGGCCACCGAGTTCCACCTGCGGATGACGCGCGACGAGATCGGCAGCTACCTCGGGCTCTCGCTCGAGACGGTGAGCCGCCTCTTGTCGCGCCTGGACGACGACGCCATCGCCGTCGTGCAGCAAAAGCACATCCGCATCGTCGACCTGACGCGCCTGAGGGCCAGCATCGGCCGCGGCGCCCCTTAAGGAGGTTTCCATGTACAAGCACATCCTGGTTCCGACCGACGGCTCCACCCTCTCCGGCAAGGCGGCGCGCGCCGCCGCCCGGCTCGCCAAGTCGACGGGCGCCCGCATCACCGCGATCTACGCGGTCCCGCCCTTCGCCGCGCCGCTGATCCTGGACGGCTATCCCTACATGCCTCCCTATACCCAGGCCGACTACGACAAGGGGATGCGCAAGGAAGCGGACAAGGCGATCGGCAAGGTGCAAGCCGAGGCGAAGAAGACGGGGGTGAAGTGCACGGGCGAGATGCTCAAGGGCGACGATCCGTGGAAAGTCATCATCAAGGCCGCGCGCGCGAACAAGTGCGACCTGATCGTCATGGCCTCCCACGGCCGCCGCGGGCTCGCCGGCGTGCTGCTCGGCAGCGAGACCACCAAGGTGCTCACCCACTCGAAGGTCCCGGTACTGGTAGGCAGATGACCGGGCGCCGGCTCTCGTGGGACGAGCGCCGGATGCTGCGCGAGCGCATGGGTTCGCTCGCCGCCGGGCTCGACTCGCAAGGGGCGCAACGCCGGACGATCGACGCGGCCCTCAAGCGCGTCGATGACCCGGGATTCGGCGCCTGCGCCACCTGCGGCGCCCCGATCGCATGGGAGCGCCTGCTCGACGTGCCTTACCGGGCCCACTGCGCCCGGTGCGAGACGCCTTCGACCCGCAGCTGACCGGAATGCCGCCCACGGGCCTTTCCGGCGCCGAGGCCCGAAGCCGCCTCGCGGC
>JANMHV010000196.1:0-5579 GCA_031375445.1 Burkholderiales bacterium | reverse complement strand
ACCTCAGGCGCGCTGGGACTGGACGTGGGCCGCGACGGCGGCCCGGGCGTTCTTCCGGAAGTGGCTGCGCGGCGCGTGCAGCAGCCACAGCCGCACCATCCCGGAGAAGAACATCGCGGTGGCGAGGGCCGCGATCTCCGGATCGATTCCGGGCGCCAGCTGCTTCTGCTTCCTCGCTGCCGCGTATGCGGTCTCGAAGGCCTTGGTGAGGCGGATGTTGTTCTTGAGCCCCGCCGCGAGCTCCTCGGAGAGCTCGCCCACGTATTCGCACTTGAACAGCATCACCGACAGCGCGCGACGCTTGCGTTCGTCGGTTTCGAGGCTCTCCAGGACACTCACGAGGAACCTTTCGATCCGCTCCAGGGCCGGGCATTCCTCGTGGTGGAGGAGGGCGGTGTCGGCGGCATCGAGGAGCGGCAGCGAGACCTGCTCGCGGATCTCGTGCAGGATCGCGCGCTTGCCGCCGAAGTGGTGATAGACCGCGCCCTTGGTGACGCCCGCCGCGGCAGCGATGTCGGCGAGCGTGGTGCCGGCGATGCCGTGGCGGTCGAAGCAGGCGAGCCCGGCCTCGACGATCGAGGCGCGGGTCTGGGCGGCTTCTTCCTTGGTCCGGCGCATGGTCTCGATCTTACATACGTTCGGGAAGGTATGTAAGATAACGCCAACGATTCCCCGTTGTCATTCCGATCGCCTCCATGAGCGCCCGAACCCCGCGCACTACCGTCGCCTTTTGTCTTGCCAGCGTCTTCCTGGCCGCCGCGTGTGGGAGGAAGGAAGGGGACGGGAAAGCGGCGGCCGCCGCGGCGCCCCCGCCGATGGCGGTGACGGTGATCAAGGCGACCTCCCGCACGGTGCCGGTCTCCCTGGAGGCCGTGGGACAGGCGGAGGGATCCCGCGAGGTGGAGATCCGCGCGCGGGTGACCGGAATCATCGAGAAGCGCACCTACGAGGAAGGCGCCCCGGTGCGCGCGGGCGAGGTGATGTTCGTGATCGATCCCGCCCCCTACGAGCTCGCGGCACAGCAGGCGCGCGCGGCGCTGATGCAGGAGCGGGTGAGGAAGGAACTCGCCGAGACGGACGCCAGGCGCCTCGAGCCCCTGGCGAAGGACCGCGCCATCCCCCAGCGCGAGGTGGACCAGGCGATCGCCGCGGCCAAGACCGCCACCGGCGCCATCGCCGCGGCGGAAGCACGCCTCAAGGAAGCCGAGCTCAACCTCTCCTACACGCGGATCAAGGCGCCGATCTCCGGCATCACCGGCCGGGCGCAGCGCTCCGAGGGCAGCCTCGTCACCGCCAACACCGACGCGAGCCTCCTCACCACCATCAAGCAGTACGACCCGATCTGGGTGCGCTTCTCGCTCGCGGAATCGGACTTCCAGCGCGTGCGCGGCAACGAGCGCAAGGCCAAGGTGCAGTTGGTGGCCGCCGATGGAACGGTGGCGGCGGCCAACGGCAAGCTCAACTTCGCCGGCAGCACCGTGGACGAGCGCCAGGGCGCGATCCAGATGCGCGCCGAGTTCACGAACGGCGGGCAGAAGTGGATGCCCGGGCAGTTCCTCAAGGTTCGCATCCTCGCCGCGGAGCAGGTGGCGATCCTCGTGCCCCAGTCGGCGGTGCAGCAGAACGAGCAATCGCGCGTGGTGATGACCGTCGGGCCCGAGAACAAGGTGTTGCCGCGCAACATCCAGGTGGCGGGGTGGATCGGCAGCGACACGATCGTGGCCGGCGGGTTGAAGGAAGGCGAGCTGGTGATCGTGGACAACCTGGTGAAGCTGCGGCCGGGGACGCAAGTCGCACCCTCCCCCCTGGGGGAGGGCCGGGGAGAGGGTAAGAAGTAATGGGACACTTCTCCCGCTTCTTCATCGAGCGGCCGATCTTCGCGAGCGTGCTCGCGATCCTCATCACCCTGGCGGGCGCCCTCGCGGGCTTCAACCTGCCGATTTCCCAGTACCCGGAAATCGCGCCGCCCACGGTGACGATCTCGACCTCGTACCCGGGCGCCAGCGCCGAGACCATCGCCAGCACCGTGGCGGCCCCCATCGAGGAGCAACTCTCGGGCGCCGAGGGGATGATCTATTTCAGCTCCAGCGCCTCCACCGACGGCACGGTGACCATCACCGCCACCTTCGAAGTCGGCACCGACGTGGACCGCGCGGTGTTCCAGCTGAACAACCGTGTTCAAGTAGCCCTGCCGAGGCTCCCCGACGAGGTGCGCCGCAACGGCGTGCTGGTGCAGAAGCGCTCCAACGACATCCTGATGGTGATCGCGCTCACGTCGCCCTCGAAGCGCATGCCGACCACCGCCTTCGCCGACTACGCCGCCACCAACATCGTGGATGAGTTGAAGCGCATCAACGGCGTGGGCGACGTGTTCATCTTCGGGGCGGGCTCGTCGATGCGGGTGTGGCTCGATCCCGAGCGCATGGCGCGTCTGAAGGTGACGCCCTCCGACGTAGCCAACGCGGTGCGCGCCCAGAACGCGCAGTACGCCGCGGGCAAGATCGGCGCCGAGCCGGCGCCCCCGGGCCAGTCGCTCACCTTCACCGTGACGGTGCGTGGGCGCCTCGCGCGGGTGGAGGACTTCGAGAACATCGTGATCCGCGCGGCGGGCCCGGCCGGGGTGCTGCGCATCAAGGACATCGCCCGCGTCGAGCTCGCCGCGCAGAACTACGACACCGCCCCGCGCGTGAACGGCGAGGATGCGGTCGGCATGGCGGTGTTCCTGCAGAGCGGCGCCAACGCGCTGGCGGTCTCCGAGGCCATCAAGGCGCGCCTGGCGGAAATGAAGCCGGCGTTTCCCGAGGACATGACGTACCTCATCCCGTTCGACACGACACTCGTGGTGAAGGCGTCGATCCGCGAGGTCCAGATCACGATCTTCGAGGCGGCGCTGCTGGTGATGCTGGTGGTGTTCGTGTTCCTGCAGTCGTGGCGCGCCACCATCATCCCGATGCTCGCGGTGCCGGTGTCGATCGTCGGCACCTTCGCCGGGCTCTATGCGCTCGGCTTTTCCATCAACACCCTCACGCTCTTCGCCATGGTGCTCGCCATCGGCATCGTGGTCGACGACGCGATCGTGGTCCTGGAGAACGTCGAGCGCCTGATGCGCGTCCACGGCATGGGCGCCCGCCAGGCGTCGATCGAGGCGATGCGCGAGGTGTCCGGCGCGCTGATCGCCATCATCCTGGTGCTCTGCGCGGTGTTCATTCCCGTGGCGTTCCTGGGGGGCATCGCGGGCCAGCTCTACAAGCAGTTCGCGGTGACGGTGGCGGTGGCGGTGGTGATCTCGGGATTCACGGCGCTGACGCTCACGCCGGCGCTCTGCGCGTTGCTCCTCAAGAAGGGCCACCACGAGTCGCGGATCTTCAAGCCGTTCAACCGCGGCTTCAACTGGCTCACCGAGCGCTTCCTCGGCGGCGTGGGCCTGGCGCTGCGCCGCCGGCTCGCGGCGGGAGTCGGCTTCTTGATCGTCCTCCTGGCTCTCGGCGTGCTCTTCACGCGCGTGCCCACGAGCTTCATCCCCTCCGAGGACCAGGGCTTCCTCATCGGCTCGATCGTGCTGCCCGATGGCGCGTCGCTGCAGCGCACGCAGAAGACCGGCGAGCAGTTGCAGGCGATCATCTCGAAGACGCCGGAGGTCGCCCACGCCTTCGTGAACTCCGGGCGGGACTTCATCGGCGGCGCCAACAAGCCGAACGCCGGCACGACCTTCATCCTGCTGAAGCCGTGGGAAGAGCGAACCCGCACCGCCGCGGAAGTCGCCGCCGACATCACCAAGCAGGGCCGCGGCTTCGCCGACGGCATGGCGATCATCTTCAACCCGCCGGCGATCCGCGGCATGGGCACGGCGGGCGGCTTCGAGTTCTACGTGCAGTCGCGGGCGCAGTCCGATACGCGGGCATTGGGACAAGTGGTCCAGACCGTCACCGAGGCTCTGGCGAAAGACCCGCAGCTGCAGGGAATCAACACCTTCTTCCGCCCCACCTCGCCGCAGCTGCGCGTGGACGTGAATCGCGAGCAGGCGATGTCGCTCGGCGTGCCCGTGAACGAGGTCTTCGACGCGCTGCAGAGCACGCTGGGCACGCTCTACGTGAACGACTTCAACATGGCGGGGCGCACCTTCCGCGTGCAGCTCCAGGCCGACAGCGCCTACCGCGCCCGGCCGGAGCAGATCGGCGCGGTGTACGTGCGCTCGGGCACGACCGGCGAGATGATCCCGCTGCGGGCGCTGCTCACGGTCGCCGAGGTGGTGGGCGCGGAGCAGGCGGAGCGCTTCAACGGCTTCCTGTCGGCCAAGATCATCGGTTCCGGGCGCGCCGGCGTGAGCTCGGGTGAGGCGATCCAGGCGGTCGAGAGGGTCGCGGCCGAGGCGCTTCCCGCGGGCTACTCGCTCGCGTGGAGCGGCCAGGCCTACCAGGAGAAACGCACCGGCAAGGCCTCGATCCTCGCCTTCGGCCTCGCCATCGTGATGGTGTACCTCATCCTCGCCGCACTCTACGAACGCTGGCGCCTGCCGTCGGCGGTGGTGCTGGCGGTGCCGTTCGCGATCCTGGGGGCCCTCGGCCTCGTGTGGATGCGCGGCATGGAGAACGACATCTACTTCCAGATCGGCCTGGTGGTGCTGATCGGGCTCGCGGCGAAGAACGCGATCCTGATCGTGGAGTTCGCGCAGCAGGCATTGCTGGAGGGGATGGAAGCGAAGGAGGCGGCGATCCAGGCCGCGAAGCTGCGCTTCCGCCCGATCGTGATGACGTCGCTCGCATTCGTTTTCGGAGTGTTGCCGCTCGCGATCGCCAGCGGTGCCGGCTCGGCCGCGCGGCGCTCCATGGGCACGGGCGTGGTCGGCGGCATGCTGCTGGCCACTTTCGTTGCGACGATCTTCGTGCCGCTCTTCTTCACGCTCTTCGCACGGCGCCAGCGGGTGGGCGAGGCCGACATCCCGCCCGAGGTGGTCCCGCAGGAGACCAGCCGGTGAGCCGGGTGCTCGTGGTCGCGGTGGCCGTGGCGCTCGGCGGCTGCGCCATGGTCGGTCCCGACTATCTCCGGCCCGAAAGCCCGCTGCCGGCCGCGTACGTCGAGCCCGTGCCCTCTGGAACCCTTGCGATTCCGCAGGCGTGGTGGACGCTGTACAACGACGCGACCCTCGAGGAGCTGGTGCGATCGGGCCTCGAGCGCAATGCCGACGTGGCCATCGCCTCGGCGCGCGTGGAGCAAGCCGAAGCGGCGGTGCGCGAGGCCAATGCGACGCTGTTCTTTCCGCAGGTGCTTGGGGATGCCGGCGTGTCCCGCGCGCGCACGGTGCCCAAAGGGACCGACACCACCATCGGCCTCGGCCTCGCGACCTCCTTCGAGGTCGACGTCTGGGGGAAGCTGCGGCGCGCCGAGCGCTCGGTGCGAGCGGAGCTGCTTGCCTCGCGCTACGGCCGCGATACCGTGAGCCTCACGCTGGTGGCTTCGATCGCGCGCACGTATTTCGCGGTGCGCTCGCTCGACTCGCAATACGTCGCCTCCGAGGAGATCTACCGGGCGGTCGACGAGTCGGCGGTGCTGGCGAGGAAGCGCGCCGACGCCGGCATCGC
>JANMHV010000177.1:0-11944 GCA_031375445.1 Burkholderiales bacterium | reverse complement strand
TACGACATCTTCGATTCGAGCGATGACGTGCGCATCTTCATCGGGGTCGTCACCGAGCGCCAGTGGGAGATCTTCACCAGGGCCCTCGGCGAGCCGGAGCTGCTCGATCCTGGTTACGCCACCAACAACCAGCGCTCGCTCGCGCGCGAGGAGCTGATTCCGCGTGTTGCAGCACTCCTCAGGAAGCATCCCATCGCAAAGCTCGAGTCGATCTGCGAGGAGGGCGGCTTGCCCTTCGCGCGTATCCAGACGCCGTCGGACCTGTTCGACGACCCGCACCTGAATGCGGGCGGCATGGTCCCGGTGACGCTTCCCGATGGGCAGGAAACACGCATACCGGCGCTGCCGATCCAGTTCGGCGAACGGCGCCTGGGGGGGCGGTTGCCGCTCCCCACCCCCGGACAACATAACGAGGAGATCCTGAAATGATTCGTTTGCAATTCCCGGGCGCCGCGGTGGCGCTCGCGCTCGCGTGCGCCTTCCCGCTCGCCGCGCACGCGCAGGACTATCCCTCCAAGCCGATCAAGCTGATCGTGCCGTTCCCGCCCTCGGGGGGCACCGACGTGCTTTCGCGCGGGATCGCGCAGGCGATCGCAAGCAACACGCAGTGGAACCTCGTGATCGACAACAAGCCCGGCGCCGGCGGCAACATCGGACTCGAGGCGGCGGCCAAGTCGCCCAACGACGGCTACACCATCGCCATGGGGCAGACCTCGAACCTGGCGGTGAACCCGGCGCTCTACTCGAAGATGCCCTACGACCCGATCAAGGATTTCGCGCCGATCGCGCTGGTATCGTCGCAGCCGCTGATCGTGGTGGTCTCGTCCACCTCGCCCTACAAGACCTTCAAGGAGCTGGTGGACGCAAGCCGCGCCCAGCCCGGCGTGCTCAACATGGCCTCCTCCGGCAACGGCACCATCGGCCACATCGGGGGCGAGCTCTTCCAGCGCCGCGCCAACGTGAAGTGGACCCACGTGCCCTACAAGGGCGCGGGGCCGGCGGTGACCGACATGCTGGGCGGCACGATCCAGGTGTTCTTCGGCAACACCCAGGCGGTGGGCGGCCTGGTGGCGGGCGGGAAGCTGCGGCCCCTCGCCGTCACCTCGCCCAAGCGCCTTGCGCACATGCCCGACGTGCCCACCGTGGCGGAGCTGGGCTATCCCGGCTTCGAGGCGGCGACGTGGAGCGGGCTCCTCGCGCCCGTCGGCACGCCCCAGGCGGTCATCGACAAGCTGAACGCCGAGGCCAACAAGGCGCTGAAGCGCCCCGAGATGGCGAAGAAGCTCGAGGACGAAGGCAGCACGCCGCTCGGCGGCACGCCGCAGCAGTTCGCGGACTTCATCAAGAGCGAGAACGCCAAGTGGGGCGCTGCCGTGCGCGACGCCGGCATCAAGCTCGACTAATGGGGTCAGGTTACATTTCCGACCTGTCCCCTTTTCACTGGGCAAAATGGGGACAGGATCAAAAATGTACCTGACCCCAATAAGGAGAACTCGATGATCGGCTGGACACTACGCTTCGCACTGCTGCTCGCTTCCCCGCTCGCCTTCGCCCAACCCTGGCCGCAGCAGCCGGTGAAGGTCATCGTCCCCTACTCGGCGGGCGGCACCGTCGATTTCTCGGCGCGCGCGCTGTCGCAGAAGCTCTCCGAGACGCTCGGCAAGCCGTTCGTGGTCGAGAACAAGGTGGGAGCTTCGGGCACCATCGGCACGCAGTTCGTGGTGAAGTCCCCGCCCGATGGCTACACGCTGCTCGCCAACGACACCAGCTACGCGATGCTGCCGGCGATCATGAAGACGCTGCCGTGGGATCACGCGAGCGACCTCATTCCGGTCACCACCATCCTCACCACGCCGGTGGTGCTGGTGGTCCCCGCGTCTTCGCCCTTCAAGACGGCGAAGGAGCTCATCGACCACGCCAAGGCCAATCCCGGCAAGCTCAATTTCGGCTCCGGGGGGCTCGCGGGCTCCACGCACCTCAACGCCGAGATGTTCCGCAAGGAGGCGGGCATCGACCTCACGCACATCCCCTACAAGGGAGCAGGCGAGGCGATGACGGGCGTGGTGTCGTCCAACGTCGACCTGTTGATCACCGCGACGCCCACGGCGCTCGGCCAGGTGAAGGGCGGGCGCATCCGCGCGCTCGCGATCACCGGCGCCCAGCGCTCGGCGGCCTTTCCCGACGTCCCGACCTTCGCCGAGGTGGGATTGCCCGGCTACACCGTGACGGGTTGGTTCGGCCTTGCAGTACCTAAGGGCACGCCGCGAGAAATCGTGGCGAAGATCCACGCCGATACCGCGAAGGCGCTCACCGATCCGGGGTTGCGCGAGCGCATCGCGGCCCAGGGCGCGGAGCCCGGCGGCATCGCGCCCGAGGCGTTCGCGCAATTCATCCGCGACGAGACGAAGCGCTGGGGCGAGCTCGCGCGCGCCGCGGGCGTGAAGCCCGAATAGCCATGTGGAACCTCTCCTTCACGCAACCCGAGGTGATCGCGGCGCGCATCCTCACCCGCGTGCCCGATTCGTTCCGGAAGAAGCAGCGCACCGAGTGGTCCGACGCCAACAAGCCGGGCAGCGAGGTCGACTCCTTCCTCGAGGGTCCGACCTTCGACGCCGCGGGCAATCTCTACTGCTGCGACATTCCCTTCGGGCGCATCTTCCGCATCTCACCCGCGCTGGAATGGACGCTGTGGGCGCAGTACGACGGCTGGCCCAACGGCACGGCGCTCCATCGCGACGGCACGTTGTGGATCGCGGACTATCGCCGCGGGCTGCTGAAGCTCGACGTGTCGAAGCCGGGCAATGCGCCGGTACCGGTGCTGGGCCATCGCAACAGCGAGTCGTTCCGCGGCCTCAACGACCTCACCTTCGACGCCCAGGGCAACTGCTACTTCACCGACCAGGGCCAGACCGGGTTGCACGATCCGACCGGGCGCGTGTTCCGCTTGCGCCCCACGGGACAGCTCGACCTCGTGATGGGCGGCATCCCCAGCCCCAACGGCATCGCGCTCGACGCGACAGGCAAGGCGCTCTACGTGGCGGTGACGCGAGCGAACCAGGTGTGGCGCGGGCCGCTGCTGGCCGACCAGTCGATCTCCAAGGTCGGTGCCTTCCGTACCTTCTTCGGGCCCAGCGGTCCGGATGGCATGGCGGTGGATGCGGACAATCGCCTGGTGGTGGCCCATGCCTCGGCCGGCGGCGCCTTCGTGATGAACCCGAAGGGCGAGGTGACGCACTTCGTGAAGTCGCCGGCGGGTTCCACGGTGACCAACGTGGCCTTCCGCGCGGGCACAGCCACGATCGTGATGACGGAGTCGGAGACGGGTTCGATCCTGGAGGCGACCCTCTAAGAATAATTGGGTCAGAACAGGATTATCAACCCTTGATAATCCTGTTCTGACCCAATTATTTGGGGGGGTTACTGCGGCTTGATGTTGGCGTCCTTGACCACTTTCACCCAGCGCGTGTTCTCCTCGCGCATGAACTTGCCGAAATCGGCGGAGGACATGACGCGGATCTCGGCGCCTTCCTCGATGAGGCGCTTCTGGATCACGGGGTCGTTCACCACCGCGGTCACCGCGTCGTTGATCTTCTTCACCACGTCGGCGGCCACGCCCTTCGGGCCGATGAGCCCGCTCCAGGTGCCGACCTCGAAGTCCTTCAGCCCCAGCTCTTCCATGGTGGCCACGTCGGGCACGGCCGGATTGCGCTTCCCCGAGGCAAGCCCGATAGCGCGCACCTTGCCGGCGCGGATCTGCGGCACCACTGCCGGGAGGGTCGCGAAGTTCACCTGCGCCTCGCCGCTCATGATCGCCAGCACCGACGGCGCGCCGCCCTTGTAGGGCACGTGCGTGAGGTTGGCATTGGTGGCCTTGGTGAGGAGCTCGGCCGAGAGGTGCCCCGGCGAGCCCACTCCCGAGGAGGAATAGAACATCGGGTTCTTTTCCGCCTGGGCACGCAGCTCGGCGGGCGTCTTGAACGTGGTCGCGGGCGCCGCGATCATGATCATCGGGTACGAGCACACGAACGCGATCGGCGTGAAGTCGCCGAGCGGATCGAACTTCTGCTTCATGAGCCCGGGGTTGATGGCGTGCACGGCGACCGTGGTCATCATCAGGTTGTAGCCGTCGGGGGCGGTCTGCAGCATCAGCTCGGCGGCGAAGTCGCCCGCGCCCCCGGGCTTGTTCTCGATGATGATCGGCTGGCCCAGTTTCTCGCCCAGCTTGGGAGCGATCATGCGGGCGACCACGTCGGTGGAGCCACCGGGGGCGTAGCCGACGAAGACCTTGATGGGTTTCTCGGGCCAGGCGGCGACAGCGGGTGCGGCAACGGCGGTTGCGAGCAGTGCGGCGGCGATGCTTCGGATCATGCGTTTCATTTCCCTTTGAATACCGGTTTGCGCTTTTCCATGAAGGCGCGGCGGCCCTCGGCGTAGTCCTCGCTCTCGAAGCAGTCGAGGATCAGGCGGCGGCACATTTCCATGTCGATCGCCTCGCCGTCGGTCTTCAGCACCTCGCGGATGATCCGCTTTCCGGCCTTGATGGTGAGGGGGGCGCCGGTGCAGATGGCGTCGGTGTATTCCTTGAGGAGCGCCTCCAGGCCATCGCGCTCGGCGATGCGGTTCACGAGGCCGATGCGCAGCGCCTCGGCTGGATCGAGACGGCGTCCGGTGAAGAAGATGTCCTTCGCGAAGGCCGGACCCACGAGGTTGGTGAGGTTGCGCATGGCCGAGACGCGGTAGCCCAGGCCCAGGCGAGTCGCCGGGACGAAGAACGTGGAGTCGGTGGAGGCCACGCGCAGGTCGCAGCTGATCGCCACGTTCACCCCGCCGCCCACGCAGTAGCCCGTGATGCACGCGATGGTGGGCTTGGAGAACTCGTAGATCCCCTCCAGCGCATCCTCGGCGAGGAGCTCGTACTTCTTCACCGCCTCCTGCTGCGCGCGCAGGTCGTCGAACTGCGAGATGTCGGCGCCGGAGACGAAGGACTTGCCGCCCTCGCCGGAGAAGACCACCACGCGGATGTTGTCGTCGCGCTCGGCGAGCCCCAGCAGCTTCGGAATCGCGTCCCACATGTCCACGGAAAGCGCGTTGTGCTTGGCCGGATTGTTGAAGCGGATGTGCAGGATCGGCCCCTCGGCCCAGGCCTTCACCCGCTCGGTGGGGGAGACGTACGTGGTCATGTCGTTCATCAATAGACTCCCTGTTCCTTGAAACGCTTGATGGTGGCGGCGTCGAATCCGGCCTCGGCCAGGATCTCCTCGTTGTGCTCGCCGCGCACGGGCGTCGAGCGCGAGATCTTCGATGGGGTGCGCGACATGATGATCGGCTGCCCGACGAGCTTCTGCTTTCCGAGCCGCGGCGACACGACCTCCTGGACCATGCCGAGGTGTTTCACCTGCTCCTCCTCGAGGGCCTCGCGGATGTTGTTGATCTTGCCGCAGGCGACACCGGCGGCATTGAGCGTCTCGATCCAGTAGTCGCTGGTGTGGCCGGCGAGGTGCTTCTCGATCTCGACGTTGAGCCATTCCCGATGCACGTTGCGGGCACCCTTGTTCTTCGAGCGCTCGTCGGTGATCCACTCCGGGGCGCCGATGGACTCGCAGAAGCGCTCCCAGATCTTGCCGCCGAAGACCGCGAGGTTGATGTACCCGTCCTGGGTCTTGTAGACGCCCGTGGGCATGCTGGTGGGGTGGTAGTTGCCCGCCTGCCCCGGCACGTCGCTGTCGAGGGTCACGCGCGCGGTCTGGAAATCCATCATGTAGATCATCGCCTGCAAGAGCGACGTCTGCACCCACTGGCCCTTGCCCGAGGCCTCGCGCTCGAGGAGTGCCACGGTGATGCCGTAGGCGGCGAAGATGCCGCCGGTCAAGTCCGCGATGGGGATGCCGACGCGCAGCGGGCCGTGCCCCGGCAGCCCCGTCACCGACATGAGGCCCCCCATGCCCTGGGCGATCTGGTCGAAGCCGGGGCGACCCGAGAGCGGGCCGCTCTGGCCGAAGCCCGAGATGCTCGCGTACACGAGGCGGGGGTTGATCTTCGAGAGCGTCTCGTAGTCGATGCCGAGGCGGTTCTTCACGTCGGGCCGGAAGTTCTCCAGCAGGACGTCGGCCTTCTCCACCAGCTTCTTCAGCACCTCGATGCCCTGCGGCTCCTTCAAGTTCAGCGTGATGGAGCGCTTGTTGCGGTGCGTGTACTGGTAGTCGGAGCCTTCCTGGCCGCCGAGGGTGTCGTCGCCGCGCATGGTCTCGGGCATCTGCACCTGGATCACGTCGGCGCCCCAGTCGGCGAGCTGGCGGGCGGCGGTGGGTCCGGCGCGGACCTGCGTCAAGTCGAGCACGCGGAAGCGGGATAACGCGGGTGAAGCGGGAATGTGCGGCATGGGTTTTCTATCCGGCGGTGGGAGTTGGAATCTTCGGGAACCGGCGACGCCAGGCGCTGGCGATGACCGGGGCTGCGAGCCCGAGCACGGTGATGGCGAAGAGCGTCACCACGACGGGGCGATGGAAGAACTGGCTCCAGTCCTGGTCGAAGAGGAGCAGCGACTGCTTCATCGTCTCCTCGACCATCTTGCCCAGCACCAGGCCCATGATGAGAGGTGCCGGCGAGAAGCCGTAGCGCTTGAAGAAGAAGCCCACGACGCCGAAGGCTAGCATCACCCAGACGTCCGAGATCGACTGGTTCGGCGCATAGGCGCCCACCACCGACAGGATGAATACGCCCGGCCACAGGTAGGCGTCGGGAATCAGCGTGATGCGCGCGAAGGCCTTGGCGAACGCGAAGCCGAGCACCAGGTAGAGGAGGTTGCACGCGAGCATCGAGCCGAACACCACGTAGAGCAGCGTCGGCTGCTCGGTGAAGAGGTGCGGCCCGGGGCGGACACCCTGGATCATGAGGCCGGCGAGGATGATCGCCGTGGTGGTGCTGCCCGGGATGCCCAGCGCCAGCGTCGGCACCATGGCGCCGCCCACGGCCGCGTTGTTCGCCGCCTCGGGGCCGGCGATGCCCTCGATGGCGCCCTTGCCGAACTCTTCCTTGTACTTCGACCAGCGCTTGGTTTCGTTGTAGCAGATGAGCGCCGCGGTGGTGGCGCCCAGCGCGGGCAGCACGCCGATGAAGGTGCCGATCACCGAGGAAAGGCCGATCGCCTTCGCGCACTTGCGGAAGTCCGCGAGCGTCGGCAGCTTGAGGGCGTTCAGCTTGATGATCTCCAGCTTCTCGCCGCGCTGCGAGATCCGCTCGAACAGCTCCGAAACCGCGAAGAGGCCCACCAGCACCGGGATGAAGTCCAGGCCGTCGGAGAGCGACGGCTCGCCGAACGTGAAGCGCTCCACACCGGTGGTGAGGTCGAGCCCGATGGTGGCGAGCAGCACGCCGGAGGCGCCGGCCAGCAGGTTCTTCGAGGCCGATTCGCCGCCCACCGCCGCGACCATGGAAAGGCCGAAGAGCGCGAGGGCGAAGTACTCGGGGGGGCCGAACTGGTAGGCGAGGCGCGCCAGCAGGGGGGCGGCCACGATCAGCACGATCACGCTGAAGATGCCGCCGATGGCGCTCGCGAACGCCGACATCCCGAGCGCGCGGCCCGCTTCTCCCCGCCGCGCCATGGGATAGCCGTCGTAGGCCGTCGCCGACGCCGAGGGATCGCCCGGCGTATTGATGAGGATCGCGGTGATCGAGCCGCCGTAGTTGGCGGCGCAGTAGATCGAGCCCAGGAATGCGACGGCGCCGGTGGGGCCCATCGTGATGGTGAGCGGCAGGAGGAGGGCCGTGGTGGTGCTGCCGCTGATGCCCGGCAGCGCGCCCACCACGATGCCCAACACCGTGCCCGCCAGGATCAGCCACAGCATGTAGGGCGTGAACGCCGCCCCCATTCCCGCGAGGAAGGCTTCCATCAGGCCCAGAGCCCCACGGGAAACCCGCTCTTCAGGAATTTCACGAACGCGCCATAGATCACGAGCAGCAGGATCACCGAGACCGCCGAGAGCTTGAGCAGGTTGCGCTCGCCCCAGAGCCATCCCAGGCCCACCATGATCGCGAAGGAGGCGAGCCACATGCCGGCCACCTCGAGCATCACGATGTAGAAAGCCATCAACCCGATCGTGATCCAGACGATGCCGGGGATCGGCGCGGGCTTCTCCATCCCCGGGTTGCCGATGCGCAGCGCCACGCACACGGCGAGGATCGCGATGAGCCCGATCACCAGGCGGGGGAAGAACTCCGCCCCCATCCCGGACATCATCGCCGCCGGCGTGGTGGAGGTGAACTTGAACGTGAGGGCGAAGGCCGTGGCGGCGCCTGCCAGCGCCACCCCGGCGACCACCGCGTCCTGGCGGTTCATCGTTACTTCGGCGCCGCGGAGAGGCTCTTCAGCTCCGCATCGGCTTCCTTGTACATGGCGTCGAGCTGGGCCTGCCAGGTGGCGCGTCCCGCCACGCTATCCGGGGCCTGGCCCGAGGTCTCGATGTAGGTGCTGTACATCTGCCCCTGCATCGACTTCATGAGGCCGTCCTCGAGCGTCTTGAGCACCGGCTCGGGCGTGCCCTTGAGCGCCACGAAGCCGCGCACCGTGGCGTAGTCCGCGTCGATGCCGAGCTCCTTGGCGGTGGGCACGTTGGGCAGCACCTTGAGGCGCTGCGCTGAGAGCACCATCACCGGGCGCACGTCGCCTGCCTTGATCTGCGACTCGGCTTCCGAGTAGTTGAGCATGCCGAAGTCGAGGTTGCCGCTCACCACGTTCACGACGATGTCGCCGCCGCCGCGGAAGGGCACCGCCGTCGGCGCCTGCAGGGCGGCCTTGCGCGCGAAGCCCACCAGCGAGATGTGGTCGATGCTGCCGATGTGGGTCACGCCCACCTTGAGTTTCTTCACCTTGCCGGAGGCGACGAGGTCCTTGCCGTCCTTGATCGGGCTGGACTTCCCGACCATCAGGATCTGCGGGTCGGCCGTGGCGCGCCCCAGGGCCACCAGCTCTTCGTACTTCACCGCCGACTTGCCCGACAGGATGGTGAGCAGGTGCGACTGGGTCACCAGCAGGATCGTGTGGCCATCACGGGGTTTCCCCGCCGCGTAGGCGAGCGCCGCGGCGCCGCTGCCGCCGACGCGGTTGGCGACGACGAGCTCGGTGCCGAATACCGCCGGCGCGTGGACCATCATCATCCGCGCGGTGATGTCGGTACCCCCGCCGGCGCCGGAGTGGGTCACCACCTCGATCGGCTTGGAGGGGAATTTCTCCTGGGCAAGGCCGGGGAGGGCCAGGCCGAGTGCGAGTACGGCGACGGCAAGGGTGCGGGTTTTCATGGGTGGGGATCTCCTCGGGGAAAGGATATTTTGGTTTTGATCGCTGACAGTTGTACACTCCCGGGAACGAATTGTCGACACTTGGGGGCGAGATTGGGGTTAAGAGAACGGATCGGGGTGGACATCGGCCGCAGGGCCAAGCTCGAGGATGGCATCGAATGGGCGGTGGCCAACGGGGTGAAGTGCATCGACATCCAGCTCGACGCCGCCGCCAATGCGTTGAACACTTTCGATGATCGGCGTGCCGGGGCGGTGCGCGATTCGATCGAGCGCCATGGCCTGCACCTGGGCCTGCACACGCTGTCCGGCGTGAACGTGGCGGAGTACTCGCCCCACGTGGCCGAGGGCACCGAGAACTACCTCAAGGCCTACGTGGACATGTTCGGCCGGCTCGGGGCGAAGTGGATCGTGGTGCACGCGGGCTACCACTTCACCTCCGACAAGAAGATGCGCATGGAGGCGGGCCTCGAGCGGTTGAAGCGCATCGCCGACTACGCCGAGAAGAAAGGCGCGCTGATCCTGCTCGAGAACCTCAACAAGGAGCCCGAGGACGCCGAGGTGAAATATCTCGCCCACACCGTGGAGGAATGGCGCTACTACTACGAGCGCATCGACTCGCCCGCCTTCGCGCTCTCGTTCACCGCCAACCATGCGCACCTGGTGCCCGAGGGCATCGAGGGATTCGTCGCGGCGCTCGGGGATTTCTCGCGCGTGCGCGAGGTGCGGCTCGCCGACTGCTGGCGCAACAAGCACGAGATCCATCTCAAGCCCGGGTCGGGCGATCTCGACTTCGGCGACATGTTCCGGCGCATCGAGGGCGCGGGCTTCAAGGGCCACTACACCAACGCATTCACGACGCTCGACGACATGTTGTGGGCGCGCGACTACCTGGTGGACAAGGCCCGGGCGGCGGGAGTTGCTGTTTGAGCTCCACGCGCCACCGCACCGAGTCCTTCGTCCCCGCGGTCCAGCGCGAGCTGGAGCGGATGATCGCCGTGGGCGAGCTGAAGGGCGGCGAGCGCATCAACGAGAGCGCGCTCGCCATCAAGCTGGGGATGAGCCGCGCCCCGATCCGCGAGGCCTGCCGCTCGCTCGAGCAGACGGGGCTGCTGCGCAGCGAGATCAACCGCGGCTTCTTCGTGCGCGAGATCTCGATGAAGGAAGCGCTGGACATCTACGACCTCAGGGCGCACATCTGCGAGATGGCCGGTCGGCTTGCCGCCGCGGCGGTCACCGCGGAGCAGCTGGACGAGTTCGATGCGCTGGTCGAGCAGATGGAGGCGGCCGCAGAGGCCAACGACGTGGGCTCGTACTACCCGCTCAACGTCGACTTCCACACCAGGATCATCACCGTGGCCGACAACCATTACCTCGCGCAGATCTGGCCCGCGCTGGAGAGCTCGTTGCACCTTTTCCGCACCCGCAGCTTCATCCTGCCCGGGTCGCTCCGGGCGTCGAACTACGACCACCGGGCGTTCGTGGCCGCGATGCGCTCGGGCGATGCCCAGGGTGCGGGGCGGCTGCTTTCGGAGCACATCCTCAAGGGCAAGGCGCGGTTGCTGCGCACGGTGGAATGAACATGGAGAACGACATGAAGCCGCTGTTGGGATTGATCCTGGGTGACTGGACCGGCATCGGGCCGGAGCAATGCGCGCGTGTGTTGGCCGATCGCCGGCTCGCCGACGCGGCGCGGCTCCTCGTGATCGGAGACACGCGCGTGCTGCGGCAGGGCGCGCGCGATGCCGGCGTCGAGCTCGAGTTGCGCCCGTGTGCCACGCCCGAGGCGGCCGACTTCACCGGCACCGCGGTGCCCATCATCGATCTCGCCAACCTCGATCCCACGCGCATCCCCCGCGGTGCGGTCTCCTCCGATTCGGGACGCATTACCGGGGAGACCCTCGAGTACGCGATCGACCTGGCGGTCGAGGGGCGACTGGATGGCATCACCTTCGCGCCGCTCAACAAGGCGGCACTCCACGCCGGCGGCTGGAAGTTCAACGACGAGCACCAGCTGTTCGCGCACCTCACGCGCCACCAGGGTTTCTTCGGCGAGATGAACGTGCTCGACAACCTGTGGATGTCGCGCGTGACGTCCCACGTGGCGCTGCGAACCGCCATCGACCAGGTCACGCCCCAACGTATCGACGACGCCCTTACCCTTGCCGACCGCACGATGCGCGGGGCGGGATTCGCTTCACCTCGCATCGCGGTGTGCGCGTTGAATCCCCACGGCGGCGAGAACGGCCTTTTCGGCAGCGAGGAGATCGAGCTGATCGCGCCGGCCGTGGCGAAAGCCGCGGCGCGCGGCATCGGTTGCAAGGGGCCGTTCCCGTCGGACACCGTGTTCCTCAAGGCCTTCAACGGTGATTTCGACGGCGTGCTGTCGATGTACCACGACCAGGGCCAGATCGCGACCAAGCTGAAGGGCTTCAATCGCGGCGTGACCGTGACCGCGGGGCTGGCGACGGTGTTCACGACGCCCGCCCACGGCACCGCCTTCGACATCGTGGGCCAGGGAAAGGCCACCACCGGGGCGCTCGAACAAGCCGTACGGCTCGGCGCGCGCCTCGCGATGGCGCGGATGAACGCCGTGGCAGCCTAGGTCATTCCCGCGCAGACCGTCATTCCCGCGCAGACCGTCATTCCCGCG
>JANMHV010000161.1:0-7205 GCA_031375445.1 Burkholderiales bacterium | reverse complement strand
GAGCACGGGCCGCAGGGGCCGGTGTCCGCCATCTGCCAGAAGTTGTCGCTCTCGTACTTGCGCCCGCCGGGCTTGTCGCCGAGGCGCACGCAGCGCTCCGGAGGCACGCCGATTTCCTTAGTCCAGATGTCGTACGCCTCGTCATCGGTCTCGTAGACGGTGGTCCAGAGCTTTTCCTTCGGCAGGCCGTAGTGGACGGTGAGGAGCTCCCACGCGTACTGGATGGCCTCGCGCTTGAAGAAGTCGCCGAAGCTGAAGTTGCCGAGCATCTCGAAGAACGTGTGGTGGCGGGCGGTGTAGCCCACGTTCTCGAGGTCGTTGTGCTTGCCGCCGGCGCGCACGCAACGCTGGGCGGTGACGGCGCGGTTGTACGCGCGCTTCTCCAGGCCGAGGAACACGTCCTTGAACTGCACCATGCCGGCGTTGGTGAAGAGGAGCGTGGGGTCGTTGCCGGGCACGAGCGGGCTGGACGCGACCGGCGTGTGTCCCTTCGACGCGAAGTAGTCGACGAACTTCTGGCGGATTTCCTTGGTATTCATGGCTTTGCGGGTGGAGCACTGCGGATGCCCGCTGCGCGCGGGATAACCGTAATGATATCAGGGAATTAGGGTTGCCTGCGGTTACTGTAATGGCACGGAGAGGAGCGGCGCGGCCGGTGGTTTGAATCGCAAGAGGACGAACGAGAGGGGCAGAGGCGCGCGAGAGGAAAGCGGGAAAGTGGGTCGGCGAGAAGGCGGGCCCTCGCGCCTTGGAGCGGGCATCGCGCAGAGGCTTCAGAGGACGCAAGACGTTTCCAGCACGGGTAACGGCGATAAAGGGGGCAGCGCAGCTCGACCCGTCATCCCTCCCGGAGCCCAGACGTTGTAGCAGCGTGAACGAGTCAACCCCTTCCCGCCAGGATGTGTTGCCCGAGTTGTCCCACGCCATCATCGGCTGCGCGATGAGGGTGCATTCGGCTCTGGGTCCTGGCCTTCTTGAAGCAGTCTACGAAGAGTGTCTGTGTTCCGAACTATCGGGCGTCGGCCTCGACTACCGCCGGCAAGTGCGGCTCCCCGTTGCCTATCGAAACAAGCGGCTCGACTGCGGTTACCGGCTCGACGTTCTCGTTCAGGGACAGGCAGTCGTGGAGGTCAAGGCCATCGAGCAGATTCTCCCCATCCACGAATGCCAGCTGCACACCTACCTCCGACTGTCGGGAGTGCCGCTGGGCCTTCTGATCAACTTCAATGTCCCGCACCTGCGCCAAGGCATTCTCCGGAGAGTCCTCACCGGCCGCCCCGTCCCCGTGCCATGAATACTCCTGTCTGGCGCCCTCTGAAGCCTCTGCCAGGCGCCCGCTCGGAGGCACGGTGCTCGCATTCCACCGACCCACTAGCTTGCTTTTTCTCTCGCGCGCCTCTGCCCCTCTCGCTCGTCCTCTGCGATGAAATCTCCCGATCGGGATTCGCGACGACCTGAACGCCAGCCACCTCAGCGCAGGAACCGACCGACCTCCGCCGTGGTGGCGCAATGGTCGAGGTAGTCGAACGTGCCGTGATCGTGAAGCTCCCGCCCTGCTTCCATCACCGCCGTCATCGCAGCGCGGAAGAGCGAGGTGGCCACACTCACCCGGCGAACGCCGGCCGCCTCGAGCTCCGCCACGCTCCACGATTTGCCGCGGATGCCACCCATGAAATTCACCGGCTTGCCGACGGAGCCGCACACGGTGCGCACCGCCGCCAGGTCGGGAAGCGCGGGGGCGAACAACACATCCGCACCCGCACGCTCGAAAGCCTGCAGCCGCAGGATGGTGTCGTCGAGGTTTGCCAGGCCGTGGAGGAAATTCTCCGCCCGCGCGGTGAGCACGAAGGGCACGGGGAGAGCGCGCGCCGCTTCAACCGCGGCGGCGATGCGCTCGGCCGCCTGCGCGAGCCCGTAGATGGGGAGCGCGGGATCGCCGCTCGCGTCTTCGATGGAGCCGCCGGCGAGGCCCGCCTCGGAGGCGAGCCGAATGGTGAGCGCCACTTCCTCCGGCGCGTCACCGAAGCCTCGCTCCAGGTCGGCGGAGACCGGGATGTCCACCGCCTCGACGATGAGCCGCGCGTGGGCGAGGGCTTCCTCCCTCGTGACGTTGCCGTCTCGCCTTCCGAGCACGCCGGCACAGGCGCCGCTGGAGGTGGCGAGCGCCGCGAAGCCCTGCCCGGCGAGAAGCCGCGCCGAGCCCGCGTCGTAAGGATTGGGGATGACGAAGATGCCCGCGGCGTGCAGGCGGCGAAACTCCGCCACCTTGGCCTCCAGGGTGGCCACGGTGCGGCGCCTAGCGCGCCAGCGCGTTGACCAGCACCAGGGCCACGACGGCGAAGCCGGCGATGAAATTCTGCGTGCGATAGTTCATGGTGACTCCTTCAGGTTCTTGAAGTAGCGAAAGATCACGTCGAGCGCGAAGCCGCGCGCCTGCAGGAAGCGCACCTGCCGCGCCTTTTCCCGCTCGTTGGCGGGCGCCGTCTTGAAGCGGCTGCCCCACACCCGCTCGATGCTTGCGGCCCCCTCTTCTCCCGCGGCACGGAAGCCGGCCTGGATCGATTCCTCATCGACGCCGCGGGCGCGCAACTCCTGCGCCATTCGCAGCGGCCCGAATCGCCGCGACCGGGCGCGGATGGCGTGCTCGGCATAACGGGTGTCGGAGAGCCAGCCCCGGGTGGAGAGGTCGTCGAGGACCGCCTCGAGATCCTCCCCCTCCACCAGCGTGGGGACGAGCTTGCGCCGCAGCTCTTCACGGGAGTATTCCCGCCGCGCAAGAAAACGCATGGCCCGGGCGCGCAGCGAAGGAGCCGGCCGAGGGACGCCGCGCCGGGCGGCGGCTTGCTTGGACGGCATGAACGCCCAGGCCATGCGATGAGCGACGACGAAGAAACGCTTGGGACTAGTCGGCGGCCAGCGAGGCGTCGACCGGCATGCCGCCGGCGATGCCCACGGCCTCGCGGATCTTGGCCTCGATCTCGACCGCGATGTGCGGGTTTTCCTTGAGGTACTCGCGGGCGTTGTCCTTGCCCTGGCCGATCTTCTCCCCGCCGTAGGCGTACCAGGCGCCGGACTTCTCGACGATGCGGTGGTTGACCCCCATCTCGATGATCTCGCCCTCGCGGGAGATGCCCTCGTTGTAGAGGATGTCGAAGTCCGCGGTCTTGAACGGCGGTGCCACCTTGTTCTTCACGACCTTGACGCGGGTTTCGTTGCCGATGACCTCTTCGCCCTTCTTGATCGAGCCGATGCGGCGGATGTCGAGGCGCACCGAGGCGTAGAACTTGAGCGCGTTGCCGCCGGTGGTGGTCTCGGGGTTGCCGAACATCACGCCGATTTTCATGCGGATCTGGTTGATGAAGATCACCAGCGTGTTGGAGCGCTTGATGTTGGCGGTGAGCTTGCGCAGCGCCTGGCTCATGAGGCGGGCCTGCAGGCCCATTTGCGGCTCGCCCATCTCGCCCTCGATCTCGGCCTTGGGCGTGAGGGCCGCGACCGAATCGATCACCACGCAGTCGACCGAAGCCGAGCGCACCAGCATGTCCGCGATTTCGAGCGCCTGCTCGCCGTTGTCGGGTTGCGAGAGCAGCAGCTCGGACGTGTCCACGCCCAGGCGCTGGGCGTATTGCGGGTCGAGCGCATGCTCGGCATCGATGAAGGCGGCGGTGCCGCCCAGCTTCTGGATATTGGCGATGACCTGGAGGGTGAGCGTGGTCTTGCCCGAGGACTCGGGACCGTAGATCTCGACCACGCGGCCGCGCGGCAGCCCGCCCACGCCGAGCGCCATGTCGAGGCCGAGCGAGCCGGTGGAGACCACCTGGATGCCCTTTTCCACATCGGCGTCTCCCATCTTCATGATGGAGCCCTTGCCGAACTGCTTCTCGATCTGGGAGAGCGCGGCCTGGAGGGCCTTGGCCTTGTTTTCGTCCATTTTGCTGGGGGCTTCGGAAGCGGGGCTGGAGATGACTTTGAGCATTTGAATTATCCCATCAGTGAATTGTTGGTTGCGGTGGGTAGGAGCTTGAGGGTCCCTGGGCTCATGAGATGAGCTAGCGCGTTCTTCGCACCAGCCCTGCCATCACGCCGAAGATCTCCAGCCGCCCGCGGGGGCGGATGACCGGGTAGGCCTTGTTCGCCGGGCGGAGCACGAACTGGGTCTTTTCCCGCTCGAGGTACTTCACGGTGAACTCGTTATCAACGATCGCCACGACGATGTCGCCGACATTGGCGTTGGGTTGCTGCTCGACCACCAGCAGGTCGCCTTCATGGATGCCGGCATCGACCATCGAATCGCCCTTCACCCTCACCAGCGAGGTCTTCGAGGGCACGCGGACCAGGAAGTCGTCGATGGTGATGAGGTCGTAGCCCTCCGAGATCGCCGGGTTGGGCAGGCCCGCCTGGACCGTGGAATCGGCGAGGCGCCGCTCGAAGAAGCGGCCGCCGGGCTTCAACTGCTTGTCGGGCGTCCAATCGAGGTAGCCCGCCTCCTCGAAGCGCTTGACGCACTCCGACACCCAGGACTTGGCCGAGATGCCCCACAGCGAGGCGAGCACGGAGTAGGACGGGATGACCTTGTGCTCCGCGTAGTAGTCCTGGAGCTTTTCCAGGTAGGCGGGGTCGAGCGCGGGCTTCTGGGAATTCAACGCCATGGTGTGCCGGGAGATGACAATGACCGAACGATTGTTCTGCAAGCTACAGAACGACTGTTCGGTTGTCAAGCAGCCGAACGAGCGTTCGGTCCACCGCCTCCCGCCAACGCCTCAGGAAGCCGCGGGACCCTCGCCCATCAGGTCGATCAGCCCCTGCAGCGCCACCGCCACCGCCTGGCGCCGGACCTCTACGCGATCCCCCTTGAAGCGGAACACGCGCGCCTGCATCAACCCCTTGCGCACGCCCCAGGCGAACCACACGGTGCCCACGGGCTTGGTGCGCGAGCCCCCGGTGGGCCCCGCGATGCCGGTGATGGAGACGCTCACGATGGCGGGACTGTTGGCGAGGGCGCCCTTGGCCATGGCGATCGCCACCGGGCGACTCACGGCACCGTTGTTCATGAGGGTGCGCGCTGTCACGCCCAGGAGGTCGCGCTTGGCGCTGTTGCTGTAGGTGACGAAGCCGCGGTCGAACCACTTGGCGCTGCCCGAGACCCGCGTGATCGCCGCGGCAGCCCCTCCTCCGGTGCAGGATTCGGCGGTTGCGATCACGACCCCCGGGCGGCGTTTGCACGCCCGGCCCAGGCGCTCGGCGATCTCGGTGATGTCGTCCTCGGTGATCATGTGCCCTCCCGTCCGCGGTACCAGTACCGGTAGCGCTCGCGGAACCCGAAGCTGCGATAGAGCTCGAGCGCCGCGGCGTTGCCCGCCTCTACCTGCAGATACGCGTGCCGCGCCCCGAGTTCCCAGGCGGTGCGCAGCAGGGCACCGACGAGCCGCCGCGCGTGGCCGCGCCGGCGCGCGGCCGGGTGCGTCACGATATCGAAGAGGCCCGCGCAATCGCCCTCGACGACGGTTAGGCCCGTCGCCACTACCTCGCCGCTTTCGCGCAACGCGAGGGGGCGCATCGCAAGCGGCAAGGCCTCGAGTCGCGCGCGATGCGCGGCCACCTGGATCGCGGGCGAATCCCGGAGCGCCGCCACCGCGTCGATCCAACCCGGCAAGTCCTCGGGATCCCATGCCGGGTGCTCCGCACAGGCGGGGTCGAGCGCCGCGCCCTGCACCGAAGTCGACTCGAAGCGCGCGAAGCCGCGGGCTTCGAGCTCGCCATCCAGCCCCGGGGGCTGGCAGAACGGCGTCATGCGGAAGAGGAGCGGCAGGCCCGCGCCGCGGTAGAGCGCCTGGCAGTGGGCGATCTTCTCGTCGAGCGGCAGCACCGAGGGGTAGAAGGCGTTGACCGAGCGCGCCCGCTTGGCCTTGCCGGGGGCGAGGCGCACGATCCAGCCGTCGTAGAGCAGCTGCCCCGGAGGCGCCGAGGAGTTGAGCGACAGCTCCTCCAGGCGCCGGTCGTCCGGGCCGCTCATGCCCGGAGGCGCTTGCCCGTGGCGGTGTCGAAGAAGAAGATCTTGCCCGGGCGCACGGAGAACACCATCGAGTCGCCGATGCCCGGGGTGTGGTGGCCATCGACGCGCGCGACCAGCGTGCCGGCGCCGACCACGCCGTGGACCAGCGAATCCGCTCCCAGCGCCTCGACCGTCTCGACCTTGAAGCGGAACATCGGGCCCGCCGCCTCGCCCGACACCAGGTGCTCGGGACGCACGCCCACGGTCACCTTCTCGGGCGCCTTGGGGCGCAGCTCCGCCGGGATCGCGACGCGGATGCCGCCGCCCAGGTCCACCTCGTCGCCCTGCCGCGTGCCCGGCACGAAGTTCATCGCCGGCGAGCCGATGAATCCGGCCACGAAGACGGAGTTGGGATCGTCGTAGACGTCGATGGGGCGGCCCACCTGCTCGACGATGCCGAGGTTCATCACGATCATGCGGTCGGCGAGCGTCATCGCCTCGACCTGGTCGTGGGTCACGAAGATGCTGGTGGTGCGCAGCTCCCGGTGCAGCTTCTGGATCTCGAGGCGCATCTGCACTCGCAGCTTGGCATCCAGGTTCGACAGCGGCTCGTCGAAAAGGAACGCGGCGGGCTCGCGCACGATGGCGCGTCCCATCGCCACCCGCTGGCGCTGCCCGCCGGAAAGCGCGCGGGGCTTGCGGTCGAGGAAGGCGCCCAGCTCGAGGATCTTGGCCGCGCGCTGCACGCGGGTCTCGATGTCCTCCTTCGAGAGCTTGCGGATGCGCAGCCCGTACGCCATGTTGTCGTACACGCTCATGTGCGGATAGAGCGCGTAGTTCTGGAACACCATCGCAAAGTAGCGGGCCTTGGGCTCGACCTCGTTCACCACCTTGCCGGCGATGGCGATCTCGCCCTCGGTGATGGTCTCGAGGCCCGCGATCATCCTGAGCAGCGTGGACTTGCCGCAGCCCGAGGGGCCCACGATCACGATGAACTCGCCGTCGGCGATGTTCACGTTGACCCCGTGGATCACCTGGAGCGCCTTGGTGTAGCTCTTCTTCACGTCCTTGAGAACGATTTCAGCCATCTACTTTTCCGTCTCCACGAGGCCCTTCACGAACCACTTCTGCATCAGGATCACCACCAACGCCGGGGGCAGCAGCGCGAGGATCGCGGTGGCCATCACCAGGTTCCACTCGGTGAGGGCATCGC
>JANMHV010000107.1:0-22889 GCA_031375445.1 Burkholderiales bacterium | reverse complement strand
GAGCACTACGCGGGCAGCTTCGCGGTGCTGATGCGCGCGGCGGGCATTCCGGCGCGCATCGTCACGGGCTACCAGGGCGGCGAGGTGAACCCCCTCAGCAACGAGCTCGTCGTGCGCCAGGCCGACGCGCACGCATGGACCGAGATCTGGGTGAAGGACGAAGGGTGGGTGCGCGTGGACCCCACCGCCTCGGTCTCGCCGATGCGCGTTGAAGGCGGCGTGAACGCGGCCCTCGGCCCGATCGGCATCGGCTCCTCGCTCATCGCCGCCGACGCGTTCGGCATCCTCTCCAACCTGCGCTTCGCCTGGCAGATGTTGAACAGCCAGTGGGAGTCGTGGGTGGTCGGCTACAACATGGACAAGCAGCGCCAGTTCTTCTCCAACCTGGGCTTCGAGGTGGACTGGCGCACGCTGGGCTTCTGGCTCCTCATCGCCACCGGCGTCGTGGGCGGCGCGGTGACCCTGGGCTTGCTGGTGCGCGACCGTCCGCCGCGCCGGGAAGCGGCACTGGTGGCCTGGGACCGTTTCTGCGCCAAGCTCGCCGCCGCGGGACTGCCGCGCGCGCCCCACGAGGGACCGCTCGATTACCTCGCGCGGGTCGCCGGGGAGAAGCCCGCCTCCCGTCCGGCCGCGGAAGAGATCACCCGCCGCTACGTCGAGGCGCGCTACGGTCCCGGCGCCTCGCGCGAGGAGCTGCGCGACCTCGCGCAGCGCGTGCGGGAGTTCCGCGTCGCGTGACCGGCTCGATCCGGCGCAACGACCCCTGCCCCTGCGGCAGCGGCAGGCGCTACAAGGAGTGCCACGGGAGCCTCGCCGCCGGGCGCGCCGACGGCTTCGCCGCGATCCTCGAGCGCGCCCTCGCCTCCCATCGCCGCGGAGCCATCGACGAAGCCGCGCGCGGCTACGCCCAGGTGCTGGCGCTGGTTCCGGGCCACGCGGTCGCCACGCACTACCTCGGCATGGTGGCGTGGCAGCGCGGGGACGTGGTGGCGGCGGAAGAGGCGCTGCGGGCCTCGATCGCCGCCGACGACAGCGTCGCCGACTTCCACAACAATCTCGGCCTCCTGCTGCGGGATACGGGCCGCGCGGATGAAGCCGTGGCCGCATTCCGCCGTGCGCTCACTGCGGATCCCGCCTGGGCCGAGGCCTTCAACAACCTGGCCCTTGCCCTCGAGGACCTGGGCCGCTGCGACGAGGCGCGCGAGGCCTACGCAGGGGCTATCGGCCGCGCGCCCGCCTTCGCAGCGGCGCACCAGAACCTCGCCCGCGTGTTGCTGACCCAGGGAGAATTCGCGGCGGGCTGGCACCACTATCGCTGGCGGCTCCTTGCCCAGGGGCTTGCCACCACGCCGCCCGGGATGTCGGAATCGTCGCTAGCCGGAGTGCAGGCCGGACGACGCATCGCGCTCATGTCCGAGCAGGGCATCGGCGACGTGCTCTTCTTCCTGCGCTTCGCCCCGATGCTGGCCCGGCGCGGGGTGGTGCTGGCCTTCCGCGGCGATACGCGCCTCCACCCCATGCTGGCGCGTACCGGGCTCTTCCAGGGCGGCCTGGGCGCGCCAGGGGCCGGGGCGCCGGGATTCGAGCCGGCCTTCGTCGGCGACCTGCCCCTGCTCCTCGGAGCCGATGATTCCGCGGCCCTGCCGCCACCGCTGCCGCTCGCGCCCGCCCCCGGACCATCTCCGGGATTCATGGACGCCGTGGCCCCCGGGTTCAAGGCGCTGGCCTGGCGGGGTGGCGTGCAGTCGACGGGTCCCGCGCGGACTCGGCTGAAGGAGATCGCACCGGAGGCCCTGGGGAGCGCCCTGAGGGGGCGTGCGGGCCCGTGGGTATCGATCCAGCGCCATCCCCGGCCCGAAGAGCGGGAGCGCCTGGAGGAGGCCCTGGGGGCGCCGGTGGCGGACTGGAGCGCTGCCAACGAGGACCTGGAGGCGATGCTGCACGTCCTGGCCGCAGCGGCCGCCCTGGTAGGGGTGAGCAACGCCAACACCCACCTGCGGGCCGGGCTCGGCGGGCCCTCGACGGTGCTGGTGCCGTTTCCGCCGGAGTGGCGCTGGGGTATGGCGGGGGAGCGGTCCCCCTGGTTTCCCGGGGCGCGGGTGGTGCGCCAGCGCCCGGACGGCGAGTGGGACCTCGCCGCGCTCGCTACATAGAGGGCAGGACCTTCGCGGGGTCTACGGGCTTGCCCTGGCGGCGCACCTCGAAGTGCAGCTTCACCTGGTCGGTGTCGGTGGAGCCCATCTCGGCGATCTTCTGCCCGCGGCGGACATCCTGCTGCTCCTTCACCAGCACGTTCTCGTTGTGCGCATAGGCGGAGAGCCACGTGTTGTTGTGCTTGATGATGACGAGCTTGCCGTAGCCGCGCAGCCCCGCCCCGGCGTAGACCACGCGGCCGGAGGCGGCGGCAAGGACCGGAGCGCCCTTGCGCCCGCCGATGTCCACTCCCTTGGTCGCTTCGGTGAACGCGGCCAGCACCTTGCCCTTCACCGGCCACATCCAGTCGATGTCCTCGCTATCGGTGCCCGAGGGACGCTCCGCCTCCGCCACCGGGGGCGGCGCGGGGCGTGGAGGCGTGGCGACGGGCGGGGCCGGCACCGGCTCCACCGGGGCGGGCGCCTCGCCCGCCGGCGGCGAGCCCAGTTGCGCCAGCGCACGATCCGAGAACGGCAACTTCTCTCCCCGTGGCTCGACCTTCGCCACCGGCGAGTTCGAAAGCGGGCGTGCCTCGATGATCGGGCCCGAGGAGGCAAGCGGCGTCGCTACCGGCCCCAGGGGCATGGCAGGCGCGCCGGCGGGCCTCGCCACCACCAGCACCTGGCCCACGCGGATCGCGTTCACGTTCGTGATGTTGTTCCACGCGGCGAGCTCGCGGTAATCGAGCCCGAACTGCAGCGCGATGCCGACCATGGTGTCGCCGCGCTTCACGGTATACGTGGGGAGGGGCGGCGCGGCGGCAGGCTCCGGCGCGCGGGGCGCCTCCACCACGGGTGGCGCCGCCTCGACCGGTGCGACGCGATCCACGACCGGGGCGGGACGGCGCGAAGCGCAGCCGGCCAGCGCGAGCGCGAGCACCACGACGAGCAGCGCGCGCATCACGCGAGCCCCGGCAGGAGCGGCACGAAGCGCACCGCGGCGCGCTTCTGCTCGACAAAGCCCTTGTCGGTCCGATCGACCACCCACAGCCACTGGTCTTCGATGCCGACGGGCAGCACCAGCCGCCCGCCGACGGCGAGCTGCTGCTTGAGGGCCTCCGGGATGTAGGTGGCCGAGGCCGTCATCAGGATGCCGTCGTAGGGCGCGCCTTCGAGGTAGCCGCCATGTCCATCCGCATGCTTGTAGCGCACGTTGTAGTACCTCAGGTCGCGAAGGTGGCGCCGGGCCTTGTCCATCAGGGGGGCGATGCGCTCGAGGGTGTAGACCTCCTTCACCAGCTTGCCGAGCACCGCGGTCTGGTAGCCGCAGCCGGTGCCGATCTCGAGCACCTTGCTCATCGTCGGCTTCTCCAGCAGCAGCTGGGTCATCAGCGCCACGATGGTGGGGCTGGAGATGGTCTGGCCGTGGCCGATGGGCAGCGCCACGTCTTCATAGGCGCGGGAGGCGATGCCCTCGTCCACGAACAGGTGGCGCGGGATCTCCGCCATGGCGTTCAGCACGCGGTTGTCGACGATGCCTTCCTTGCGCAGCAGCTCCACCATCCTGAGGCGCGTGCGCTCGGAGGTCATCCCGATGCCGTCGCGCGCGCTCACTTGCGCATCCACTCGGCGAGGATCGGCATCTGGTCGGCGTAGGTGAGGTCCACCTGCAGGGGCGTCACGGAGACCATGCCGCGCTCCACCGCGTTGAAATCGGTGCCGGGGCCCGCCTCGCGCGCGGCGCCCGCGGGCCCGACCCAGTAGACGGTCTCGCCGCGCGGATTCTTGCCCGCCACCACCGGTTGCGCCTTGTGGCGTCGGCCCAGCCGCGTGACCTCGGTGCCCTTCAGCTCCTCGTAGGGGAGGTCCGGCACGTTCACGTTGAGGAGCACGGGCGCTCCGAACGGCGCGCGCGTCACGCGCTCCACCAGGTCTCGCGCAACGCGGGCGGCGGTGGCGTAGTGGCGGAACTCGCGGCTCACGAGCGACACCGCGATGGCGGGGATGCCGAGGAGGTAGCCCTCGGTGGCCGCCGCGACGGTGCCGGAATAGAGCGTGTCATCGCCCATGTTCGAGCCGCTGTTGATGCCGGAAACGATGATGTCGGGCTCGAAGTCCAGCAGGCCCGTGACCGCCATGTGGACGCAATCGGTCGGCGTGCCGTTCACGTACAGGAAGCCGTTGTGGGCCTTGGCGAGGAGGAGCGGCCGATCGAGCGTGAGGGAGTTGGAGGCCCCGCTGCGGTCGCGCTCGGGGGCCACCACGGTGATCTCGCCCAAGGGGGCGAGCCCCTCCGCGAGGGCGGCCAACCCCGGGGCGAAGTAGCCGTCGTCGTTCGATAGGAGGATACGCATGCGAGGTGAAAATTATACCGTGACAAACGGTGAATCCCGGCGGTCGCGGCGGCGCGCCCGGCGGCGACCGTGCTGTCGCTTCGCGAAGGCTTTCGGTTGCTCGCCGGAAAAGGCGCTGCTCACGGAATCGGAGCGGGCGAACATCCAGTAATCGCGCGAGGGCCAGACTCTTGACCGCCTACCTTCAGCCGGGAGTTCTGAAACACGCCAAAACGATACCGATCAAAAAGAAAACTATGCCGAAGATGGCATGGTGCGAAAAATCACCGGCCGAGCTTGAAGGGCGCCTCGACTCACGCAACCCCGCAAGGATGAAGGTTCCGACAGCCATCGATGCGTAGCCGAAAGCCGCCCAGGTGGCCTGCTCGTCGTATGCATACTGCAGGCCGGCGTCGTTTCCGGTGAACACCAGGATCGCGCCGCGGGAATACCCGAAAAGGGCGTAGGCGATGAGAAGAATTCCGACCAGGATGCAGCAGTTGCGAGGTCTCGCGAACCGGTTCCATAACCACCTGGTCCATATGGCTGCGTCCGCGCTGAAGTCAGTGGTCGGCGCTGAAAGCCCGAGCGGCCAGCCCGGCTTCCGTTCCGGATCCCGATTGCCCAGCACTGCAAGAACGTCGCGGCAGCGATTCATCAGGGTCTGTCTCGAACCCGTCGCCGGCTTCATGGGCTGCGCTTCGGCACCACGACGGCACATGGGCCGCTCTTGAAAAACCCCTGAATCTCGGGCTGGTACCTGTTCTGATTCGCGGTGTAGTCGGCGAACGTCCATTTCGACGACACGCGATCCGCAAGGCATGCGCAGGGCTTCAACCACGGCTCGATCGCCTTCTCGAACTCTGCCCGCCTCTGTCTCGTAATGGTGTCGAGTGCCGCGTTGTTCCTTGCCGCGGCGTCGCGAAGTGCATTGTCCACGATCGCCTCGCGGCAACTGGCCGTGAAGCTGCGTAGCAGTTCGGGCGTCCACCCGGCCATCTGCGCATGGGCAGCGAAGGCCGGAAGAAACGCAAAGAATGCCAGGAAGCGGCGCATCCACGGATTGTGCCACGCACGCCAGCCCGAGGACGGGTCGGATCCCGCGGGCAATGGGGATGAGCCAGCCGCACCGTTAAAACGCAATAGAATTCCGAAATGGACATTCCCGTCACCGATCTGCGCGATCGCGTACAGCGCTTCCTGGGGCAGGTCACGGGTGGGGATGTCGTTTCCATGACGGGGTGGGAACGACTCTCCGGCGGGGCGATCCAGGAGAACGTCGGCGTCACTGTTGAAATCGCAGGCGGCCCTTGCGCGGGCACTCATCGCTGGGTGGTTCGCAGCGACGCGCCCTCGGCCGTCGCCGCAAGCCACTCGCGTGCGCAGGAGTTCGCGCTGCTCACCGCTGTCCATGCTGCGGGAGTGCGCGTGCCGCGGCCGCTTTGGCTCTGCGAAGACCCGCCCCTGCCTTCGTTTTTCGTGATGGAGCGCGTGGCCGGGGCGGCGGCCGGGCATCGCCTGGTGAAGGACGACACTCTGGTACCCGATCGCGATCGCCTCGCGGCCGACCTGGGCGAGAACCTCGCCCGGCTGCACCAGGTGAAGCCGCTGGCGTCGGATCTTCCCTTTCTGGGCAGCCCTCCCCCGCAACCTTCGCACGAGCGCGTGGCTGCGTACCGCTCCAGCCTGGATTCCCTCGGTGCCTCGGGCGTGAATCCGGTGCTCGAGTGGGGTCTGCGCTGGTGCGAGCGCCATGCGGGGGGCGCAGTGGAAAGCGTGCTGCTGCATCGCGACTATCGCACCGGCAACTATCTCGTACACGAAGGCCGCCTTGCCGCCGTGCTCGACTGGGAGTTCGCTGGCTGGGGCGATGCCCTCGAGGACATCGGCTGGTTCTTCGCGCGCTGCTGGCGCTTCGGCCAGGCCGCGCGTGTCGCGGGCGGCATCGGCCCGGCGGAGGCCTTCCTCGAAGGTTATGCGGGCGCCGGCGGCCGGAGAGTCACGCTGGGTGAGACCCGCTATTGGCAAGTCATGGCGCACATCCGCTGGGCGGTGATCGCGCTGCAGCAAGCCGAGCGCCATCGCTCCGGCGCCCAATCATCGCTCGAGCTCGCCCTCACCGCGCACATCGTTCCCGAGCTGGAATGGGAAATCCTCGACCTCACGGAGGACGCATGAAAGTCGAACCCGCGGGCGCCGAGTTGCTGCGCGTCGCCCGCGACGAGCTACTCGAAAAGTTGCTGCCTAAGCTGCCCGATGCCGAGCGCTATGCCGCCCGCATGGTCGCCAATGCGATGGCGATCGCCGCGCGGGAGCTTGCACGCGGTCCCTCCGCGACGCTGGACACCCGCCGCCTCTCACGGGGTATCCGCGCCGGGGAGCATGACGAGCCGGGGCAAGCCGCCCTGTTGCGCGAGACATTGCGCGACCTCACCCGCGCGCGGCTCGCCGTGAGCAACCCCCGAATCCTCGAGGCCAAAGGCAATCCATGACTTCCGTCGCAACGCTCTTCGACGTGCGGGGCCAGGTGGCCCTGGTGACCGGCGCCTCCAGCGGCCTGGGCAACCATTTCGCGCGCACCCTCGCCTCCGCGGGCGCCACCGTGATCGTCGCCGCACGCCGCACCGACCGGCTCCAGGCGCTGGTGACCGAGGTGTTGCGCGACGGGGGCAAGGCCCACGCCATCGCGATGGACGTCTCCGACCCCGCTTCGGTCGAGTCGGGCTTCCGCGAGGCGATCGCCGTGGCGGGCGCCCCGGGCATCGTGGTCAACAATGCGGGCGTGGCGCAGACCAAGGCCGCACTCCAGCTCACCGAGGAAGACTGGCGCGGCGTGATGGGCACCAATCTCGACGGTGCGTGGCGAGTGGCGCAGGCGGCGGCGAAGGCGCTCGTGGCCGAGGGCCGGCCCGGCACCATCATCAACATCGCCTCGGTGCTGGGGTTGCGCCAGGCGACCGCACTCCTCGCATACACCGCGGCCAAGGCGGCGCTGATCCAGGTGACCAAGGCGCTGGCACTCGAGTGGGCGCGCCATCGCATCCGCGTGAACGCCATCGCCCCCGGCTACGTCGAGACCGAGATCAACAGCGGCTTCTTCGCCACCGAAGCGGGCCAGGCGATGGTGAAACGCGTGCCGCAGCGTCGCATCGGCAAGGCGTCCGACCTGGACGGCGCCCTCCTCCTCCTCGCCTCGGAGGCCTCGAGCTACATGACCGGCAGCGTTGTCGTGGTCGACGGCGGCCATCTCGTGAACTCGCTCTGATGGACTTCACCCTCTCCCCCGCCGCGAAGAAGCACCGCGACCGCTTCCGCGCCTTCGTGCGCGAGCACGTGCTGCCCTACGACCACACGCCCGAATCCTTCGACGAGCACGACAACATCCGCGAGGAGCTGCTGCAGGACCTGCGCAACCGCGCCAAGGAGGCCGGCGTGTGGGCGCCGCAGATGCCGGTGGAGCGCGGCGGCCAGGGCCTAGACATCTCCACCATGGCGGCCTGCTACGAGGAGCTCAACTACTCGCTCTTCGGCCCCGTGGTGTGCAACTGCGCGGCACCCGACGACGGCAACATGATCGTGCTGCAGAAGATCGGAACCGAGGCCCAGAAGGAGCGCTGGCTGCAGCCGATCGTCGATGGCCGCGTGCGCTCCGCCTTCGCGATGACCGAGCCGCACCCGGGCGGGGGCTCCGACCCCTCGATGATCCTCACCACGGCGACCAAGCGCGGCGACACCTGGCGCATCGAGGGCCGCAAGTGGTTCATCACCGGCGCGGGGGTGGCGAAGCACTTCATCGTGGTGGCCAAGACCTCCGACGACCCGAGGAGGGGACTCACCGCCTTCCTGTTCGACCGCGACCAGCCGGGCTGGCGCATCGTGCGGCGCATCCCGATCATGGGTCCCGAAGAGCACGGCGGCCATTGCGAGCTCGAGTTCGACGGCCTCGAGATCCCCGACGAGAACCGCCTCATGAACGTGGGCGACGGGCTCAAGGTCACGCAGATCCGCCTGGGCACCGCGCGCCTCACCCATTGCATGCGCTGGCTGGGGCTCTCGCGGCGCGCGCTCGACGTGGCGGGCGACTATGTCTCCGAGCGCGAGACCCAGGGCCGCAAGCTCGCCGACCGCGAATCGGTGCAGATGAAGCTCGGCCACTGCGCCATGCAAATAGAGATCGGGCGGCTGCTCACGATGAAGGCGGCGACGCTCCTCGACAAGGGCGACTTCGCGCGCAAGGAGATCTCGATGGCGAAGATGCACGTCTCCGAGACGCTGCACCTGTGCGCCGACACCGCGATCCAGCTTTGCGGCGCACGCGGCTACTCCAAGGACACGCCACTCGAGTGGATCTACCGCTACGCACGCCAGGCGCGCCTCGTGGACGGCGCGACCGAGGTGCACCAGCAGGTGCTCGCCCGCGCCTTCATGGACGAGCGCGGCGACTTCTGGCGCTGGGCATGAGGGCCCGGCTCGCGGCGGGGCTTCTCTGCGCCTGCACGCTCGCCACGGGAGCGGAGCCCTACGGCGGTCCGATCTTCGACGCCCACCTGCACTACAACGAGGAAGCGCAGGCGCCCTATTCCGTCGGCAGCGTGTTCGAGCTCTTCCGCAAGAACGGCGTGCGCGCGGTGCTCGCCAACAGCCGCCCCAACGACGGCACGCGCGCGCTCTTCGAGGCGCGGCGCGCCAATCCCGCCCTCGGCGTCGAGATCGTGCCCTTCATCCGCGTCTACCGCACCCGTGCCGATTACGGCACGTGGCAGGACAACCGCGAGATCCACGCGATGATCGTGGCGGAGGAGAAGCGCGGCTACTACAAGGGCATCGGCGAGTTCCATGTGCACGGCAAGGCCGCCGACACGCCGGTGCTGAAGGAGATCGTGGATTTCTCCGTCGCGAAGGGGCTGGTGCTGCACGCGCACAGCGACGACGAGGCGATCGAGGTGATCTTCGCGCACAACCCGAAGGCGCGCGTGATCTGGGCGCACACCGGCTTCACCACGCCGCTCCCGCGCGTCGAGGAGATGCTGCGCAAGTACCCGGCGCTCTGGGGCGAGCTGTCCTATCGCTCGGACGTGGCGGGCGCCGCCGGGCTCGCCCCGGAGTGGAAGGCGCTCTTCGCGCGCCATCCCACGCGATTCCTGCTGGGCTCCGACACTTGGGTGAACGAGCGCTGGGCGAGCTACCCCACGATCATGGGCGAATACCGGCGCTGGCTGGGGGAGCTGCCGCGCGAGGCGGCGGAGGCTGTGGCCTGGCGCAATGCCGCCACGCTCTTCGGGTTGCGGCCCTAGCCTCTGCCCGTCACCGGGAGTAGCCTGCAGGGATCGCAGGTCCCGGCCCACCAAAAATCTCGGAGGTTCCAATGGCATCCGCTTTCCTGGGGCGCATCCTCGCCCCCTTTCTTGCTGCCGCTTGCCTCGTTCCCGCCGCTGCTTCCGCCGACGAGACCTGCAACTCGCCCTACATGGCCCACCTGATCAAGGGGCAGGAAGACTTCGTCTACGTCTGGACGCTCGGCGTCGAAGGCCTGGGCGACGGCCAGGACAAGCTGGTGACGGTCGACGTGAACCCGAAGTCGAAGAGCTACGGCAAGGTGGTCGCGACGGCCTCCGTGGGCGAGCGCGGCGAAGCGCACCACATGGGCTTCACCGACGATCGCCGCTACCTCTGGGCAGGCGGCCTTTCCAGCAACAACATCTTCGTCTTCGACGTCGCGAGCGACCCCGCGAAGCCCAAGCTCGTGAAGACGATCGCGAACCTCGGCGAGAAGTCGGGATGGCTGGGGCCGCACACGTTCTACGCGATGCCGGGCCGCATGCTCGTGGGCAACCTCTCCAACGTGGCCGACAAGGGCGGCAAGACCGGGATGGCGACGTTCAACAACAAGGGCGACTTCGTCTCGTCGATCCCGATGCCCACGGCCGAGGGCGGCGACGGCTACGGCTACGACATCGCCATCAACCCGGCCAAGAACGCCCTCCTCACCTCCAGCTTCGCCGGCTACAAGAACTACATGCGCCCGCTCGGCGAGCTGATCAAGGATGGCGAGGCGATGAAGAACTTCGGCAACACCATGGTGGTGTGGGACCTGAAGGCGATGAAGCCGAAACAGGTGCTCGCGGTGCCCGGCGGCCCGCTGGAGATCCGCTGGTCGCTCGCCAAGGGGGACAACTGGGCCGTCACCGCCGCAGCACTCACCTCGAAGCTGTGGCTGGTGAAGCAGGAGGGCGGCAAATGGGTATCGAAGGAGGTCGGCACCATCGGCGACCCGGCCAAGATCCCGCTGCCCGTGGACATCAGCATCACCGCCGACGGCAAGGGCCTGTGGGTCAACACCTTCATGGACGGCAAGACGCGCTACTTCGACATGACCAATCCCGAGGCGCCGAAGCAGACCTACGAGCTCGCCACCGGCAAGCAGGTGAACATGATTTCCCAGAGCTGGGATGGCAAGCGCGTCTACATCACCTCGTCGCTGCTCGCCAACTGGGACAAGGGCGGCGCCGACAACGAGCAGTTCATCCGCGGCTACACCTGGGACGGCAAGGCGTTGAAGCCCGCGTTCGGCATCGACTTCACCGCCGAGAAGCTGGGGCGGGCGCACCACATGAAGTTCGGCACCGCGAAGCTGCGCAAGGCTTGAGGCGCGCACTCGGCGCGGCACTGGCGGCGCTGGCCACCGCGGGGGCCGGCGCGCACGGCCCTCCGCCTCCTACCCGCGCCGAATTCGAGCCGCCCGCCGCGGGGACCTACGCGCTGCCGCCCATCCAGGAGGCTCCGGGAGGCGAAGTCCTCGACGCCCACGGCCACGCGAGACCGCTCGCCGACTTCACGCGCGGGCGCCTCACCCTGCTGGGCCTCGTCTACACGCGCTGCCCGGATCCCGACGGTTGCCCGCGAGCCACGTGGGCGTTCAATGCGGTGCGCGCGGAGCTGCGCGGCCGCCCGGAGCTCGAGGCGCGCGTGCGGCTGGTCACGATGTCGTTCGATCCCGCGCACGACACGCCGCGCCGGCTGGATGCCTACGCGCGGCGCATGGGTGCGGCACGCCCGGGCGCGGAATGGCACTTCCTCACGACCCGCTCGCGTGCCGCGCTCGATCCCATCCTTGAAGGATTCGGCCAGGACCTGCGCGTGGCGGCGGGCTCGAAGGCCCGCCCGGGAACCGAGGCGTTCACGCACCTGCTGAAGGTATTCCTGATCGACCCCGCCGGGCGCGTGCGCGAGATCTACGCGACGGCGTTCCTCGTTCCGGCGGTGATCGTGAACGACCTCGAGACGCTCGCGGCGGAAAGATGACCATTTCCCCGACCCTCTCCCACGGGGAGAGGGAGCACTACTCGTAGTCGGCCATCGGCGGGCACGAGCAGACCAGGTTGCGGTCGCCGTAGACGTTGTCGGCGCGGCCCACCGGCACCCAGTACTTCCCATCGCGCAGCGACGCGACCGGCCAGGCGGCGAGGCTGCGCGGGTACTTGTGCTCCCAGCGATCGGCGGTGACGACCGCGGCGGTGTGGGGGGCGTGCTTGAGCGGGTTGTCCTCGCGATCCATCGTGCCCGCCTCCACCGCGCGAATCTCGTCGCGGATCGCGATCATCGCGTCGCAGAAACGGTCGAGCTCGCCCTTCGACTCGCTCTCGGTGGGCTCCACCATCAGCGTGCCCGCGACCGGAAACGACATCGTCGGCGCGTGGAAGCCGTAGTCGATGAGGCGCTTGGCCACGTCCTCGACGGTGATGCCCGAGCCCTCCTTGAGGGGGCGCAGGTCGAGGATGCACTCGTGCGCCACCAGTGCCTTCGGCCCCGAGTACAGCACCGGGTAGTGGGGCGCCAGGCGCCGTGCCACGTAGTTCGCATTGAGGATCGCGACCTCGGTGGCGGCCGTGAGGCCCGCGTCGCCCATCATCTCGATGTACATCCACGAGATCGGCAGGATCGAGGCGCTGCCGAAGGGGGCCGCCGACACGGCGCCGATGCCATCGGGGGCGTCGAGGTAGCGATGGCCCGGCAGGAACTTCGCCAGGTGCGCGCCGACCGCCACCGGGCCCACGCCCGGGCCGCCGCCGCCGTGGGGAATGCAGAAGGTCTTGTGCAGGTTCAGGTGCGACACGTCTCCACCGAAGGCGCCCGGCGCGCACAGCCCCACCATCGCGTTCATGTTCGCGCCGTCGACGTACACCTGGCCGCCATGGCGGTGGACGATCTCGCAGAGCCGGGTGATGCCGCCCTCGAACACCCCATGGGTGGAGGGATAGGTCACCATCACCGCCGCCAGGTCCTTCGCATGCTCGGCGGCCTTGCGCTCGAGGTCGGCGAGGTCGACGTTGCCGCCGTCGTCGCAGCCCACCACGACGACCTGCATACCCACCATCTGCGCGGAGGCGGGATTGGTGCCATGGGCGGAGCTGGGGATGAGGCAAACGCGGCGGTGGCCCTCGCCGCGGCTCTCGTGCCACTTGCGGATGATGAGGAGGCCCGCGTACTCGCCCTGCGAGCCGGCGTTGGGCTGCAACGACACCGCGGCATAGCCGGTCGCTTTCGCGAGCCGCGCCTCGAGGCCTTCGATGAGCTCACGGTACCCGGCCCACTGGCCGGCCGGGGCGAAGGGATGGATGTGCGCGAATTCCTGCCAGCCCACCGGGATCATCTCCGAGGTGGCGTTCAGCTTCATGGTGCAGGAGCCCAGCGGGATCATCGAGCGGTCGAGCGCCACGTCCTTGTCGGCCAGCCGCCGCAGGTACCGCAGCATCTCGGTCTCCGACCGGTAGCGGTTGAACACCGGATGGGAGAGGAAGGCGGAGCCGCGCGCGAGTGCCGGCGGGAAGCCCGCATCGGCATCGCGCTCGAGATCCGCAGCGCGGAATCCGGGCGCCTTGCCGGCGAACACCGCGAGGATCGCCTCCACGTCGGCGGCGGTCGTGGTCTCGTCGAGGGACACGCCGAGCCGGCCGCCATCGAGCACGCGGAAGTTCATGCGGGATTCGCGTGCTCGCGTCACCACCTCCGCCTGCCGGGCGCCGGCCTCGACCGTCACCGTGTCGAAGCAAGCCTGCGTGAGGGGGGTGAAGCCCAACTTCGCCATGCCCGCGCGCAGCACCACCGCCAGGCGGTGGACGCGCCGCGCGATTCGCTCGAGCCCCTCGGGCCCGTGGTAGACCGCGTACATCGACGCCATCACCGCCAGCAGCACCTGCGCGGTGCAGATGTTAGAGGTCGCCTTCTCGCGGCGGATGTGCTGCTCGCGCGTCTGCAGGGCCAGTCGATAGGCGGGCTGGCCCTGGGCATCGACCGTGACGCCCACCAGGCGCCCCGGCATGCTGCGCTTCAGCGCATCACGCACCGCCATGTACCCCGCGTGCGGGCCGCCGAATCCCATCGGGACGCCGAAGCGCTGGGCGCTACCCACGGCCACGTCGGCGCCCCATTCACCCGGAGGCTTGAGGAGCGCCAGCGCGAGCAGGTCCGCAGCGGCCACGAGGAAGCCACCGCGCGCATGGGCCGCCGCGGCAAGCGACGCATACTCCCGCACCTCGCCCTCGGCACCGGGGTATTGCACCAGCACCGCGAAAGCGTCGATCGCCCCGAGCTCCGACGCAGGGGCTACGAGGACCTCGATTCCGAGGGGCGCGGCGCGCGTGCGCACCACGTCGATCGTCTGCGGCAGCACGTCGTCGGCCACGGCGAACGTCTTCGAAGCGCCGCGGTACGAACGCAGGCACAGCGTCATCGCCTCGGCCGCTGCCGTCGCCTCGTCGAGCATCGAGGCATTGGCCACGTCCAGCGCCGTGAGGTCCGCCACCATCGTCTGGAAGTTGAGCAGCGCCTCCAGCCGGCCCTGGGAGATCTCCGGCTGGTAGGGCGTGTAGGCCGTGTACCACGCCGGGTTCTGGAACACGTTGCGCAGCACCACGCCCGGGGTGTACGTCTCGTAGTAGCCCTGCCCGATATACGTCTTGAAGACGTGGTTCTTCCCGGCGATGGCACGCAGGCGCGACAGCGCCTCTCCCTCGGTGCGCGGCTCTCCGATCCCCATGGCACCCCGCCGGCGGATCGACTCCGGGATCACCGCATCGACCAGCTCGGCGCGGGAGGCGAAGCCGAGCACCTCGAGCATCGCGCGCTCCTCCGCCGGGCCGGGCCCGATATGGCGGCGCTGGAATGCGCCGTGGTCTTCGAGCTCCGCGAGCGAGGTGGTGGGCGTGGTGCGAACGGGCGTATCGGGCATGGGTTCTCCGGGGCTCTTCAGTCGGCGGCGGCGGACTTTTCGTAGCCCGCGGCATCGAGCAAGCGGTCCATGTCGGCCGCGTTGTCGGGCTTGATGCGGTACATCCACGCGGCGAACGCATCCTCGTTCACGCGCTCGGGCGAAGCCGAGAGCTCGCCGTTCACCGCCACCACTTCACCCGCCACCGGGGCATAGATGTCCGAGGCGGCCTTCACCGATTCCACGACGCCGACGGACTCTCCCGCCGCGACCTTGCGGCCCGCCTGGGGGGCCTCCACGAACACCACGTCGCCCAGCTGCTCCTGCGCGTGGTCGGTGATGCCCACGCTCACGGTGCCGTCGGGCTCGCGGCGGGTCCACTCGTGGGTGGCGGTGTAGCGCAGGTCTTTCGGCAGCTTCATGGATCTTCCTTTCGGGGGGAAATCAGGAGACGAGGATCTTGCCGTTGCGCACGAAGGGGGCCTTCACGACGAGGGCGGCGAGCGCCTTGTCGCGCACCATCACCTTCACCGTGTCCCCGGGCTTCGTGCCGCGCGGCAGGCGCGCCAATGCGATCGACTTGCCGAGCGTGGGCGAGAAGGTGCCGCTGGTCACCTCGCCCTCACCGCGCGCGGCCACGACCTTCTGGTGCGCACGCAACACGCCGCCCGCATCGGTGAGGAGCAGGCCCAGGAATTCCTGGCGCTGGCCATCGCGCTGGAGCGCGGCCTTGCCGGTGAAATCCCTGGGGCTCGCGAGCTCCACGGTCCACGCCAAGCCCGCGTCGAGCGGCGACACCTGTTCGTCCATGTCCTGGCCGTAGAGGTTCATGCCGGCCTCGAGGCGCAATGTGTCGCGGGCACCCAGCCCCGCAGGGCGGGCGCCCGCGGCGACCAGGGCCTCCCAGGCGGCCGCGGCGCGAGCGCCCGGCACCATCACCTCGAAACCGTCCTCGCCGGTGTAGCCGGTGCGCGCCACCATCAGGTCGCCCGCCATCGCGGCGTTGAAGGGCGCAAGCGCCTCGGTGGCGGCTTTCGCCTCGGGGAAGGCCTGCCAGAAGCGCTCCCGGGCGCGCGGCCCCTGCACCGCGATGATGGCGAGCTCGCGCCGCGGCACAAGGCGCGCTTGGGCGCCGGAGGCCGCGAGCTGGTCCGCAAGCCAGGCAACGTCCTTCTCGGCGGTGCCCGCGTTCACCACCAGGCGGAAGAAATCCTCGCGGAGGAAATAGACGATGAGGTCGTCGACCACGCCGCCCGCGGGCGTCAGCATGCAGCTGTAGAGCGCCTTGCCCGCGACCCTGAGCTTGTCGACGTTGTTGGCGAGGGCGGAACGCAGGAAATCGCGCGCGCCCGGCCCCTCCACGTCTACCACCTGCATGTGGGCCACGTCGAAAAGACCGGCATCGCGGCGCACCGCGTGGTGCTCCTCGATCTGGGAGCCGTAGTGGACCGGCATGTCCCAGCCGCCGAAATCGACCATCCGGGCGCCGGCGGCGCGGTGCAGGGCATTGAGGGGCGTGGTCTTCAGCAACGCGATTCTCCGGTGGCCAGGAACGGGAAGGGCCGTGCAGGCGCGTCGCGCCCCACGACCCCTCTGTCCTTGGTACCTGAGAGATTACGATCCGTTCACCGGATCGCGCGCCCCTTCGGTGGGCGGATGACCGCCTCTCTCCAGAGTCCGGAAGTTATTTCCGGTTCCGACCGGTCCTTTTGCCTGAGAGTTTGCGGGTGCTACCCCTTCGGCGGCGTCGCGGGCGACGCGCTCTCCCGGTCGGATGCGGCGGATTCTATCGCATTCGGGCGCAGCCGCGGCAAGCGCACCTCGAACTCCGAGCCCAGCCCGGGGCCGGGGCTGCGCGCCTCGACGGAGCCCCCGTGCAGGACCACGATGCGGCGGGCGAGCGTGAGCCCGATGCCCAGGCCGCCCTCGGCGCGGTCGATGGTGCGCTCGCCCTGCGCGAAGAGGTCGAAGACGCCGGCGAGCATCTCCGGCGGGATGCCCGCCCCGTTGTCGCGCACGGTCACGATGATTTCGTGGCGCACGCGCGCCGCGGCGATCCAGATGTCGCCCCCCTCGGGGGTGTACTTGGCCGCGTTGTTCAGAAGGTTCGACACCACCTGCGTGAGCCGAGTGGCATCGCCATGCACGGCGAGCGGCTCCGTGGGCGGGGCGACGTGGAGGCGATGCCTGCGCGCGTCGATCAAGGGGCGCGCGCTCTCGATCGAGCGCGTGACGATGTCGCCCATGTCCACGGGGCCGGTCTGGAGCCGCAGCTTGCCGCGCGTGATGCGGCTTACGTCAAGCAGGTCGTCCACGAGGCGCGTGAGGTGCGCGCTCTGCCGCTCGATCACCGCGTGGGCCCACGCCACCTGAGGCGGCAGGTCGCGGTTCACGGCGATGATGCCCAGGGCGTTGCGGATCGGCGCCAGCGGATTGCGAAGCTCGTGGGCGAGCATGGCGAGGAACTCGGTGAGGTGGCGACCCTGGACTTCCAGGTCCTCCATGCGCTTCCTGTCGGAGAGGTCGCGGATCACCACCGCGAAACCGCGCTGCTGGCCACTCGAATCGTGCAGCGGGGTGAGCAAGACCTCGGCGAAGAAGCTGGTGCCGTCCTTCCTCACGCGCCACCCGCGATCCTCGGCGCGGCGGTTCAAGAGCGCCTGGCGCAAGTGCGCATCGGCGAGGCCCGAATCCCGGTCCCGCGGCTGGAAGAAGCGCTCGTAGGACTGCCCCACCACCTCGAAGGCGCCGTACCCGAGGATGCGCTGCGCACCGGCATTCCAGGAACGGATCAGGCCCCCCTCGTCCAGCATGAAGATCGCGTAGTCCTCGACGCCCTCCAGCAACAGCCGGAAGCCCTCCTCGCTTTCCCGCAGGCGCTCCTCGTGGGCGCGGCGCTCGGTCAGGTCACGCGTGATCTTCGAGAAGCCCCGCAGCTCGCCGTTGCCGTCGCGCAGCGCCGTGATCACCACGTTGGCCCAGAAGCGGGTGCCGTCCTTGCGAACGCGCCAGCCCTCGTCTTCCAGCCGGCCCACCGCCGTCGCGCGGCGCAACTCCTCGGCGGGCCAATTCCTCGCGAGGGCCTCCGGGGGGTAGAAGACCGAGAAGTGGCGGCCGACGATCTCGCTCGCCGCGTAGCCCTTGATGCGCTGCGCGCCGCCGTTCCAGGTCACGACGTTGCCTGAAGGGTCGAGAAGGAAGATGGCGTAGTCCTGCACGTTCTCGACCAGCAGGCGGAAGCGCTCCTCGCTATGGCGCAGGCGCTCCTCCTCCTCGCGCCGCTCCGTCAGGTCGCGCGTGACCTTGGAATAGCCGATGAGCGCGCCCGCATCGTCGCGCAGCGCCGTGATGATCACGTTGGCCCAGAAGCGCGTGCCGTCGCGGCGAACCCGCCAGCCGTTGTCCTCGAAGCTGCCCTGCCGGACGGCCTCCTGCAGCTCGCGGTCGGGCCAGCGGTTGCGAACCGCCTCGGGCGTGTAGAAGGTCGAGAAATGCTTTCCGATGATCTCAGCGGCCTCGTAACCCTTGATGCGCCGCGCGCCCTCGTTCCAGGTGCGCACGAAGCCCCGGTCGTCGAGGATGAAGATCCCGTAGTCGCGCACGCCCTCCACCAGGCGGCGAAACATGTCGGCGTCGATGGGAAGCGCGCGGGCCGAAGGCTCCGGCGCGGGTTGCGTCATCGAGTGAGTCCCGCAAAAGGAAATAGCCGCGCGAGGCGGCTATTTCCACGAGAACTTTGGTCGGGGCGATAGGATTCGAACCTACGACCCCCTGCACCCCATGCAGGTGCGCTACCAGGCTGCGCTACGCCCCGACCGAGCCTGTGATTATAGCTGGAGATTGGGCCCGGGACTACGTCCACGAAGGGTGCATCCCTTACATCACGAGGTTGCGTCGGGTTACCAGCGAAAAAACTACCGCTCGAGCATCTTGAGGATGCTTTTCAGTTCCTTGCGGATGCTGCCCGGGGAGATGGGTTGGGGCACCGTCATGGTCTTCATCGCCGGGGGGCCCATGCCGGGCTCCTCGAGGCGGTTGCGGGCGCCGTTGATGGTGAAGCCGTGTTCGTAGAGGAGCTCGCGGATGCGGCGGATCAGCAGCACTTCATGGTGCTGGTAATAACGCCGGTTGCCCCGCCGCTTCAGGGGCTTGAGTTGAGTGAACTCCTGCTCCCAGTACCGGAGCACATGGGGCTTCACCCCGCACAACTCGCTTACTTCGCCGATCGTGAAATAGCGCTTGGCGGGGATTGCCGGGAGGTCATTCGTTGCCAGGTTCTCCGTGACCATTGAAGGACTTCTCCACCAGGCTCTTCAGCTTTTGGCTCGCGTGAAAGGTGACGACGCGCCGCGCGGTGATGGGAATTTCCTCCCCGGTCTTCGGGTTGCGCCCCGGTCTTTGGGGCTTTTTCCGGAGCTGGAAGTTCCCGAAACCGGAAAGCTTCACCATTTCGCCCCGTTCCAGGGCAATCCGGATCTCCTCGAAAAACGACTCGACCATGTCCTTGGCCTCGCGCTTGTTCAAGCCGACCTTCTCGAACATGAGGTCGGCCAGCTCGGCCTTGGTGAGGGTGACCTTGTCTTTCACGTGCGCGGCTGGGCTTTGAATTGTTTGAGGAGCTGCTCGCGGACGGAGGCCACTACCGCCTCCACTTCCGTATCTGTCAAAGTCCTGTCAGTATCCTGCATAACTATCCGTAGGGCAAGGCTTTTTTTGCCGGGCTCGACCCCTTTTCCCCGGTACTGGTCGAACACTTCCACCCCCCGGACGAAGGCCGGAACCACCCCCCGGACGGCAGCCAGGAGGTCGCCTGCGGGCACCTCATCGGCCACCAGGAGGGCCAGGTCGCGGCGCACGACCGGCATCCTGGAAAGGCCCTGGAAGCGGGGAAAATCCCCCGCGAGCAGTGCCGCGGTATCGAGCTCGAAGAGCACCGGGGCCGCCGGAAGCTCCAGTTTTTGCTGCAGCCGGGGATGAAGCTCCCCGACCCAGCCGATCGGCTTGCCTTCGAAGCGAACGGTGGCGCTTCGTCCCGGATGGCAGGCCGGATGGGGGGCGCCCACGAACTCCAGCGGCAGGCCGGCCGCCAGCGCCTCCACGTCGCCCTTGGCGTCGAAGAAATCGGCTGCGGAGTGGGTTTCGCCCCATTGCTCGGGGCGCCGGCCGCCGTAGGCGAGGCCTGCTATGCGCTCAGGCTGGACCGCGAGGTCCGCCTCCTCCCCCAGGAAGCAGCGGCCGATCTCGAACAGGCGCGCGCGCGGCTCGCCGCGGTTGAGGTTATAGCGCAGGGTCTGGACCAGGCCACCGATGAGCGAGGTGCGCATGACGCTCATCTGGCTCGCGATCGGGTTTGCGAGGCGCACCGGCTCGCGCATCCCGCAGAAGTCGATCTCCCACTCCTCGGGGACGAAGCTGTAGTTGACCACCTCCTGGTAGCCCAGGGCGGCCAGCAGGTGCCGCAGGTCGAAGCGGGTGCGTTCGCCTTCGTGGAACGGCAGCATCGGCGCGCTGGCACGCGGCGCAACGTCGGGCACGTGCTCGTAGCCGTGGACGCGGGCGACCTCCTCGACGAAGTCCTCCTCGATGGCGAGGTCGAAGCGCCAGGACGGCGGCGTGGCGCGCAGCGCCTCGCCCTCGCCTTGCGGCCGGCACGCGAGCCGCTCGAGGATCTCCTGGATGCGGGCATCCCCCACCTCGTAGCCCAGCAGGGCGCGCACCCGCCGCGGACGTACCGTGACGGCAGGACGGGCGGGCAACGTGCCCTGTGCGTGGGAGATGGGCCCGGCTTGGCCGCCGCAGATCTCGAGGGTGAGCTGGGTGGCGCGCTCCAACGCTCCACGGCTACCCGCGAAGTCGACCCCGCGCTCGTAGCGATAGGCCGCGTCGCTCGAGAGGGCCAGTTCCCGCGCCCTGCCCTGCACCGCTTCGGGGTGGAAGAAGGCGGATTCGAAGAACACGTCCCGGGTCTCGGACCCGACCATCGTGGCATGCCCGCCCATGACCCCTCCCAGCGCCACGGGACCGGTGGCGTCGGTGATGGCCAGCAGGCCCGGGCGGTGTTCAACCACCTGGTCGTTCAGGAGCTTCAGGCGCTCGCCGGGCTGGGTGAAACGCACGCCGATGTCCCCTTGCAGCTTCGAGTGGTCGAAGGCGTGCATCGGCTGGCCCGCCTCGAGCATCACGTAGTTGGTGATATCGACCAGCGCGCTGATGGGGCGCAGGCCCGCTCGCTCGATGCGTCGCACCATCCACTCGGGCGAGGCCGCCGCGGGATCGATGCCGCGGATCACGCGGCCGAAATACTGCCCGCACGCGCCCGGGGCCGCGATCGACACCTCGCGGCGGTCTCCGATGGTGGGGTTCACCGCCGGCACTGGCGCTACCTTCAGCGCGCGGCCCGTGATCGCCGCCACGTCGCACGCGATGCCGAGCATCGACAGGCAATCGCCGCGATTGGGCGTGAGCTTGAGGGTGAGGTAGGTGTCGTCGAGTCCCAGGACCGAGCGCACGTCGGCCCCGACCGGCGCCGCGCCATCCAGCACCAGCAGGCCACCGTGGTCGTCGGAAAGGCCCAGCTCACGCGCCGAGCAGAGCATGCCGTTGGATTCCACGCCGCGCAGCTTCGCGCGCTTGATCTCGAACGGCTTGCCATCCGCACCGGGGGGCAGCTTCGCGCCGACCACCGCGCAGGGCACTTTCTGCCCCTGCGCCACGTTGGGCGCGCCGCAGACGATCTGCAGCAGCTCGCCGGTGCCCGCATCCACCTCGGTCACGCGCAGCTTGTCGGCGTTGGGGTGCGGTCCCACGCTCTTCACGTGGCCCACGACGATGCCGGAGAAGGCGCCGGCGAGCGGCTTCACCTCCTCCACCTCGAGGCCGCCCATGGTGAGCCGGTGCGCGAGCTCGGCCACCGGCATGTCGCCGATATCGAGCAGCTCCCTCAACCACGCCACGGAAACTTTCATGATGTTCCCCCTCCCCCCTGGGGGAGGGCCGGGGAGAGGGTGGGGATACGGTTTCTCATCGGAATTGCCCCAGGAACTTCATGTCGTTCTCGAAGAAGAGGCGCAGGTCGTTCACGCCGTACTTGAGCATCGCGAGGCGATCGAGCCCCATGCCGAAGGCGAATCCAGAATACTTCTCGGGGTCGATGCCCACGTTGCGCAGCACGTCGGGGTGTACCACGCCGGCACCTGCGATCTCGAGATAGGAAACCTCGCCATCCTTGCGCGACCACTCCATGTCGATCTCCACCCCCGGCTCCACGAACGGGAAGTACGACGGGCGGAAGCGCACGCCGATGTCGTCGCGCTCGAAGAAGGCGCGGCAGAACTGGGTGATTGTGCCCTTCAGGTCTGCGAGGCTGACTCCCTCGTCCACCCACAGGCCCTCGACCTGGTGGAACATCGGCGAGTGCGTCGCGTCGTGGTCCACGCGGTAGACGCGCCCCGGGCAGATGATGCGCACCGGGGGTTTGTGCGACTGCATGTAACGGATCTGCACCGGCGAGGTGTGCGTGCGCAGGACCCGCGATGAGCCCGCGACGTAGAACGTATCCTGCATGCTGCGCGAGGGATGGTCGGGGAACATCCGCAACGCCGTGAAGTTGAGCTCGTCGTCCTCGATTTCGGGACCATCGGCCACCGCGAAGCCCATCGAGGCGAACAGGCGCTCCACGTGCTCCTGCGCACGTGCGATCGGGTGCAGGCCGCCCGGGGCCTGGCGGCGTCCCGGCAGCGTCACATCGATGGCCTCGCCGGCGAGGCGCTGGTCGAGCTCGGCGGCGAGGATCGCGTCGCGGCGCGCCTGGATCAGCGCTTCCACCCGCACCTTGGCCTGGTTGATGGCGGCACCCGCCCGCGGCTTCTCATCCGGCGGCAGCTTGCCCAGGCCCTTCAGCAGCTCGGTGAGCGAGCCCGCCTTGCCGAGGAAGCGCGACTTCGCCTGCTCCAGGTCGGCGACGCTCGACGTCGCGGCGATCGCGTCCGAGGCCTCGACGAGGATCTTTTCGATGAGTTGTTCGAGTTGTTGCATCCGACCTTCCGGGAATAAAAAAAGGGGCTCTTGCGAGCCCCCTCTTTTTTTACGTCGTCTTCAGGCCGCGAGGCTCGCCTTGGCCTGCTCGACGATCTTGCCGAAGGCAGCCTTGTCGAGCACCGCCAGGTCCGCGAGGACCTTGCGATCGATCTCGATGCCGGCCTTCTTCAGGCCATTGGC
>JANMHV010000078.1:0-1906 GCA_031375445.1 Burkholderiales bacterium | reverse complement strand
TGATCAACATCCTCACCGAGCAGAACGTCGGCATCTCGCTTGCCGCGTTGGGCCCGCGCGACCTCCTCATCTCCCCGGACCTCACCGGCGTTACTTTCGTGGACTTCAAGCGCGGCGCGGAAATCATCTCCCGCGGCGAGGCGGCGGGACGCGCCCTCGCGATCCAGCTGGCACGCCTCGCCGCCCCTCCCGCTGCATACGCCGCTTGGGAGGCGAGCCGCACGCGAATCTCGAGCGTGCCGCCGCTTTCGGTGGCCGAAGTGAAAGTGGAAGGCACGCGCCGCGTGAACCCGCAAGCGTTGCTGGTGCAATTGCGCGATCGCGTCGGCATCGCGCCCGGCAGCCCGGCGACCGAAGAGCAACTCGCGGCGGGCGCACGCACGCTGCACGGCTCGGGCGATTTCGAGCGCGTCGAGGTCCGCTCGCACCTGGAGCACGGGCGGCGCATCGTCGTCGTGGACGTGCAAGAAAAGCCCTGGGGGCCCGACTACCTGCGCTTCGGCGCGCGCGCCCTCTCGGACTTCCAGGGCGAGGGCCGCTTCTCCCTCACCGCCCAGCACACCCATACGTGGATGAACTCCTGGGGCGCGGAGTGGCGCACCGAGCTGCAGCTGGGCGACGTGCGCCGGCTCGGCACCAGCTTCTTCCAACCCCTCGGGCCCGGCAGCCCCTGGTTCGTCGAGGCCGGGATCGAGACCGCGAAGTCGGACTTCGACGTCTTCGGCAACGGGCTGCGCCGCACCGACCGCCTCACGCAATCGGCCACCGGCGTGACCGCCACCGGCGGCGTGAGGCTCGGCCGTTCGGGAGCGGCGCGGTTCGCACTCGGACATGAGCGCTACTCCACGCGCCCCCTCGTCTGCAGCACCCTCGACGCGCCTTCGCACGACCGGGCCGATTTCGCCCAGGTCTTCATGACGTTCGACACGCTCGACGACGCCGGCTTCCCGCGCAACGGCTATCTCTGGGGCGCCGGGACCACTACCTACAAGTACGCGAGCGACAAGTCCGCGCTGGTGCAGGCGTACGTGGCCGAGGGCATTTTCCCCGCCACGTGGGATCGCTGGACGCTGCTGGGCCTCGCGCGTGCGGGCCGCACCCAGCGCGACGGCAGCGCCGGATTCAGCCTGGGCGGGTTCCTGAACCTGAGCGGCACGCCGGTGGGAGCGGTGGCCGGATCCCAGGTGGCTTCCGCTGCAGTGCTCGCCTATTACCGCTTGGGAGACCTCCCCCGCGGGTTCGGGGGCGCGTACTACGCCGGCGCCTCGCTCGAAGTCGGCAACGCGTGGACCCGGCGAGCGGACGTGCGCCTGGGCGACTTGCGCACGGCCGCCTCGGTCTACGTAGGCCTCGACAGCATCGTGGGGCCCTTGTACCTCGGGTACGGCCACACCTTCGGCGGGGGCTCGGCGTTCTATTTGTTCCTCGGCCGGCCCGCGAATCGCGGACGCGGCGATTACTGAAATGTGGCACTCTGCAAGAAAGATAGGCGCGGATGTAGGAGCCGGCCTACATCGCGCGTCCGGGCTTAACGACATAGTCACAAGACCATGACCTCCTCCCTCGCCACCGCTACCGCCCCCGCGGCCACCGCTACGGCCCTCCCCCGCTGCGAACCGCTGGAGCGCGAGTGGATCGACCGACTGGCCGCGGCCCACACCGAGATCGAGCTGCTGCTCGTGGTGCGATCCTTCGTCTCGAGCTGGCACCCCGCGGCGCTCGCCCTCATTCCCGTGGAGGCACGGCCGTTGCGCGTCTCCACCCGCGAGGAAATCGCCGTCTGGGCCTACGAGCTCGCCCGCGCCCGGCTGCGCGCCTCGATTCCCCACGACGTGGACGAGTGGGTGACCCGCATGCAGGTCTTCTTTGCCCAGGCCGCGTCGCGCGCGGCCATGCTCGCCGCCAC
>JANMHV010000063.1:0-1529 GCA_031375445.1 Burkholderiales bacterium | reverse complement strand
GCGATGTACGTCGCCAAGCGCGACAAGGGCGGCTACGCGATCTACGATCCCAGCCACGACGAGCGCCGGCAGGAGTTCCTCACGTTGCTGGGGGAGCTGCGTCGCGCCGTGGAAGCCGACGAGCTGGTGCTCCACTACCAGCCCAAGATGAACCTCGTCGATAACCGCGCGACCTCGGTGGAGGCGCTGGTGCGCTGGCATCACCCGCAGCGCGGCTTCGTCCCGCCTTCGGAATTCATCCCCTTCGCGGAGCAGACCGGCTACATAAGCGCCATCACCCGCTGGGTGCTCGACCGCGCCATCGACCAGGCGGGCGTGTGGCACAAGCGCGGCATGGGCATCCGCATGAGCGTCAACATCTCGGCGCGCGACCTGCGGCAGGAGGACATGCTGGTGGGGCATGTGGCGGCAGCGCTCGCTCGCGCGCAGCTGCCTGCCGGAATGCTGTGCCTGGAGATCACCGAGAGCGGCCTCATGGACGATCCCCGCAGCAGCCAGCAGACGCTCGGCAAGCTGCGCGAGCTGGGCATCGTCACTTCCATCGACGACTACGGCACCGGTTACTCCTCCCTCGCCTACATCAAGCAGCTGGCGGTGAACGAGATCAAGATCGATCGAGCCTTCGTGGCCGGGATGGAGGCCGACGCGAAGAACGCCGCCATCGTGCGCTCCACCATCGAGCTCGGCCACAACCTGGGGATGACGGTAGTGGCCGAGGGTGTCGAGACCGACCACGAGGTGGCGGAGCTGCGACGCTTCGGCTGCGACGTGGCGCAGGGCTTCCGTTTCGCCCGCCCGATGGCGGCCGAGGCCCTCGAGGCCTGGCTACGTAGTGCGGGAGATGAGGCGCTCGGGCAGCGCCCGGATACCCGCGAGAAGGCGCGTACCCCAGACTGAGTCCTTCGCCTCGGCGCTCGGCTGCACGAGGTGGCGCAGCACCTGGGACGGCGCCTTCTTGAAGACGGAGTACTTGCGCAGCGCCGACTCGATGTGGACGCGCAGCACCTTGCCCTCCACCGGCTTGGCGAGGAAGCGGTAGACCTGGGCCTGGTTGATGAGCTCGATGGCGAGCTCGGAATCCTGCTCCTCCGAGAGCAGGATCGACAGCAGCTCGGGGCGCTCGGCCTTCAGCAGCTTGAACATCGTGACCAGGCTGTCGCGGCCGGCGGCGAGGTCGGCCACGATCACGCCCACCTCCTCCAGCGCCAGGTGCTGGACCGCTTCCACCGCGGTGGCCGCACGCTTCACCGGCGCCACGCCGCGCAGCAGCTTCTCGAGGCCCAGGGCCAACGCGGGATCCGGGTCCACCACGAGCACGGCGGCGTCCTGCCGCGGCGGCACGCGGTCCACCAGCACCGGCGGCTCCTCGAGCTCCTGGGCCACCTTCATCGCCTCGTCGATCGCCGCGCGCAGCTCCTGCGCGTCCCACGGCTTCTTGAGGAACCGGAATACCTCGCCCTCGTTGATCGAGCCCACGATGGCGGCCAGGTCGGAATAGCCCGTGAGCAGCATGCGCACGGCCTTGGGAT
>JANMHV010000062.1:0-59972 GCA_031375445.1 Burkholderiales bacterium | reverse complement strand
CCCCCATTCGATATGGCTTCTTCAGCACCCGGTTCACGCCCGCGGACAGTGCCCGGGTCTCGAATCCCGAACCACCGTAGCCGGAGGCGATGAGGATCGGCAGCGTGGGGTTCAGCTTGCGCAGCTCGATCGACATCTGGGTGCCGCTCATCTCCGGCATCACCTCGTCGCTCACCACCGCCTCGAAGCGGCGCGGCTCGGCGCGCGCGGCGGCGAGCGCCTCGAGGCTGTTGCGGAAGCCCACCGGCTCGTAGCCCAGGGTGGCGAGCATCTCCTCCAGCGCGGCGAGCACCTCGGGCTCGTCGTCCACGGCGAGCACCACCTGGCCATTGCCGGTGGGATGGGGCTTGTCCCGATTCAGGATCGGCACGACGCCCTCCTGCGAGCCGAGCTGCGGCATCCATACGGTGAATGTCGTCCCGCGCCCCAGCTCGCTCGCCACGTCGATGAAGCCGTGGTGCTCCATCACCACCGAATGCACCAGCGCCAACCCCAGCCCGGTGCCGTGGCCGGCCTTCTTGGTGGTGAAGAACGGCTCGAAGATACGGTCGATCACCTCCGGGGCGATGCCGTGGCCGGTGTCGCGCACCGACAGGCGCAGGAACTCACCCTCGGGAATCTCGCCGGTGCGCACCTTGCGCACCTCGTGCACCTGCTCGGTGGCGAGCTCGATCTCCAGCGCGCCCTTGCCGCCCATCGCCTGGATGGCGTTGGTGCAGAGGTTCATCACCAGCTGGTGCAGGCGCGTGGGGTCGCCCCGGACCGAGGCCTCGTTCGCGGTCGAGGCGAACCTGATGGTGAGGTCCTGGGTCGAGCCCTGGATCAGGTCGCACGCCTCCTGCACGATCGGCGCCACGATCACCGGCAGCTTCTCGGTGCCCTCGGCGCGGCTGTACGAGAGAATCTGCGTCACCAGCGACTTGGCGCGGTTGCCGGCGTCCATGATGGTGTCGAGGTAGCGGCGGATGTCGCTGTCGCCGGCCTTCTTCTGCGCGAGCTCCCCATAGCCCAGGATGGCGCCCAGGATGTTGTTGAAGTCGTGGGCGATGCCGCCCGCGAGGTGGCCCACCGCCTGCATCTTCTCGGCCTGGCGAAGCTGCGCGGAGAGGCGCTGGCGCTCCTCTTCCGCGCGCACCTTGTCCGAAACGTCCTTCACGAACCCGATCACGCGGCGCGCGGCGCGGTCCTTTTCGACGCCCGCGACGTAGGCGTTGACCCCAAGGGTGGTGTACTGGTCGTCGTCGCGGCGGAAGCGGTACTCGACGGCGACGTGGGAGATCTCTCCCGCGAGCAGCAGCTGCCGCAGGCCCCGCAATCGCACCCGGTCATCGGGATGCACGCGCGCCATCCAGCGCCGGGAGGTATCGACGCGGTCCGGGGTGGTGCCGAGCACGGCGCCCATGTCGCCGTCGAAGATGACCTGGCCGCTCACCGGATCGAATTCATAGAGGAGGCTGCCGGAGGCGCGGATCACGCGCTCGTGGCGCCCGCGCCATTCCTCGGTCTCCCTCACCGCGTCCTGGCGCTCCACCAGCAGGGTGGCGGAGAAGAGCGTCGTGATCACCACCGTGGCGAGGTAACCCTGCAGGTGCAGCAGCGAGCGCACGTCGGCCAACCCGTCGATGGAGAACGGGCCGAAGCCCTTGGCGGTGTGCCAGTAGCAGATGAGGCCGAAGATCGCGAGGCCGAGGGTCGCCGCGCGCAGGCCGAAGCGTAGCGCCGCCCAGATGAGGAACGGGGCGCAGATGTAGGCGAGCGGCGGCACGAAGCCCGGCACGTCGGGCCGCGTCGAGAACACGTAGTTGGAGGTGATCACGAGGCCCGCGTAGAGCACCACGAGCTCCGGCAGCCGCTCGCGGGTGAGGGAGAGCGCCTTGCCCCAGCCGGGACGGCTCCAAGCGAGGATGAGGGGTGCCGTGATCAGCATCCCCAGCATCGTCGAGACGAAGGTGACGCTCCAGAGCTGGCGGAAGGGCGCGTCGAAGCGCACGTAGCTGTAGAAGCTGTCGAGGATCGCCATCGCCGCCACCAGCGGCACCATCCCGACCAGGAAAGCGGCGAGCCCCCGCAACGTATCGACCTGCACCCGTGGCCCGGCCAGGCGGATCAGGCCCGCGGCCACCAGCAGCGGCTGCGCCACGTTGATCACCGAGCTGGCGAAGATGCGCTCCCACGAGATGCCCATGTCGAGGCCCACGGCGATGGTGCCGAGGAGCACGAGCGCCAGGTAGGCGGGCCAGCGCCGCGACGGCGCCACCAGCAGCGTGCCCAGTGCCAGCCCGTGGGCGGGCCAGATGAAAAGCGGGCTCCTCGCCTGCAGGGGAAGGTTCGCGGCGTAGGCCGCGAGAAGGTAGTAGGCGATCCCGAAAGCGACGAAGGCGAGGCTCTGCCGGACCGAGATGCCGCTCGCCGCGATGGAGGTCGGTTGTGCGTCCCCAAAAGGCCGGGGCATGTCCATGTGGTCTTTCTCCCCCTCGGATTATAGGGGTTGGCGTTAAACTATCCCCAACAACAACCCTACCTGAGCCCGCGTGGAAGCCCATATCCTCGTCGTCGATGACGATGTCGCGATCCGCGAACTGATCCGGGAGTACCTCTCCGAGAACGACTTCAAGGTGTCGATGGCCGAGACCGGCGCCGACATGGACCGGGTGCTCGCGGTCGAGATCGTGGACCTCGTGATCCTGGACCTGAAGCTCCCGGACGAGGATGGCCTGGCCATCGCCCGGCGCCTGCGGGAATCCCTCGACCTGCCGATCATCATCCTCACCGGGCGCAAGGAGGAGGTCGACCGCGTGATGGGCCTCGAGCTCGGCGCGGACGACTACGTCACCAAGCCCTTCAGCAACCGCGAGCTGCTGGCGCGGATCAAGGCGGTGCTGCGCCGCACCGAGGGCAAGCGCGCCAGCCGCCGCGGCGAGTCGGTGCGCGCCTATCGCTTCTCGGGCTGGGAGCTCAACACCGGCACCCGCAAGTTGAAGGCGCCGGACGGGCGCAACGTGGAGCTCACCAACAGCGAGTACGCGCTGCTGGTCGCCTTCCTGCGGGCACCCCGGCGCATCCTCACCCGCGACCAGCTGCTGGAGTCGAGCCGGCTCCACGACGACATCTACGACCGCTCCATCGACGTGCAGATCCTCCGGCTGCGCCGCAAGATCGAGGAGAGCCCCAACCAGCCCACGCTCATCCGCACCGAGCGCGGCGCCGGCTACTACCTCGACGCGACGGTGGAAACGGTCTAGTTGGCCGCCCGGGCGCCCTGGCGCTGGTCGTTCCGGCCCCGGCTGGTCGACACGCTGAAGGGCTACCGGCGCGAGGACTTCATCGCGGACACGGCGTCCGGGGTCACGGTGGCCCTGGTGGCGCTGCCGCTCGCCATCGCGTTCGCCATCGCCTCCGGCGTGCGCCCCGAGCAGGGCATCATCACCGCCATCGTCGGCGGCTTCATCGTTTCGGCGCTCGGCGGCTCGAAGGTGCAGATCGCGGGGCCCGCCGGCGCCTTCGTGGCACTCCTCTACGGCATCACCGAGAAGTACGGCGTGGCCAACCTCCTCATCGCGACCATGATGGCGGGGGTGCTGCTCTTCGCCATGGGCGCGCTGCGAATGGGCACGCTGGTGCGCTTCATGCCGGTGGCCATCGTCACCGGCTTCACCACCGGCATCGCGGTCGTGATCGCGCTCTCCCAGGTGCGCGACTTCCTCGGCCTCACGATCGAGAAGATGCCATCCAACTCCTTCTCCCAGGTCTCGGCGCTCGCCGGCGCGATGCACACGGTCAACTGGACCGCTTTCGGCATCGGGCTAGCCTGCCTCGCGCTGATCGTCGCCTGGCCCGCCCCCAGCGGCGCCCACCAGGGCAACTGGCGCTTCATCACCGCCAAGCTTCCGGGGACCGTGGTCGTGCTGGTGCTCTCCACGTTCGCGGTCTGGGCGCTGGAGCTCCCGGTGGAGACCATCGGCACCCGCTTCGGCGAGCTGCCGGCGGGAATTCCCGCCCCCCGGCTGCCTGCCTTCGACTGGGACACGGCCCAGCACCTGTTCGGTCCGACCATCGCCATCGCCGCACTCGGGGCGATCGAATCGCTGCTGTGCGCCCGGGTCGCCGACGGCTTGATCGGCGACCGCCATGACCCCAACCAGGAGCTGATGGCGCAGGGCATCGCCAACTTTGCCGCGCCGCTCTTCGGCGGCATCGCCGTCACCGGCACCATCGCCCGCACCATGACCAACGTGAGGAGCGGGGGGCGGACTCCGGTGGCAGGCATCGTCCACTCGGTGGCACTCGTCATCGTGATCGTGGCCCTGGCGCCGCTCGCCCGCTACGTGCCGCTCGCCGCGCTCGCCGCGGTGCTGATCTGGGTGGCCTTCAACATGGTGGCCTGGCGCGAGCTGCGGGAGCTGCCGCACTTCTCCCTCTTCTACCGCGCGGTGCTGCTCACGACTCTCGCCCTCACGGTGATTTTCGATCTCACGGTGGCGGTGGAAACCGGGCTCGTGATGTCGAGCCTATTCTTCATCTACCGCATCTCGTCGCTCACCAAGGTCGAGCCGGTGCACCTGGGTGAGCGCGGGAAGCTGCCCGACGGGCGCACGATGGGCGCGTGGAAGCTCTTCGGCTCGATCTTCTTCGGCTCGGTCACCAAGCTCGAGAACCTGGTGGATCCGCGCCGGCCGCTGCCCGAGGTGGTGATCCTCGAGATGCACCAGGTGATCAACTTCGACACCACCGGGCTCGACGCCCTCGAGGCGCTGCACGTGAGCCTCGCGAAGAGCGGGGGCGAGCTGATGCTCGCCGACGTGAACGAGCAGCCGCTGTCGCTGCTGCGCCGCTCGGGGCTGATGGCGACTCTCGGCGAGGAGAACGTGTTCGCGCGCCTGGAGGACGCGCTCGTCGCGGCGGCGGCGCGCCACGGGCCGCCAACCCCGTAACGAGCCGTTGAAGCCCGCCTGAAGGTCAGCTGCGCGCCTTGCCGTTGCCGGTGAGGTGCGCGAGGCGCAGCCCCCCGGCCGAGTCGTCGATGAGGCGCGCGAGCCGCCGCTCGCGCGTTGCCTCGCGCTTCGCACCCATCACCCAATGGAGCGCGGCCTTGCGGTAGCTCGGCGCCTGGGCGGCGAACCACTTCCACGCCGCCTTGTTGGCCCGGAAGCGCTTCCCCGAGTCGCCGGGCAACGCAGTCTCCGGGCTCTCGAAGGAATAGAGGCCCGCCCGCTTCGGGTCGCGGCCCGCGAAAGCGGCGCGGCCCGACAGCGCCATCCGCCCCGCGGCCTCCAATGCCGCCACGCGGCGGATGTTCACCGCGCTCCAGATGCTGCCCGGCCGGCGCGGCGTGTAGCGCTGCCGGAAGGAGTCGTCGTCGATGCGCTTCACCAGCCCGTCGATCCAGCCGAAGCAGAGGGCCTCCTCCACCGCCTCGGTGTACGTGAGGCCGCGCTTCGCCACGTGGGCCTTGCGGAAGCCGATCCACAGGCTGGGCACCTTCGCGTGGTTCGCTTCCAGCCAGCGGCGGAAGGCGGCGCGGCTCGCGAAGAATCGCGGCGCGGGTTCATCGGGCTTGGCGGGCCTGGCAGTCATGGGGTCCTCCGGGTCCATGGCCGCCATTATCGGGCGGCGTAGAATCGCCGCAAAACGTCCCACAACAACAAGGAGAAACCATGCATCGCCCGATCGATCGCCGCCGCTTCATCCTCGCCGCCTCCGCCCTCGCTGCCACGCTGCCCGCCGCGGTACGTGCCGCCATGGGCCCCAACGACAAGTTCGACCTCCTGATCCGCGGCGGCGAGGTGCTCGATCCGTCGCAGCGCCTGCGCGGAAAGCTCGACGTGGGCATTCGCAACGGCATCGTCGAGGCGGTGGGTGCGGGCATCGCCCCCGACCGCGCGCGCCGGGTGATCGACGCCACCGGCAAGCTGGTCGTGCCGGGACTGGTCGACCTCCATGCCCACACTTACCCCTACGGGTCCGCCATCGGCATTCCGGCCGACGAGCTGGTGCAGCACCAGGCATCGACCACCACGGTTTCGGCGGGAGACGCCGGCGCCAATAACTTCGCCGCGTTCCGGCGCTTCATCGTCGCCTCCACGCGCACCCGCCTCTACGCATTCGTGCATATCTCGAACACGGGCCTCGCCGGCTTCCCGGTGCCGGAGCTCTACAACATCGATTACGCGCGCGTCGAGGACGCGGCGCGGACGCTGGCTGAAAACAGCGACATCATCGTCGGCGTCAAGGTGCGGATGTCGGAGAACGTGATCGCAAGGCATGGGCTGGAGCCGCTGAAGCGCGCCATCGCCGCATGCGAAGCCTCTGGAGTCGCGGGCGCCAAGGTGATGTGCCACATCGGCGGCGTCGACTCGCCGCAGCTCATGTCCGACATCCTCGACCTGCTGCGCCCGCGCGACATCCTCACGCACTGCTATTCGGGCGCGCCCAACCTGTCGAACCAGTTCACCAACATCGTGCAGGACGGCAAGCTCCTGCCGGCGGCGCTGGCGGCGAAGAAGCGCGGCGTGCATTTCGACGTGGGCCACGGCGGCGGCTCGTTCGACTACACGATCGCCGAGGCGGCGATCGCCCAGGGCGCGGGCCCCGACACGATCTCCTCGGACATCCACGTCTTCTCCGGCAACACGCCCGGAATGCCCTACCTCACGTGGGTGATGAGCAAGTTCCTCAACATGGGCTTCACGCTGGAGCAAGTGGTGGCGATGGCGACGGTCAACGCCGCGCGCGCCATCGGCAAGCTGCCCAAGCTGGGAACCCTCGAGGCCGGAGCGCCCGGGGATGTCTCGATCCTCGAGGTGGTCGAGGGCCCGGTGGAGTTCGTCGACACGCGCAACAACAAGCGCCAGGGCAAGATTTACCTCAAGCCTGCCCAGACGGTGGTGGCGGGCAATGCCTTCGGGCGTCCCTACGCCGCACCCTTCACCGTCCGCTAGCCGCTGAACATCCGGCCCCGCGGGACGTCCAACGGGCCGGATCCGGGCGAAGGAGCGAGACATGAAGTGCGAGTGCTGCGGCAACGATTACGACAAGGCCTTCCAGGTGACGATGGCCGGCAAGACCCACACCTTCGACAGCTTCGAGTGCGCGATCCACATGCTGGCGCCCAAGTGCGCCCATTGCGGCGTGCGCATCGTGGGCCACGGGCTGGAGAAGGCGGGGACGATGTTCTGCTGCGACCATTGCGCCGAGAAGAAGGGCGTGACGGAGCTGCGCGACCGCGCCTGAGCCCGGGCCGAACCCCGCGCGCGAAGCCTGCTAACCTCGCGCGATGATCGACCTTCGCTCCGACACCGTCACCCGCCCCACGGCGGCGATGCGCGCGGCCATCGCCGCGGCTCCCGTGGGCGACGACCAGTACGGCGAGGACCCCACCACCAACGCGCTGCAGGAGAAGGTGGCGGCACTCCTCGGCCGGGACGCCGCGCTGTGGCTGCCGAGCGGCACCATGGCCAACCAGGTGGCGCTCCGCGTCCTGACCCGCCCGGGCGACGACGTGATCGTGAGCCCCGAATGCCACGCGGTCTGGCACGAGACCGGCGGCTCGGCCGCCAATGCAGGCGTGCAGTTCACCGTGGTGGGCGCGGGCGGCACCTTCACGGCCGCGCAGTTCGAGGCGGCGGTGAAACCTCGCGGCCACGTGATCTTCCCGCCGACGACATTGGTGGAGATCGAGAACACCCACAATCGCGCGGGCGGCGTGATCTTTCCCCAGGATGAGGCGGCGCGCATCTGCGCCAGCGCTCGCGGCATGGGCATCGCCACCTACCTCGACGGCGCGCGACTCTGGAACAGCGCCGTAGCGCTGGGCAGGCCCCCGGCCGAGCTCGCCGCATGCTTCGACCTGGTGGGCGTGTCGCTCTCGAAGGGGCTAGGCGCCCCGGGCGGCTCGCTGCTCGCCGGCCCGCGCCCGATCATCGAGCGTTGCGTGCGCCATCGCCGGATGCTGGGCGGGGCGATGCGGCAGACCGGGCACTACGCGGCGGCGGGAATCCACGCCCTCGACCACCACTACGAGCGCCTCGCCGAAGACCACGAGAACGCGCGGCGCATCGGCACCGTGCTAGCGGAGTGCCGGCGCGTGCGCCTCGACCTCGCCACGGTGCAGACCAACATCGTGGTGTTCCACCTCGAGCGCGGGGCGCCCGACGCGGCCGCGGTGGCGGCGCGCGCCAAGGAACGCGGTGTGCTGCTGTTTCCCTTCGCGGCCCGGACCTTGCGCCTCGCGACCCACCTCGACGTCACCCGCGACGAATGCGATGCGGCGGCGAAGGTCCTGCGGGAAGTGATCGAGGCCTAGCTCAGAACCAGGCGATGATGCCCAGCGCCGCCCCGCCGAACGCGGCGAGGCCGGCGCCCACGAGCAACCAGCGCTGGCGCGTGAGCACGGTGATCGAGGCGAGCGCGATCGCGATCTGCAGCAGCGTCATCGAGATCGCCAGCCGCTCGTGGGGATGGAGCGCGTGCTCGCTCTTGTCGCTCGCGGCCTTCGACTGCGCTTCCAGCGCCTCAGCCTTGGCCTTGATCTCCTCCTTCTCGCCCTCGTAGCGCTTCACCTGCGCCTGGTACTTCTCGACGGCGCGCGGGTCCGCGGTGATGCCGGAGGCGAACTCGGCGAGCGCCTGCTTGGTGCTCTTGGCCTGGAAGTAATTCCACATGTTCGAGGCCTCGGTCTTCTTCAGCACCGCCTCGTTCTTGTAGAGCAGCGCTTCGTTCTGGGTGTGGCCGCCCAGGAAGCTCACGATCGCCCCGACGGTGGCGAGGATCGCCGAGAAGATGGCGACCTGCTGGCCGAGGCCGGCACCCTTGTGCGCCTCGTGCTCGACGGCGTGGTCGTGCGCGCCGTGGACGTGGATTCCGTGACCTGACATTCGATGCTCTCCCTTGGGGCTCTGCGAATCGCCGGCCATGCTATCACCGGCGAGCCGCGTCAGGGATGGCCCGCCAGCGCCAGCATCAACTCGTTGCTGCGCCGCACGAACTGCGCCGGGTCCTCGAGCTGCCCGCCCTCGGCGATCAACGCCTGGTCGAACAGCAGGTGGGCCCAGTCGCCGAGGCGCGGATCGGCGCTGTCGAGCCGTGCCACGATGGGATGGCCGGGGTTCACCTCGAGGATCGGCTTCGCCTCCGGCACCTTCTGTCCGGCCGCCTTGAGGATGCGGGCCAAGTTGCCGCCCATCTCGTGCTCGTCGGCGACGAGGCATGAGGGCGACTCGGTGAGCCGGGTCGAGATGCGCACGTCCTTCACCTGCTCCCCCAACGCTTCCTTGAGCTTCGCCACCAGGCCCGCGTGGGTGCCGGCGAGCTCCTCGCGCGCCTTCTTCTCTTCCTCGTCGGCCACACCTCCGAGGTCCAGCTCACCGCGCGCGACCGAAGACACGGGCTTGCCGTCGAACTCCGTGAGATGGCTCACCAGCCATTCGTCGATTCGCTCCGAGAGCAGCAGCACCTCGATGCCCTTCTTGCGGAACACCTCGAGGTGCGGGCTCGCGCGCGCGGCGCGGAAGGTATCGGCCGTCACGTAGTAGATGCGCGCCTGCCCTTCCTTCATCCGGCCCACGTAGTCGGCGAGGGAGACGGCCTGGGCCTCGGAATCGTCGTGGGTCGAGGAGAAGCGCAGCAGCTTGGCGATGCGCTCGCGGTTCGCGGGGTCCTCGGTCATGCCCTCCTTCAGGACGCGGCCGAATTCCTTCCAGAAGGTGGCGTACTTCTCCGGCTGGTTCGCGGCGAGGTCCTCGAGGAGGGACAGCACGCGCTTCACGGTGCCGGCGCGGATCGCGTCGATGTCGCGGCTCTCCTGCAGGATCTCGCGCGAGACGTTGAGGGGCAGGTCGCTCGAGTCCACCACGCCGCGCACGAAGCGCAGGTAGGCGGGCAGCAGCTGCTCCGCGTCGTCCATGATGAAGACGCGGCGCACGTAGAGCTTGAGCCCCCGGCGATGCTCGCGATCCCAGAGGTCGAACGGCGCGCGCGCCGGGACGTACAGCAGCTGCGTGTACTCCTGCCGGCCCTCGACCCGGTTGTGGGTCCAGGCGAGCGGCGGCTCGATGTCGTGGCCGACGTGCTTGTAGAACTCGGTGTACTGCTCCTCGGTGACCTCGGACTTGGGCCGCGTCCAGAGGGCACTCGCCTGGTTCACCGTCTCGGCTTCAGTGGTGGCGCGCGACTCGCCCTTTTCCGCATCCCACCCTTCCTTCACCATCCGGATCGGGATCGCGATGTGGTCGGAGTACTTGCGCACCAGCTCGCGCAGGCGCCACGAGTCGAGCAGCTCGTCCTCGCCCTCCCGCAGGTGCAGCGTGACCTCGGTGCCGCGGCTGGCCTTCGTGGCGGGCTCGAGCGTGTATTCGCCAGCACCCGCGGCCATGTCGCACTCCCACCGCACGCCCTCTTCCGGTGGCCGGCCGGCGCGGCGCGTGAGGACGGTGACGCGGTCGGCGACGATGAACGACGAGTAGAAGCCCACGCCGAACTGGCCGATGAGGCGACTGTCCTTCGCCTCGTCGCCGGTGAGGGACTTGAAGAACTCGCGGGTGCCGGAGCGGGCGATGGTGCCGAGGTTGGCCACCACCTCGTCGCGCGCCATGCCGATGCCGTTGTCGGAGACGGTGATGGTGCGCGCCGCGCGGTCGAATGCGACCGTGATCGCGAGCTCCTCGCCGCCCTCGTTCAGCTCCGTCTTCGCCAGCGCCTCGAAGCGCAGCTTGTCGGCCGCGTCCGAGGCGTTGGAGACCAGCTCGCGCAGGAAGATCTCCTTGTTGCTGTACAGCGAGTGGATCATCAGCTCGAGGAGCTGCTTCACCTCGGCCTGGAAGCCGAGCGTTTCCTTGGGGGTCGTTTGGGTATCCATGGGGCGCAATTCTATCTAAGCGACGGCTTCCATTGCGGCGACGGGGGCGAGGGCCGCCTCCATCGCCTGGTCCAGGTCCTTCAACCACACGAAAGTGAGCTGCTCGCGCGCGTCGGCCGGGATGTCCTCCAGGTCGCGGCGGTTGCGCTCCGGCAGCATCACCGTGCGCACGCCCGCGCGCAGCGCCGCCAGCACCTTCTCCTTCACGCCGCCGATCGGCAGCACCAGGCCGCGCAGGTTGATCTCGCCGGTCATGGCGAGGTCGCTCCTCACCGCGCGCCCGGTGAGCTGGGAGGCGAGGGCGAGGAACATCGCGACACCGGCGCTCGGTCCGTCCTTGGGCGTGGCGCCCGCGGGCACGTGCACGTGGATGTCGCTCTTCTCCAGCAGCTCGGGCGCGATGCCGAGCGACGCCGAGCGCGCCTTCACCAGCGACAGCGCCGCCTGGGCGCTCTCCTTCATCACGTCACCCAGCTGCCCGGTGAGGATCAGCTTGCCGTTACCGGGCATGCGGGTCGCCTCGATGAAGAGGATGTCCCCGCCCACGGGGGTCCACGCGAGCCCGGTGGCGACACCGGGAACGGGCTTGCCCATGGCGACTTCGGACTCGAAGCGCACGGCCCCGAGGATCCGCGCCACCTCGGCCGCATCGACGACCACCTTCTCCACCAGCCCCTCGGCGATGCGCACCGCCACGTTGCGGACCACGTTGCCGATCTCGCGCTCGAGGTTGCGCACGCCCGCCTCGCGGGTGAAGTCGCCCACGATGGAGGCGAGCGCCTCGTCGGTCACCTCGCACTGCTCCGCCGTCACGCCCGCGGCAGCGAGCTGCCGCGCCACCAGGTAACGGCGCGCGATCTGGCCCTTCTCCTGCGCGGTGTAGCCCGGCAGCTGGATCACCTCCATGCGGTCACGCAGGGGGCCGGGGATGGTGTCGAGCACGTTGGCGGTGCAGACGAACATCACCTTCGACAGATCGAAAGGCACCGCGAGGTAGTTGTCGCGGAAGGTCGAGTTCTGCTCCGGATCGAGCACCTCGAGCAACGCCGATCCCGGGTCGCCGTGGAAGCCGCCGGCACCCAGCTTGTCGATCTCGTCCAGCATCACCACCGCGTTCTTCGTGCCCACCTTGCGCAGCGCCTGGATGAGGTTTCCCGGGAGCGCGCCCACGTAGGTGCGGCGATGCCCGCGGATCTCGGCCTCGTCGTGCACGCCGCCCAGGCTCACGCGCGCGAACTTGCGGCCCGTGGCCTTGGCGATGCTCTGGCCGAGCGAGGTCTTGCCCACACCCGGGGGCCCGACGAAGCACAGGATCGGCGCCTTGCCGTCCGGGTTCAACTTGCGCACCGCGAGGTGCTCGAGGATGCGGCGCTTGATCTTGGCGAGGCCATAGTGGTCGTCGTCCAGGATGGCACGCGCCACGGCGATCTCGATCGCCGCCTGGGGCTCGTCCTTCCACGGCAGCTCGGTCAGCCACTCGAGGTAGGTCCGGATCATGCCGCGCTCGCCGGAGGCCTCGGGCATGCGCTCGAGGCGCTTCAATTCCTTGCGCGCCTGCTTGTCGACCTCCTCCGGCATGCCGGCGGCGTCGATCGCCTTGGCAAGCTCCTCGGCCTCGACGGCCTCTTCCTCGTCCTCGCCCAGTTCCTTCTGGATCGCGCGCAGCTGCTCGCGCAGCAGGTGCTTGCGGTTGGCGTCGCCGAGGGATTCGCGCGTTCGCGCCTCGATGTCGCGCGACACCTTGAGCACCTCGATGCGCTTGCCGAGGAGGTCGAGCAGCTTGTCCAGCCGCGCCTTCAGGTCGAAGGTCTCGAGGAGCGCCTGCTTCTCGGCGGACTCGATGTCCATCATCCCGGCGATGAAGTCGGCGAGCTCGGATGCCCCCTCGACCGCATGCAGGGCCGTGGAAATTTCCTCCGGCACATGCGGCAGGAGCCGCAGCACGTCGATGGCGCGCTGGCGCAAAGCCCGCGCGCGGCCCTCCACCTGCGGGTCGCCCTGGCCGATCTCGTCTATGTACTGCACCCGTGCGACGTCGTACGGGTAGCCGTCGAGGAACTGGAGCACGCGGAAACGGCGCAGGCCCTTCACCACCGCGTGGTGGGTGCCGTCACCGCCGGTCACGTAGCGCACCACCGAGGCGGTGGTGCCGACCCAGTGCAGGTCGTCGGGCTTCGGCGCCTCGGTCTCCGGGAGGGTCTGCAGCAGGATGCCGATGGGGCGCTCCAGCCGCGCGGCCTCCTGCGCCGCGGCGCGCGAGCGCTCACGGCCCACGCCCAGCGGCACCACCAGCCCGGGGAAGAGCACCATGTTGCGCACCGGGAGGATGATCAGCGCGTCGTCGGGCAGGGGCCGCTGGGAGCCCTTGCCGGGAGGCACGGGGCGATCCCCGGGCGCATCCATGCGCACGCCGCCATCGGCTTGCACGGGGTTCGGGGGAATGGGCTGGATATCGTTCATGGAGGCTTCCTTCGGTGGGGCTTCCACCACCAGATGGGGGTCGAGCGAGGCGATTCAAGCCGAGGGCCGTTGTAGCCCGGGCGCCACGTCGCCGTGGCCGAAAAGCTACGCTCCACGTCGGTCCCCTCCTACAGACGAGGCCATGCGGCCGGGCAACAATGGCTGGCGGCTGCTGTGCGGTCGGATCATTACCTTGGGACGCCCGTGAGCAACGCAACCCTCCTTCTCCAGGTCGAAGACAACGAAGCGAAGCGGTACCTCAAGACCCGGATCCTCACCGAGGCGGGTTTCGAGGTGATCGAGGCGACAAGCTGCGAGGACGCCCGCGCGCTGGCGCTCGCCCGGCGCCCCGACCTGGTGCTCATCGACATCCGCCTTCCCGATGGCGACGGCCGCGCCCTCGGAGCGTGGATGAAGGCCACGGAAGCCACCGGGCAGCCCCTCGTCCTCCAGACCTCCGCCAGCCTTACCGCAAGCGGCGACCGGGTGGCGGCCCTCGATGCCGGAGCCGATGGTTATCTCATCGAACCCAACGAGCCCGAGGAATTGGTGGCGACGGTGCGCGCGCTGCTGCGCCTGCGGCGTGCCGAGGAGGACCGGCGAACGGCGCAGGCGGCGCTACGGGATGCCGACCTGCGCAAGGAGGAATTCCTCGCCATGCTCGCCCATGAACTGCGCAATCCCCTGGCGCCGATCCTCAATGCCGTCGAGATCCTCCGTAACGACGAGCCGCGCTTGCGCGACAAGGCCCGGGCGATCATCGGGCGCCAGGTGGCGCATCTCGCACGCATGGTCGACGACTTGCTCGATGTCTCGCGCATCAACCAGCGCAAACTCATGCTGCGCCGGGACAACACCACGCTGAAGGCGGTCCTCGACGCGGCGATCGAGACCGCGCGTCCCACGATGGAAGCAGCGCGCCATGACTTCCAGGTGACGCTGCCGCCCGACGAGGTGTGGCTGGACGTCGACGCCGTGCGCATCTCCCAGGCGATCGCCAACCTGCTCCAAAATGCCGCCAAGTTCACTCCTCCCGGCGGGCGAATACGCCTCGAAGCTTCGCTCCATCCAACGGGGCTGCATGTCGCCGTGACGGACAACGGCATCGGCTTGTCGGATTCGATCCTCCCGCATCTCTTCGAGGTCTTCGCCCAGGGCGAGAGGAGCCTCGACCGCTCCCAGGGAGGCCTCGGCATCGGACTGTCGCTGGTGCGCGGCATGGTCGAGATGCATGGAGGCCGGGTGGATGCCAGGAGCGAGGGGCGCAACCGGGGCAGCGTTTTCACCATCGTGCTGCCACTCGCCGGCAACCTCGCGCCGGCGCCACGGGCACGCCCCGGCGGCACGGCGTCGTCACCGGATGCGTGCCGCGTGCTGATAGTCGAAGACAACGTCGACGCCGCCGAGACCGTGTCGATGCTGCTCGAGAGCTCGGGCCACGTGGTCAGGGTCGCGATGGACGGAGCAATGGCGCTCGACACGTTGCGGGCGTTCCGCCCCCATGTCGTCCTGCTCGACATCGGGCTCCCGGGCATGGACGGCTACGAGGTCGCGCGGCGCTTGCGCCTGACCGACGAGGGGCGTGACGCCTATCTCATCGCGTTGAGCGGCTACGCGCAAGACCGGGACCGCAACGACGCCGTGGACGCCGGCTTCGACCTGCATCTCACCAAGCCAGTGGAGCCCACGCACCTCGAGGAAGTGATCTCTTCCGCGCGGGGAGCTATAGCCTCACTGCCTCCGAAGCCTGCGGCTGCGCCTGTGGCATAGGGCCAGGGCTCAGCCCTCGACCCGCACCACGGGCATCGGCAGCAGGTCGATCAAGTCGAGCTGCTGGTGAAGCGTGAGCCGGTCGTAGTAGTCGCGATAGCGCACGATCCGCCCCGCTTCCACCTCGGCCACGGCGCACCCGCGGCGCACGAACTTCCGCTGGTTCGGCTCGCGCCCCCGGAACGGGCACTGGAAAGTGCCCGTGACCACCCACTCGACGACCACGTAGGAGCCACTGCTCACCACGCTGGCCATCTCGGCATGCCAGTCGGGGAATGAGGCGACGAACTCGCGCAGGCCGTTGACGATGGCTCCAGGGCCCGTGTGCACGTTCTCGGCGGCGACACTCTCCCAGCGGCAGTGCTCGGCGATGCCGCCGGCGGCACGGGCGTAGTCGCGCGCGTTGAGCGCCTCGAAATAGCCGCGCACGATGCCTTCGGGGGTGAGGTCGGTCACCGGGTTTCCGGGATCAGGATTCGAGGAGCGCCACGGTGCCCACGCCGCCGTCGGCACAGATGGACACGACGGCACGCTTGCCCGGCCCCATAGTCGCAAGCTCCTTCACCGCCTGTGAAAGGATGCGGGCGCCCGTGGCGCCGAACGGGTGGCCGATGGCGATGCTGCCGCCGTTGGGATTCAGCCGCTCCCACGGGAAACGACCGAGCGGCGCATCGGTCTTCACCCGGTCGCGGAGGAACGACTCGCTCTCCAGCGCCGCCACGTTGCACAGCACCTGCGCGGCGAACGCTTCGTGGATCTCCCAAAGATCGATCGCATCGAGCGTGAGGCCGTGGCGGGCGAGGAGCCGCGGGATCGCGTAGGCGGGCGCCATCAGCAGGCCCTCGTGGAAGATGTCCACGGCGGCGATTTCGAAATCCACCAGCCTGACGCGCGGGAGGTCGGCAGGCAGGCGCGCGAGGCCGGCGTCGTTGGCGACCCAGATGGCAGCGGCACCGTCGGTCAGTGGCGAGGCGTTCCCGGCCGTGAGGGTGCCGGCGCCGCTCTTGCGGTCGAAGGCCGGCTTCAAGCTCGCGAGCTTCTCCGCGGAGCTGTCGGCTCGTGGCACGCCATCCTTCGCGACGCCATCCACCGGCACCACCAGGTCGTCGAAGAACCCCGCCGCCATCGCCTTCACGGCACGCTGGTGGGAGGCGAGCGCGATGCGGTCCTGGTCGGCGCGGGGGATCTTCCACTCGCGCGCCATCTCCTCGCAGTGCTCGCCCATGCTCTTGCTGGTGGCGCGGTTCTTCACCTCCGGCACGTGCAGCCCCACCTCGGACCAGCGGATCTCGGCGATGCGGTCGATGCGCTCGCCGAAGGTGCGCGCCTGGGAGATGCGGCGGATCGAGTCCGAAAGCCCCTGCTTCAAGCCGATCTGCACCCGGCTCATGCTCTCGGCGCCGCCGCAGAGGGCCAGCTGCGTCTCGCCCCCGAGGAGCCCCGCGGCCTGGAACACCGCGGCCATGCTGGTGGAGCAGGCGAGGACAGTCGAGAAGGCGGGCGTGGCGGGATCCACCTTGGCCGCGAAGACGAGCTCGCGGGCGATGTTGCTCCAGCCGAGGTTGGGGGCCACGGCACCCCAGACGAGGAGGTCGGGACGCCTGCCGCCGAGCTGGGCTGCCATCGCCTGGGCGACCGGGACGGAGAGGGAGAGGGCGTGGTGCGAACGCAACGCACCGTCGACCCTCGCGAAGGGAGTGCGCAGCCCCGAGACTAGCCAGACGATGTTGTTCATTGCTGCATTTCACCACATGCGGGAGCCGCCACTGGCCCAGCTTCCCATCTCCCGCACCGGAGTCGGACGTGGGAAATCTTCGCGATCGCGGCACGGGGTTGGCGTTGACGGGACTGGGTGCCGCGCACAGAATCGACTCCATTATTCCACCCGGCGGTCTGGTTCAGCTGTTGCGGAACAAGACCTGTCGACCTGAGGCGTCTTCGGAGTAGCCACTGTGCAATCGGGGTCCGAGGCGATCGCCACCTACATCCGGGCGAAGGACGGGAACCATCCCGAACTGATGAGCAGCGCCTTTGTGGAGAGCGCTGTCCTGGAGATGGTGGTGCATGCGAGCTCGATCTCGTTTCCGCCACTGACGCGCGGCCTCGGGCCTATCACGGAGGTACTTGTCAGTCGCTTCGGTGAAATTTACGAGGACGTGCATACCGTTTGCCTGAGTGCACCGCCGGAGCCGTCGGCGACCACGTTCTCCTGCCCCTGGCTGGTCGGAATGTCCGAGAAGCGCTCGAAGGCGATTCGCGTCGGCTGTGGCCGCTACGATTGGTCATTTCGACCCATGTTGCCTCGACTGGTGGACCGCCTGACGATCACCATAGACTTGATGCAGATTCTTCCCGCGGACTCGCGCGGCTCGGTGATGTCCTGGATCGGCGGCCTGCCCTATCCATGGTGCGAAGCTCGACTTGCTGTCGGGTCGGCACCGCGGCTCGAACTGCTGGAACCGATCATCCGGCACTTGGATCGAAGGGCATGAAGGCGCTTGGCGCGGGAAGCCAGTGGCTGCGTGCGACCGCGCGACGAATCAGGGCATTGATCGCCCTGGTAGCCACGGCCGGGTCGCGAACGGCCAGCCGATTCCGGAGCCGCGCGTCGAGGCGGACGCCTTCGACGATGGGCAAGGACACGCGGTTAATGCCGGGGATCGAGCTGACCATCCTTCGCCCCAGCTCGGCGAAAAGTCCACGTCGAGCCGGACGGGCTGATCGTCGCGAAGGGCGGGGACGAGGGCCAGGTGTTGGTCCTGGTGCCCTCGCTTTCGCAGGGAAAGGTGACTTGGCGATGCGTCGGCGGGCCGGATCGGGATGTACCGAGCCATTGCCGGTGACACCTCTTCAACCCCCGCCCTTCGCCTCCACCTCCGCGGGCCCCGCGTCGGTCGCCGCCCATCCCTGGCTGCCGGTGCGCTCGTCGAAGCGCTCGCGATCGCGCGCGAACTGGCGCTCGAGCTCCTCCCGCCCCGCGCGCGCGGCATTCACGTAGCGCGTCTCATCCTTGTAAACCGCGAGCTGGCTCTCCACGGTCGCGATGTTGTGGCGCCGGAAGATGTCGGCCATTTCGCGAGCGCGATAACGGCCGACGCCGAGGGCTTCCAGCGTGGCCCGCCCCGCCCGCAGCGCCGCCTCGAAGGTCTCGCGCTCGATCACCTCGACGCCGCGGATGCGAAGCTCGTGGTAATGGGTCACGTTGCGCGCGCGGCTCACGATCTTCAGATCGGGGAAGTTGGCGCGCACCCGGTCGACCAGCGCCAGGCTGTCGGCCACGTCGTCGATGGCGTTCACCAGCAGCCGCGCCTTGTCGGCTCCCGCCGCGCGCAGCAGGTCCAGTCGCGTCGCATCGCCGTAGAACACGCGGTAGCCGAACTTGCGCAGCGTCTCCACTTGATCCGGATCGTGGTCCAGCACCACCGGGCGAATGTCGTTGGCCAGCAGCAGCCGCCCGATGATCTGGCCGAAGCGCCCGAACCCCGCGATGATCACCGGCCCTGTGGCATCGATGGGATCGGCGGCACGCTCGTCGATGGCGCGCCGGCAGATGAAGCGGTCGTGGAGCACCAGGATGATCGGGGTCGCCGCCATCGAAAGCGCCACCACGATGGTGAGCAGCGCTTCCCACTCGCGGCTGATGACGTTCGCCACCCGCGCCGAGCCGAACACCACGAAGGCGAATTCGCCGCCCTGGGAAAGCAGGAAGGCGAAGAGCCAGCGCTGCCGCTGGGTGACCCTGAGCGCGCGGGCCACGGCCCACAACGCCACGACCTTGACCGCCATGAACGCGGCGAGCAGCGACAGCACCATCGCGGGCCGGCTGCCGAGGAGGCCGAAGTCGATGGTCATGCCCACCGAGATGAAGAAGAGGCCCAGCAGCAGGCCCTTGAACGGCTCGATGTCGGTCTCGAGCGCATGGCGGAATTCCGAGTCGGCGAGCAGCACCCCGGCGAGGAACCCGCCGAGGGCGGCGGAGACGCCCACCAGGGTCATCGCCTGCGAGATGCCGATCACCAGCAGGAGGGCAAAGGCGGTGAAGAGCTCGCGGATGTTGAAGCTCGCGATGATCCGCAGCGCCGGGCGCGTGAGGTACCGGCCGACGAACACCACCGCCGCGATCGCCGCCGCACCCAGCAGCAACTTCTGCCACAGGGGTTCGGTGCCCGCCTTCTCCACGTGCCCCAGCAGCGGCACCAGGGCGATGAGCGGAATCGCCGCAATGTCCTGGAACAGCAGGATGCCGAAGGCGCTGCGGCCCATCGGCGTCGGCATCTCGTTCCTCTCCGTGAGGGTCTGCACGGCGATGGCCGTCGACGACAACGCGAGCGCCAATCCCGCGACGATCGCCCCCTGCCACGGCAAGCCGAAGGCCAGAATCGTCGCTCCCACGGCGGCGCCACAAATGGCGAGCTGCAGCGCGCCGCCGCCGAACACCTCGCGGCGCATCTCCAGCAGTCGCCGCGGCTCGAGCTCGAGGCCGATCACGAACAGCATCAGCACCACGCCGATCTCGGCGAGATGCAGGGTGGAATCCACCTCCGCGATGAGCGCGAGCCCCCACGGGCCGATCACCGCGCCCGCGATGAGGTAGCCCAGCACCGAGCCCAGGCCGAAGCGCGCCGCGATCGGCACGCAGATCACCGCGGCGGCGAGGAACACCAGGAACTCGAACATCATGGAGCGCGTTCCTCGAGGCGGGCGCGCAGCTCGAGGGCACGCGATTCGAGCGCCGCGTCACTCACGACGTGCGCGCCGTGCACCACGTGGGGCGCAAGCCAGTTCATTCCGCAATAGCGCACGGTCTGCTCCACCACCGGCACGTAGGTGTCGAACGGATGGTGGTGGCGCCCCGCAGGGCTGTACGCCGCCTCGTCGCCGCCCGTGGTCGGCACCCACAGGCAATCCTTGCCCGCCAGCGCCTTGCCGCCGTCGCCATAGGCCCAGCCCTTCACCAGCACCTGGTCGAACCAGTGCTTGAGGAGAGCGGGGGTCGTGTACCAGTAGATCGGGTGCAGCAGCACCAGGCGCCGCGCGCCCGCGAGCACCCGCTGCTCGCCGGGCACGTCGATATCGAAGTCGGGGTAGAGATCGTAGAGGCTGCGCACCTCGAGGCCCGGCAGGTCGCGGATGGCGGCCAGCAGCCGCGCGCAGGCGCGCGAGCTGGCGGGATAGGGATGGGCGAAGACGACGAGGGTCATGGGAACGGCAGCGCCACGCGCTTCCAGTGATCGGCGGCAATGCCCGCGAAGATCGCGAGGCCGATCCAGTTGTTGTGCAGGAAGGCGCGGAAGCAGCCTTCGCGGGTGCGGCTGCGGATGAGGGTGTAGTGGTACGCCGCGACGGCAGCGGCGACCACGAGTCCCGCGTAGTAGAACGCGCCGTACTTTTGCCAGACCCCGATCGCGACCATCGCCGCGACGAAGAGCGCGTAGCACGCCATCACGGCCGCCACGTCGAGGCGGCCGAAGAGGATCGCGGAAGTGCGCATGCCGATGCGCCGGTCGTCTTCGCGATCGACCATCGCGTACTCGGTGTCGTAGGCGATCGTCCAGAGCACGTTTACGCCGAGGAGCGCCCAGGCCAGCGGTGGCACGCGATCGTGCAATGCCGCGAACGCCATCGGGATGCCGAAGCCGAAGGCGATGCCGAGCCACGCCTGGGGCATCCAGAAGAAGCGCTTCAGCAGCGGGTAGACCGCCGCCAGGACGAGCGCCGCCACGGAGAGCTTCACGGTCAGCGCATTGAAGCGCGTGACGATGGCGAAGGAGATGAGCGCCAGCACCACGGCGATCGCGACGGCCTCCCACGGCTGGATGGTGCCGGCGGCCAGCGGGCGATCGCGCGTGCGTTCAACCTCCCGATCGAGCTTGCGGTCCGCGAGGTCGTTCACCGCGCAGCCGGCCGAGCGCATCAGCACGGTGCCCATGAAGAAGAGCCAGAGCACGTGCCACGGCGGCACGCCGCCCGCGGCGATCCACAACCCCCACAACGTGGGCCATAGCAGCAGCAGGATGCCGATGGGCTTGTCGAGCCGGATCAGCTTCTCGTAGGCGTCGAGGCGCGCGAGCACGGTCATCGGTGCAGCTCCAGGATCGTGGGCATGAACACTTCGGTCACCATCAGCGGCCGCCCGTGGCGGCGGAAGAGCGAGCGGCGCGCCCACAGCACCGGATAGTCGCGCCCGAACACCTCGCGGGCGCGCCTCCACAGGGGATGGCGTGCGTCGACGCGAGCGTACTCGAACGGCGTGCGCCTCACCAGCGGGTCGGTGAAGAGGAGCACCGCGAGCGGCCGCGTGCCCAGGCCGCGCACCGCACGCCACTCGGCGTCGACGTCGCGGCGCGCGACGATGGAGTGGGCCAGCACTACCGGGCGCCCGTCGGCGTGGAGCACCACCTCGCGAACGAATGCCCGCCGGTGCGACGGGCGGCCGAGCGCCGCGTATTCGTCCTCGTTGGGGATGCGCAGGAACTGCCCGAGGAGCTCGACGCGGAACTCGCGCGAGTGGGAAACGATGCGGCGCGTGAGCGAACCCGGGTACGTGAGCCACGGGCGCCAGGGGTCGGAATGCGCGGGCGCGGCGCTACGCCAGCGGCTCATGCCTTGAGGTAGAACTGCCTGGTGCCGAGCCAGCGGTCGAGATGGCGCGCGACGGCCGGGGATTTCTTCGCGATCAGCGCGTCAGCCAGGTCGCGCGCCGCCTCCACCAGGTCCACGTCGCGCTCGAGGTCGGCGAAACGCAGCAGCGGGGCGCCGCTCTGGCGCGCGCCGAGGAACTCGCCGGGACCGCGGATCTTGAGGTCCTCACGCGCGATCGCGAAGCCGTCGGTGCTCTCGTAGATCACTTTCAGCCGCGCGCGCGCCAGCTCCGAGAGCGGCTGGTAGTAGAGGAGGATCGCGAGGCTCTGCTGCGAGCCGCGCCCCACGCGGCCGCGCAGCTGGTGCAGCTGGGCGAGGCCCATGCGCTCGGCATGCTCGATCACCATCAGCGTGGCATTGGGCACGTCGACCCCCACCTCGATCACGGTGGTGGCCACCAGGAGCTGGATCACCCGCGCCTTGAAGGCCGCCATCACCTCGGCCTTCTCCGCGGACTTCATGCGCCCGTGCACCAGGCCCACCGAGAGGTCGGGAAAGGTCGCCTTCATGGTCTCGAAGGTATCGATGGCGGTCTGCAGCTGCAGCGCTTCGCTTTCCTCGATCAGCGGGCATACCCAGTAGGCCTGGGCGCCGTCGCGGCAGCTCTCGCGCACGCGGTGGATCACTTCTTCGCGCCGCTCCTCCGACACGAGCTTGGTCACCACGGGGGTGCGGCCCGGCGGCATCTCGTCGATCACGGTCACGTCGAGGTCGGCGAGATAGCTCATCGAGAGTGTCCGCGGGATGGGTGTGGCGCTCATCATCAGCTGGTGCGGCTCGAGGAATGCGCCTTCGCCCCGGGAGGAGGGTGCTGCCTTGCCCGCGAGGGCGAGGCGCTGCTCCACGCCGAAGCGGTGCTGCTCGTCGACGATGGCGAGGCCGAGCTTCGCGAACTCCACGCCCTCCTGAAACAACGCATGGGTCCCGATGGCGAGCTGCGTGTCGCCGCGGCCGATGGCCTCGACGGCGAGGCGCTTGTCGCGCGCCTTGAGGCTCCCCGCGAGCCACGAAACTTTCACCCCCAACGGCTCCAGGATGGGACCCAGCTTCAGGTAATGCTGCTCGGCGAGGATCTCGGTGGGCGCCATCAGCGCCACCTGCCAGCCGTTGCCGATCGCCTGCAGCGCGGCCAGCGCCGCCACCAGAGTCTTGCCGCTGCCCACGTCGCCCTGCAGCAGCCGGCGCATCGGGTGGGGCTGGGCGAGGTCCTTCGCGATCGCTGCGTGCGCGGATTTCTGTGCGCGGGTGAGCGGGAAGGGCAGCGACTTCACCAGCGCGTTGGTGAGCGTGTGGGCATCGGGCAGCGCCGGAGCCGACTTCGCGCGCCGCTCGCGGTAGGCGATGCGCATCGCGAGCTGCTGGGCGAGGATCTCGTCGAATTTGAGGCGCCGCCATGCCGGGTGGGTGCGCTCATCGAGGCTCGCCGCATCGACGTTGGGCGGCGGGCGATGGAGGAACAGCACGCATTCGCGAAAGTGGCCGAGCTGCAGCTTCGCGAGCACCGCGTCGTCGAGCGTGTCCTCGAGGGCCAGGGTGTCGAGCTGCTTGCCGATCAGGGTGCGCAGGGCGTGCTGGGAGAGCCCCGCCGTCGTGGGATAGACCGGGGTGAGCGACTTGGGCAGCGGTTCGCCGGGGGATACCACGCGGTACTTCGGGTGCACCATCTCGTCGCCGAAGAAGCCGGCGCGCACCTCGCCGAAGAGCCGCAGGCGCTTGCCCGGTGCCATCTGCTTCACCTGGCTGGGGTAGAAATTGAGGAAGCGGATCCAGAGCTCGCGCTCCCCGTCGGTGAGCTTCACCACCAGCGAGCGCCGGCCGCGGAACTTGACCTCGGAATCGACGACTTCGGCCTCCACCAGCGCCGGCACGCCGGGGCGCACGTCCTTCAACGCGGTAAGGCGCGTTTCGTCCTCGTAGCGCAGCGGCAGGTGCAGCACCAGGTCCAGGCTGCTTCGGATGCCGAGCTTCTCGAGGCGGCTAGTGTTGTCGGAGCGTACCGCCGTGCCGGCCATCGAACCTCGGTCCTCGTCGGAGAGTCCGGCGATTTTATATGAGGGTGGAGAGCGATCGCGCCCGATATCGCTTTGCGCGCCCCATGAAAAAGGGCACGAGGCCGAAGCCCCGTGCCCTCCGAAACCGCGCGATGGTTACGGGGTATCGACGCGGATGATGGTGGGATTCGGCATTCCCGCCGCTCCCCCGTAAGCCACGGAACCGAGGTACTTCGTTCCCGGCGCGAGCCCGCTGAAGGCGAGGCCAATCGAGCCGGAAGTCCCGATCGTGGCGCTAGGAGGCGCGGTCACGGCCATGTTGCCCGCGCTCGTGCCGCCCAGTACCCAGGCGTGGAGCTTGAAGGGCGAGGTTCCGCCCGACACTCCCCAACCATGCACGTACACCGTGAGCGGAGTATCCGCGGACAGCGCCCCTCCTGCGGGGATGATGTTGACCTCCTCCGTCGAGCCATCCGCCGCGCTGGCCCCGATGCGGGTGGTCCCGCTGTGCACGTAGAGGTCGAGGTCCGAGCCGGGGCTCACATCGGCGTCGTATAACGCGAACCGCGCGTAAGTCGTGCCGGCCGGAAGGGTGACCGGGATCGCAACGGTTCCCGCCGGGTCCGTCTGGACAAACGTCTGGTCCGGATCCTGCGTCACGGTGCCCGCCGTAATTGCGGAGGCGATGAGTCCGCGCGCCGTGGCCGTGAACGGACCGGTATAGCCGAACGTCACGTTATAGCTGGCGCTCGCCGAAACCGGCGCGGCCAGGGCGACCGGCCGAACCACCATCGGGATCCGCACGCTGCCTCCCCCGCCCGTCCAGGTGAGCTGGCCACCCGTGTAGCTGTTCAATGCAGCGGAAGTGCGCGTGAACGTGACCGTGAACTCCGCCGTGGCACCGGCCGGGATCGTGAGCGACGCGGGGGTCACGACGGCGGTGATGCCCGTCATGCCGGCGACGCTCGAGGTGAAGGTACCCGAGGCGCCGCTCACGTTGGTGACCCGGCGCTTCACCGTCTGCACGCCTGCCAGGTCGCCGATCGCGATCGATGCCACGTTCAGGTTGCTGGGATCGATCGCCTGGCCCGGGGCGCAGAAGCTGCCGGGCTGCGTGCCGCAGATGAAGGCGATCCAGTCGGCAAGGCCCGAGTCGAACACCAGGCCCGGGTTGGCCGCAAGGTTCGGCCGCACATGTCCGGCGCCCTGGCGGAAAATCACCAGCGGGTTCGTATTAGGTCCGTCCAAAACGTCGCCCGCCGTGGTCATCAGCGCCGACTTGATCATCATCGGCGTCCAGTCGGGGTGGAGCTCCTTCATCAGCGCCGCGAGACCCGCCACGTGCGGGCTCGACATGGAAGTGCCGCTATAGAGGTCGAACAGGCGGCCGCCGTTGGCGGGCGGCGCCACGCCGGCGAGGATGTCCTGCCCGGGGGCGATGAGGTCCGGCTTCAGCAGGTCGCCGTTTCCGGCGCGCAACGGCCCGCGCGACGAGAACGTGGCGGTGAACGGTGCGGCGGCGGTTCCGACGATCGTCGACCGCGCGATCGCAGCGGTCGCGGAGGCGGCGGTTGCCGCGATGTAGGCCTTGACGGCCACGCCGCTCGCTGCCACGACATGCACCGTCGGCACCGCGTGGAACAGGGCCAGCGTGGACGTGGCGCCCGTCGGGGAGTTGTAGAGGACCACGCCCGCACCCCCCGCAGCTGCGACGGCGGCGCTCTTGTTGACGAGTGCGACCGTGCCGCGCTTGCACAACACCACCTTGCCTGCGACCTTCGCAGGGTCGAGTACTGGATTACCGGCATTGTCGGCAGCCGAGTAACAGAGCTCCGCCCTGACCGGGTCCGCGCCCGGAAGCGCGGCCGAGGCCGCATCGATGATCCGCGTGGCGGAGAGCGCGCTTGCAAATGAAGCGCCGGTGTAGGTCGCCCCGTTGCCAAGCGTCACCGAGCCCACGCCGTCACGATTGTGCGTGCCCGCGGCGACCGTGGTGAGCCACGGTCCAGGGTGTGCAACCGTGCTCGGAGCCTCCGCGCCAGTAATGGGGTTCTGCCCGCTGTTGCCGGCCGAAGCCGCCACGAAGACTCCCGCGTCGGCCGCGAACATGAAGGCGATCTCGACCGCGTCGCGGAAATTGGTGCTGGTGCCGCTGATGGAGAAGTTGAGAACGTCCACGCCATCGGCAACCGCCTGGTCGATGGCCGCCACGCTATCCGAGCCAAAGCAACCGCCGCCGGTGCCGCTGTCCGCCCAGCAGACCTTGTAGGCCGCGATACGTGCGCGGGGCGCGATGCCGTTGATGCGCCCCAGAACCGCCGTGGGGCCCGTGGCCTGGACGCCCTCGTTGCCGCCGGCGGTGGTGGAGGTGTGCGTGCCATGCCCGCCCCAGTCGCGCGGCGAGATGAACTCGAAGGGCCAATTCGCCTTGACCTGGGCATCGCCGCCCCAGCCGGCGGTGTAGTAGCGGGCGCCGATCAGCTTCTGGTTGCAGTCGCTGGCGGTGAACGCTTCACCGGGGGTGCACTTGCCGTGCCAGCCGGGGATCTGCTGGTAGCCCAGCTTGCCGTCCTGGGTGCCGTTGCCGTTCACGCCGGTGCGATCCGAGTAACTCGGGTGCTCCGGCCACACGCCGCTGTCGATGATGCCGATGATGACGTTCTCGCCCTTGGCCTTGGACCAGAGCCCGGTGCCGGGCAAGTTGAGCCCCAGGAAGGAAGGCGTCGTCGCCGTGTCCATCTGGTAGATCTCGTCCTTGTCGACCGACAGGACGCCGGGGAGGGTCTTCATCGCCTCGGCCTGCGAGGAGGTGAGGCTGGCGGCGAAGCCGTTGAACGAGTAGCGATAGGAATGGGTCTTGCGACCGCCGACCCGGGCGACGGCGTCATCGTGCCGGGAATCGAGATAGGCCGAATAACGCACCACCTGGGGGTCGTTCGGATCGATCTTGGTGCCCTTGCGGGGCTTGGTGGCACGCAACCCGGCGATCCCGCCGTCGTAGGCGACGACGGGATTCTCCGCCATGCGCACAATGTAGAGATCGTTCTTCGCTTTCGGTCGCGACTGCTCTGCGGCCTCGCGGTCGACATCGGCCATCGCGACCGGCGCGACGAACGCGAAACCGCCTGCGAGGGCGATGGCAAGCATCGTCCTTCTGCTCTTCGTGGCTAGCATGAACTTCCTCCCGTGTGGTGCCTGGATTGGCCGATGGGTACCGGCCGGTTGGGCGGCCACCCGGATCAGGCGGCGCGAGATGGAAGCTACCAGAAAAATTCCGGAATGTGACTTTTCTCACACTTTTCCGATGTTGCGCCGCACCATGGCGGCGGGCGGGACGCTACCCCAGGAACATCACCGCGTCGATCTCCACCTGCGCACCCCGCGGCAAGGACGCGACGCCGATGGTCACCCGCGCGGGGAAGGGCTCGCGAAAGTAGGTCGCCATGATCTCGTTCACCTTCGGAAACTGAGCGAGGTCGGTGAGGTAGATCGTGACGCGCGCGACGCGCGAGAAATCTCCCCCCGCGGCCTTGCATACCGCCTCGAGGTTATCGAAGACGCGGCGCACCTGGGCCTCAAAACCCTCCACCAGCTGCATGGATTTCGGGTCGAGAGGAATCTGGCCGGAGAGGTACACGGTGTCTCCGGCGCGGATCGCCTGGGAGTAGGGGCCGATGGCGGCGGGTGCGTCGGCAGAGGTAACGGGTTTCATTGAGGCTTCTTCTTCAACCTGGTGATTCGAACGACCTCGGGAATCCGCCGCAGGTGCCGGAACACATGCGCGAGGTGCATGCGGTTCCTCACCTGCAGCGTGAAGACGATGGTGGTGTAGGCCTGGCTCGCGCGCTGCTCGGTCTCGATGTGGTCGATGTTCGAGTCGGCCTCGGAGACCTCGGCGGCAAGGCGCGCCAGCACGCCGCGGGTGTTCTGCGCCACCAGCCGCGCGCTCACGTCGAACATGCGGTCGGTCTGGGAATCCCACTGCACGTCGACCCACTTCTCGGGATCGAAGTGGAACGGGTGGATCGCGGGGCAATCGTGGGTGTGGACCACCAGCCCCTGCCCCTTCTTGATCTGCGCGATGATCGGGTCGCCGGGGATCGGCCGGCAGCAGGGCGCGAACTGCACCGCGAGGCCCTCGGTGCCGCGGATGGTGATCGAGTCGAGGCGGTGCTCGCCGCCCTCGCCGCCAGGATCCTGCGCGAGGAGCTTCTTCGCCACCACCACCGCAAGGCGTTTGCCCAACCCGATGTCGGCCAGCACTTCCTCGCGGCTCTTGGCGGCGTCGCCCTTGAAGAAATGCGACCAGTGGCTGTCGACCACCTCGTCGGGGTTGGCCTTGAGCGAGCGCAGCGCCTGCACCAGCAGCAGCTCGCCCACCTCGGCGGATTCCGCGAGCTGCATGGTCTTCAGGTAATGCCGGATGTGGGAGCGCGACTTGCCCGTGGCCACGTACGAAAGCCATACGGGGTTCGGGCGCGCCTGGGGATCGGTCACGATCTCGACGCGGTTGCCGTTGCGCAGCACGGTGCCCAGCGGCGCGGGCGAGCCGTCGATCTTGGCCGCCACGCAATGGTTGCCCACCTCGGTGTGCACCGCGTAGGCGAAGTCGATCGCGGTGGCGCCCTTGGGCAGCGCCAGGATCTTGCCCTTGGGCGTGAACACGTAGACCTCGTCGGGAAAGAGGTCCACCTTGATGTGCTCGAGGAATTCCAGCGCGTCGCCCGATTCGCTCTGGATCTCCAGCAGCGACTGCAGCCACTGGTGGGTGCGGATCTGGACGTTGCCCGCGTCTGCCTCGCTGCTCTTGTACATCCAGTGGGAGGCGACCCCCGCCTCCGCCACCTTGTGCATGTCGGCGGTGCGGATCTGGATCTCGATCGGCATGCCGAACGGCCCGAAGAGCGTGGTGTGCAGCGACTGGTAGCCGTTGGCCTTGGGGATCGCGATGTAGTCCTTGAACTTGCCGGGGATCGGCTTGTAGAAGGTGTGCAGCGCGCCCAGCGCCAGGTAACACGCCGCGACGTCCGGCACGATGATGCGGAAGCCGTAGATGTCGAACACCTCGGAGAACGAGATGTTCTTCTCCTGCATCTTCTTGTAGACCGAGGAGATGTGCTTCTCGCGCCCGGTCACCTGCGCCTCGACCTTGAACTCGCGCAGCCGCGCCTGGATCGCCTCCTGGATCTTGCCCACCGCGTCGCGGCGGTTGCCGCGCGCGCGCTTGAGCGCCTTTTCCAGCACGCGGAAGCGGGTGGGATGGAGGTAGTTGAAACCCAGGTCCTCCAGCTCGTAGTAGAGCGCGATCAACCCAAGCCGGTTGTCGATCGGCGCGTAGATGTCGAGCGTCTCCCGCGCGATGCGCTCCTGCTTCTCCGTGGGCACGCAGTCGAGTGTCCGCATGTTGTGGAGCCGGTCGGCGAGCTTGATCAGGATGACGCGCACGTCGCGCGCCATCGCGAGCAGCATCTTCCTGAAGTTCTCCGCCTGCGCGTGCTGGAGAGTGGCGAACTCGATGCGGTCGATCTTCGAGACGCCGTCCACCAGGTCGGCCACGGCCTTGCCGAAGCGCTTGGCGATCTCGCCCTTGGTGGTGGTGGTGTCCTCGACGGTGTCGTGGAGGAGGGCCGCCATCAGGGCCTGCGCGTCGAGGTGCCATTCCGCGAGGATCTTGGCGACCGCGAGGGGATGGGTGATGTACGGCTCGCCGCTCTGGCGGTATTGCCCCGAGTGCGCGGCGCGCGCGACCTCGTAGGCTTCCTCGATCTGGATGACGTCCTTGGGCTTGAGGTAGCCCAGGACCGCGGTCAGCTCCTCGGGCCCGGGCCCCGGCAAGGCGCTACCCGTGGTCTTGAGACCACAGGTGCCGCCGGCATGCAGCCCGAGGGCGGGCATGGGGCCCGTGGCCGGGGTTTCAGAGCACCGGGGCGGGCGGAACCGGCGGCAGCAGGAGCTCGACGCCGACCTTGCCGGCGGCGATCTCGCGCAGCGCGATCACGGTGGGCTTGTCCTTGTTGGTCTCGACGAGCGGCGTGGCACCGAGGGCGATCTGGCGCGCGCGGTTGGTGGCGGCAAGCGTGAGCTCGAAGCGATTGGGGAAGTACTTGGTGCAGTCGTCGACGGTGATGCGAGCCATGGTTTTCTCCGTTACCTGAATTCGTGGAGCAGCGAGGCCAGGCGAACCGATTGCTGGGAGCGCGCGATTCGTGCCGCGCGCACCACAGCCATCAGGTCGGCCAAAGCCGTTTCAAAGGATTCATTAACAATTATATATTCAAATTCAAGAACATGCGAGATATCTTCGCGGGCGCTCGCCATCCGCCTCGCGATCGTCTCCGCGGAGTCCTTGCCGCGCGATTCCAGGCGCCGCTTGAGCTCCGCGATGGAGGGCGGCAAGATGAAGATGCCGACCATGTGCGGGAAGAGCCTGCGCACCTGCTTGGCTCCCTGCCAGTCGATTTCCAGCAGCACGTCGTGGTCGCCCGAGAGTTGCTCCTCGATCCAGCGCCGCGAAGTGCCGTAGTAGTTACCGTAGACCTCGGCGTGCTCCAGGAAATCCGCGGCGCCGATCATTTCCTCGAACCGGGCGCGGGGGACGAAGTGGTAATCGCGGCCGTCCTGCTCGCCTTCCCGCGGGGCGCGGGTGGTGAAGGAGACCGACAGCCGGATGTTGGACTCGTCCTCCAGCAGCTTCCCCACGAGGCTGGTCTTGCCCGCGCCCGAGGGCGCCACCACCACGAAGAGGTTGCCGCGGAAGCTCATTCGATGTTCTGGACCTGCTCGCGCATCTGTTCGATGAGGACCTTCAGCTCGACGGAGATGCGGGTCGTCTCGTTGGCCACCGACTTGCTGCCGAGGGTGTTGGCCTCGCGATTCAACTCCTGGCACAGGAAATCGAGGCGCTTGCCGCAGGCGCCGCCCTTGTCGAGCACGCGGCGGAATTCCGCGATGTGCGTGACCAGCCGCGCCAACTCCTCGTCCACGTCGATGCGCGCGGCATAGAGCACGATCTCCTGGTGGATGCGCTCGTCGCCCACCGCGGCACCGGCTTCCACGAGGCGCTGGGAGAGCTTCTCCTGGAACGCGCGCATCGCCTGGGGCAGGAGGGGCTTCGCCTCTTCGGCGAGCTTCGCCATCGAGTCCAGCCGGTCGCGCAGCACCTGCTCGAGCTTGGCGCCCTCGCGGCCGCGCGTGGCATCCAGCTCCTTTACCGCCTGCAGCATGAGCGAGAGCACCTCCTCGCGCAGCTTTTCGGGCGACAGCGCGCTCTCGGCCAGCACCCCGGGCCAGTGCAGGACCTCGGAGACCGACAGCGGCCGCGCTTCGGGAAATTGCCGGATCACCTCGACCGAGGCGCTGTCCAGCAGCTCCATGGCGCGTGCATCGGGGGCGAGGGTGCGCATCGCGGCGGTGGCGGGGGTGTGGGTGACCCTGCAATCGACCTTGCCGCGGGTGAGGCGGGCGGCAACCGCCTCCCGAAGCGCCGGCTCCAGCGGGCGCAGCTCCTCCGGAATGCGGACCATGAACTCGAGGTAGCGGTGGTTGACGGTCTTCAGCTCCACCGCGAGGCTGCCCTGGGGTATCTCACGCGTGGCGGCGGCGAAGCCGGTCATGCTCGCGATCATCAGCTTTTCATCCGGGGGGGAAAAGGGGCGGGGCCGGCGAAAAAATCTTTTCCCTTCACGGCTTTACAACACGCGGGGGAGTGCCGACAATTGGCAGGAATTATATCGGAACACTCCCCGCTCCAATGCCCCAACAGGCGAATCAGCCGTTGCCCGCCGGCTACGTGCTGAACGGCTATCGCATCGAGAAGCCCCTTTCCTCGGGTGGCTTCAGCATCGTCTACCTGGCAAAGGACGAGGCCGGAACGCCGTTCGCGATCAAGGAATACCTGCCGTCATCGCTGCCGCTGCGCACCGAGGGCGTGGAGGTCATCATCACCGACGAGGCCAACCTGTCGGTGTTCCGCCACGGGCTCAAGTGCTTCTTCGAGGAGGGGCGGGCGCTGGCGCTCATCCAGCACCCCAACGTCGTTCGCGTGGAGAACTTCTTCCGCGCCAACGAGACCTGCTACATGGTGATGACCTACGTGCGCGGGCGCACGCTGCAGTTCCACATCCAGAGGAACCGCGCCGAAATGACCGAGGGCTTCATCCGCCGCGTCTTCGCCAACCTGATGAACGGGCTGCGCGAGGTCCACGCCAACAAGCTGCTGCACCTCGACATCAAGCCGGCCAACATCTTCATCGCCATGGATGGCCGCCCGGTGCTGCTCGATTTCGGCGCCGCGCGCATCACGCTCTCGGAAGAGGCGATGAAGCTCAAGCCCATGTACACCGCGGGCTTCGCGGCACCCGAGCACTACCGCTTCAAGCCCGAGGAGCTGGGCCCGTGGAGCGACATCTACTCCGTGGGCGCCACCATCTACACCTGCATCGCAGGCACGCCTCCCCAGGCCGGCGACCAGCGCGAGGAGAAGGACAAGGTGATCCCGCTGCGCACCCTCGCGAAGCAGAAGTATTCGGAGGATCTCTACGACATCGTCGAGTCGTGCCTCAGCGTGGATTGGCTGAAGCGCCCCCAGACCGCCTTCGACCTGCAGAAGCGCCTGATGGAGGAGCCCCCGGAGGAGAAGCGCGGCTTCCTCGAGACCATGAACATCCCGCTGTCGAAGCTGTTCTCGCGCTGAACGCGAATGCCGATGCGCTTCACCATTTTCCAGGACAGCAGGATCGGCAACCGCGACGGCAACGAGGACCGCGTCGCCTACTCCTATAGCCGCGACGTGCTGCTGATGACCATCGCCGACGGCATGGGCGGCCACCAGCAGGGCGAGGTGGCGGCGGAGATCGCGGTGCAGGAGATCACGCGGCGCTTCCAGCAGGAGGCACGCAACAAGCTGCGCCGCCCCGCGGATTTCCTGGTGTCGGCGATCCAGACGGCGCACCGCGCCATCGTCTCCCACGCGGTGGAGCAGAACCTGCTGGAGTGCCCGCGCACCACGTGCGTGGCCTGCATCGTGCAGAACGGCTGCGCTTACTGGGCCCACGCGGGCGACTCGCGCCTCTACGTGCTGCGCCGCGGCGATCTCGCCGCGGCCACGCAGGACCACTCGAAGGTGCAGCAGATGATCGACGCGGGCTCGATCACCGTCGAGCAGGCGGCGCGCCATCCGGACCGCAACAAGATCTACAGCTGCCTCGGCGGCGTGGTGCCACCGCAGATCACGAGCGGGCGCGAGTTCAAGCTCGAGGACGGCGACACCATCATCCTTTCCACCGACGGCTTCTGGAGCCAGATCCCGCCGGCGATCCTGGGCCCGATGCTGCGCAAGCAGGCGCTGGTGGACCTGATGCCGGGCCTGATGGTGGAGGCCCAGCGCCGCGCCAACGGCGAGTCCGACAACCTCACCGTCGTCGCGATGACCTGGGAAGACCAGGAAGACGCGAACGTCGCCGACACCGTCACCCTCGAGGAGGAGCAGTTCGCCACCTCCACCAACACCACCCAGCAACTGGACGACGGCAAGCCGTCCGACGACGTGACCGAGGAAGACATCGAGCGCGCCATCGCCGAGATCCAGGACGCCATCCGCAAGGTCCCCCGCTAGGAATTCGCATGACCCGCTCCTTCGATCGTTCCGCAGGGCAGCTGCGCCCGGTGCGCTTCCAGCGCCAATACACCGTCCACGCCGAGGGCTCCGTGCTGGTGGAGATGGGACACACCCGCGTGCTCTGCACCGCCAGCGTGGAGGAGAAGGTGCCGCCGTTCCTCAAGGGGAAGGGCCAGGGCTGGGTCACGGCGGAATACGGCATGCTGCCGCGCGCCACCCACACTCGCGGCACGCGCGAGGCCGCCTCGGGCAAGCAGTCGGGGCGCACCCAGGAGATCCAGCGCCTCATCGGCCGCAGCCTGCGCGCGGTCACCGACATGGGCAAGCTGGGCGAGCGGCAGATCACCATCGACTGCGACGTGCTGCAGGCCGATGGCGGGACCCGATGCGCCTCGATCACCGGCGCCATGGTGGCGTTGGCCGATGCCATCACGGGCCTGCGCGCCAACGGGCTGCTGAAGGAGGATCCGCTACGCGATTTCGTCGCTGCCGTCTCGGTGGGCATCGTCGATGGCTCCGCGGTCCTCGACCTCGACTACGCCGAGGATTCGGGGTGCGATACCGACATGAACATCGTGATGACGGGCGCCGGGAATTTCGTCGAGGTGCAGGGCACCGCCGAGGGCGCACCCTTCACGCGCGCGCAGATGGCCGAGCTGCTCGACCTCGGCACGCGCGGCATCGCCGAGCTGGTGACGCTGCAACGCGCGAGCCTCAGGCAGTAACGCCATGCGGCGGGTGGTGGTGGCGTCGGGCAATCCCGGCAAGCTGCGGGAGCTCGAGGCGCTGCTGGCACCGCTCGGGATCGAGGCCGTGCCGCAATCGGCCCTCGGCATCACCGAGGCCGGCGAGCCCCACCACACCTTCCTCGAGAATTCCCTCGCCAAGGCGCGCCATGCGAGCGGCACCTCCGGGTTGCCGGCGCTCGCCGACGACTCGGGCCTGTGCGTCCCCGCGCTGGGCGGAGATCCCGGCGTGCAATCGGCGTACTACTCGGGAGAGGAAGGCGATCGCGCCACGCGGGATGCGCGCAACAACGCGAAGCTCGTGGAGCGCCTCGCCGCCAGCCCCGATCGCGCCGCGTTCTACTACTGCGTGCTGGTGCTGGTGCGCTCCGGCGCCGATCCCTGCCCCCTCGTGGCCGATGGCGCGTGGCACGGCGAGATCGTGCTCGACCCGCGCGGTGCCGGGGGCTTCGGCTACGACCCGCATTTCCTCATCCCGGCCCTCGGGCTCACCGCGGCCGAGCTCCCCCACGAGCGCAAGAACGCCGTGAGCCACCGCGCGCTGGCGCTCGCCGAGCTTTCGCGCAAGCTCGCCGCCGCGCGATGACGCGCCTCACGGAGCTGCCGCCGCTCTCGCTCTACGTGCACATCCCGTGGTGCCTGAAGAAGTGCCCGTATTGCGACTTCAATTCCCACGAGATGCGCGGCGACCTGCCGGAAGCGCAGTACGTCGATGCGCTCATCGCGGACCTCGAGGGCGCGTTGCCGCAGGTATGGGGGCGGCGCCTCCACACGATCTTCATCGGCGGCGGCACGCCGAGCCTCTTCGCGCCCGCGTCGATCGAACGCCTGGTGACCGCCATCCGCACTCGCATCCCCGTGGATGCCGAGGCGGAGATCACGATGGAGGCCAACCCGGGGACCTTCGAGGTGGAGCGCTTCCGCGGTTACCGCGAGGCCGGGGTCACGCGGTTATCCGTCGGCGTGCAGAGCTTCGACGACGCGAAGCTCGCCGCCCTGGGCCGGGTGCACGGGGCCGACGAGGCGCGGCGCGCGCTCGGCGCGGCGCTCGCGATCTTTCCCGCGGTGAACGCGGACCTCATGTACGCGCTGCCCCAACAGTCCCTCGAGGAGGCCCTCGCCGACGTGGACGTGGCGGTGGCCGCGGGCGTGACCCACCTCTCGGCCTACCACCTCACGCTCGAGCCCGACACGAACTTCTTCCGCTTCCCGCCGCCGCTTCCCGACGACGAGGTCGCCGCCGACATGCAGGAAGGCATCGAGGCGCTCCTCGGCGCGGCGGGCTTCGAGCATTACGAGACCTCGGCCTTCGCGAAGCCCGGCATGCGCGCCCGCCACAACGTGAACTACTGGTCGTTCGGCGACTACATCGGCATCGGCGCGGGCGCGCACGGCAAGATCTCCTCGGCGGAGCGCATCCTGCGCGAGGTGCGCGAGAGGAAGCCCCTCACCTACCTGCAATCGGCGCTTGCCGGCAACGCGGTGTTCGAGTCCCGCGAGGTGGCCGAGGCGGAGCTGCCGTTCGAGTTCATGCTGAACGCGCTGCGGCTGGTGGATGGCTTCGAGGCGGACCTCTTCCGGCGCCGCACGGGCCTCGAGCCGGCGGTGATCGAGCCGCAGCTCGCGGCGGCGGAAACTGCCGGGTTGCTCGAGCGCGACCTCACCCGGATCCGGCCCACGGAAAAGGGCCAGCGATTCCTGAACGAGCTCCTCGAGAGCTTCCTTCCCGGCGAGGGCCGCCCCGCGCCACGCCGCGTGATCAGTATTTATTCAGCGGGTACTTCCCGTCCTTCATGAACGGGGGCTCGCGGCCGGTGAGCGCCTCGAGCAGGATCAGCTCGTCGTCGGTGTGGTTGCGGAACGGGCCCTTGGCGATCGATGAGCCGTTGACCAGCAGCGGCTCCTCGTGGTGCGTGGTCTTCACGGCGCGCGGGGGAGCGCCGGGCACTTCGAGGAGCGCCTCGCCATAGCAGAGGCAGAAGTAGACCTCGTCGCCGTCGACCTCGATGTAGGCGCCGGTGCCCCGGATGCCGATGGAAGCCGTGGCCGCCTTGATCGCCACCGGTTTCTTCGCGAACACCGAGAGCACCTTGCCGCTCGCGACCAGCATGTCGCTCAGCACGCCCTCGCGGCCCCGGATCTCGATCACGGTCTGGGGGCGCATCAGGAAGGCATCCCCCTTCACCACCACCACCGCCTGGCTGCCCGCGGCCGTGGCGATCCGGTCGCCCAGGCCCACCGCGGTGCCCACCTTCGCGGGCTTGCCGTTGACTGTGGCGCTGCCTTCGAGGCGGTTGATGCCGGGGGTGCCCGGAATGTCCCCGGCGGCGAGCGCGTGGGAGAGGTAGCCGCTCGCGCCGGCGGCGCCGAGGGTTGCGATGGCGCGAAGCAGCTCGCGGCGGCGGCGGTCGGAAAGGTTCATGGCGCGCTCCTGGTGAAGACGATGTCCCACACTCCGTGGCCGAGGTCGAGGCCCCGGCGCTCGAACTTGGTTTCCGGCCGCGACCCGGGCCGTGGCGCGTAGGCCTCGGCGGTGTTGGCGAGGCCGGGCGTAGCCGACAGCACCTCGAGCACGTGCCCCGCATACTCCTCCCAATCGGTGGCGACGTGGATGTAGCCACCCGGTGCGAGGCGGCTCGCCGCAAGCGCCGTGAACGCCGGCTGCAACAGCCGGCGCTTGTGGTGGCGCTTCTTGGGCCACGGATCGGGGAAGAAGACGTGGATTCCCGCCAGCGACCCCGGTGGCACCATCGCCTGCAGGACTTCGACCGCGTCGTGGCGGACGATCCGGACGTTGGTGAGCTTGTGCTCACCTACTTGCTTGAGGAGGCTTCCAACACCCGGCATGTGGACCTCGATGCCGAGGTAATCCACGCCGGGGTTCTCGGCGGCGATTCGCGCCGTGGTGTCTCCCATGCCGAACCCGATCTCCGCCACCACGGGAGCGATTCGTCCGAAAACCGCTTGAAAATCGAGGGGTTGCACCCGATATTCGATACCGAAGCGCGGCATGAGATCATCCACGGCGCGCTGCTGCCCACGGGAGAAGCGGCCCTGGCGAAGGACGTAGCTGCGGATCGGCGGATGTTCCAAGGGGCCTTGGGAAGGGTGGCGAGGCCCGCGAATTATAGGGGAGACGCCGATTGACACGCCCCCATGGGGGGCCTAAATTCGCCCGACAAGGAGTGAAAAACTTGAGCGCACGATGCCTGCGGATCGCCGGATGGCTGGCCGCCCTGCTCCCCCTGGGAGCCTGGGCCCAGTCCAATTACCTCGGGGTGCTCAAGCCCCCGCGGGCCGGCCTCGAGACGCCCGTGGGGCTTTATTCGTTCTCGACGCCCCTGGCAGGCCTGTCGCCTGGTCTCGAGGGCGACGGCGGCCGGCGCCTCAAGCTGGGCTACAAGTATTCGCGCTACTTCTCGGTCGAGGGCGAGCTGGTCGATACCGGGCGCGCCACCTGGGAGCCTTTCGCCAGCCCCGGCAACCTCGTCCCCTCGTTCCGCAGCACCGGCTTCGGCGTGGATACCGTTGCCACCCTGCCGCTGTGGCGCTTCTCGTTCTACGGCAAGTTGGGCGCCTATCGTGGCGAGGGGCGCAGCGGCTTCTCGCCCTACGCGGCCACCCTCATTTCCGATCCCACGTTCCGGGGCACGCGGCTGCGCGCGGGGCTGGGGTTGCGCTACGACTTCACCCAGAGCCTCGGCGTCCACGCCGAGCTCGAGCGCCAGTCGCCGCTGGGGTCGTCGTTCAACGCCGAGAGCGAGGCCGACACGGTCTCCGTCGGCGTGCGCTGGCGCTTCTAGCCCGCCTTCCGGGTTAGCGGGTCCTGGCCGATGAGGCCGCCCTCGGGTGAGCTCGGGCTCGCCTCGTAGACCTTCTTCGGCATGCGCCCGGCAAGGTACGCCTCGCGCCCCGCCTGCACCGCGAGCTTCATCGCGCGCGCCATGCGCACCGGCTCCCGCGCCTTGGCGATGGCGGTGTTCATGAGGACGCCGTCGCAGCCCAGCTCCATGGCGATGGCGGCGTCGGAAGCCGTGCCGATCCCCGCATCCACCAGCACCGGCACCTTCAGCCGGTCGATGATGATCCGCAGGTTCCACGGGTTCAGGATGCCCATGCCCGAGCCGATGAGGGAGGCAAGCGGCATCACCGCGACGCAGCCGATCTCCTCCAGCTGCTTGGCGAGGATCGGGTCGTCACTGCAATAGGCCATCACCTGGAAGCCCTCGGCCACCAGCGTCTTCGCCGCGGCGAGCGTCTCCGGCATGTTGGGGAACAACGTCTCGGGATCGGCGAGCACCTCGAGCTTCACCAGCGCGTGGCCGTCCAGGAGCTCGCGCGCGAGGCGAAGCGTCCGCACCGCCTCCTGCGCGTTGAAGCAGCCCGCGGTGTTGGGAAGGATGGTGAAGCGCGACGGCGGCAGCACCTCGAGCAGGCTGGGCTCGCCCTTGTCCTGGCCGAGGTTGGTGCGGCGGATCGCGACCGTCACGATCTCCGCGCCCGACTCTTCGATGGCGCGTCGCGTCTCGTCGAAGTCGCGATACTTTCCGGTGCCGACGAGGAGGCGCGAGCCGTAGGACTTGCCGGCGATGACGAGCGGCTCATCCATCAGCCGCCGCCCACCGCGATCACGACTTCGATGGTGTCGCCATCCGCGAGACGGGCGGCTTCGAACGTGCTGCGCGGCACGATCTCGCCGTTGCGCTCGACGGCCAGGCGCCGCCCCTCGAGCGCCATGGCTTCGAGGAGCTGCTTCACGGTGGAACCGGGGGGGAACTCGCGCTGCGCGCCGTTCACCACCACTTGGATGGGGGAGTGCATGCGCAAATCTTAGCGCGAACCGCGCTGCCTGCGGCACGCGCTTCAGGCCCATGTCGAAAAACTTGACCCAGGTCACGCCCGCGTCGCGCGACATCTCGCCCTCCTCGCGCCAGGTGCCGGGCGGCTCGAGGGTGATGGTGTAGCGCATGGTCGGGCCGCGCTGCGGCGCGATGGTCCAGACCAGGCGGCCGTCCTCGCGCAGCTTCATCGGGAAGGCGCCGGTGCGCCCGTCGGAAAGCGCCGAGAGCATGCGGTAGTCGTTGGTGGTGGCGTCCCAGGCGATCGTGCCCACCGCGTGGTGCTGGACGAGCCCCGAGCGCGCCTCGCGATGCACGCCCTCGATCACCAGCGCCGCCCCATCCATGCGGCGCTCGATCGTCTCCTCGCTGGTGAAGTGCCTTTCTCCATCGGGCCCCTTCACCCAGCCGCTGCCCTTCCACTTGCCCTCCATCAGCGGCACCAGCTTCTGCATCTGCGCCCTGACGGCGTTGGTGGTGGCCTCGTCGGCCGCCTGGGCGCCGCCCGCGACGAGGATTGCGATCGCGACGGCGAGTGCGGAGTTCTTCATTTCGTGTTCCTCACATCTGCTTGAAAAGGTGGGCGAAGGCGCGGCTTACCGCGAGCTCCGTGACGCCATCCTTCAGGGTCACGGAAACCCGCCCGGCGAGGTCGCGCCGCGTCGAGGCCACCTCGTCCATGTTCACCAGCGTGCTGCGATGCACTTGCCAGAACACTTCGGGATCGAGTTGGGCCGCGAGCTCCGAAAGCGGCATGCGGATCAGCGACTCGCCCTCGCGGGTCACCACGCAGGTGTACTTGTCCTGGGCCTGGAAGTAGAGCACCTCGTCGACGGGGATCTGGTGCACCACCTCGCCCTTCAGCGCGCGCACCCAGCGCAGCTTCGTGCCCCCGGCGGGCGGGAGCGACGCCAGGCGCGCCAGCATCTCCGCGAGCGCCGGCGGCTTTTCGGCCGATCCGATCTTGGCCCGCAGGCGCTCGATGCAACGCATGAGGCGCTCGTCGGTGACGGGCTTCAACAGGTAGTCGACCGCGTCCCGGTCGAAGGCCTCCACCGCGTACTGGTCGAACGCGGTCACGAACACCACGTGCGTGCCCCCCTCGATGCGGCCGGCGAGCTCGAGGCCCGTCAGCCCGGGCATGCGGATGTCGAGGAAAGCGACCTGAGGCGCATCCTCGTTGATGGCGGCGAGCGCCTCGACGCCGTTGGCCGTGAGCGGCAGCACATCGAGCTCCGGCCACAGGACGGCGAGGCGCGCACGCAGGTGCTCGGCCAGGTGCGGCTCGTCGTCGGCGATGAGGGCGCGGACGCTCATCGGGGCAGGCTCACGCGCACCCGTGTGCCGGCGGGGCTCACCTCCGAGACCTCGAGGCCCGCATTACCGCCGTAGAGCAGCTTCAGGCGGCCGCGGAGGTTGGCGAGCCCGACGCCACCTTGAGTGGTGGGCGCGAAGCCCACTCCGGTATCGGCGATATCGACCACCACCCGCTCGCCCTCCTCGCGCGCCGAAAACTTTACCGAGCCGCCGTCGATCTTGGGCTCGAGGCCGTGCTTGATGGCGTTTTCCACCACCGGCTGCAGCAGCATCGGGGCGATAGGAAACGAGGCGAGCGCGGCCGGCACGTCGACCGCGTAGGCGAGGCGCGAGCCCATGCGCACCTGCAGGACGTCGAGGTACGCGGCGATGAGCGTCGCCTCCTCGCCCAATGTCGTGGTCTCGTTGCGGGTGGCCGCGAGCGAGGAGCGCAGGAACAGGTTGAAGCTCTCGAGCATGCGCTTGGCCTTCGCGGGATCCGGGTCGATCAGGCTGGTCACGTTGGCGAGGGTGTTGAAGAGAAAGTGCGGCTCGATCTGCGCCTGGAGGGCGCGCAAGTTGGCGAGCGCCGCCTCGCGCTCGATGCGCTCGACGCGTGCGCGCTCGAGCGCCAGCATCGCTTCGGCCTTGGCGCTCCTCTCGCGCCAGAAGAAGACCGCCGAGAGCACGATCGAGATCACCAGGCTGGAGGTCACGATCGACAACAGGGCCGACGCGTTGCGGAAAATGTCGCGGAATCCGGTGTCGACCACGAACGAGGCGAGGAAGAATCCCGCCAAAACGCCGAGCATCGGCACCACCGTGTAATACAGCACCTTGGCCGCGAACCCGCTCCCGCGCGCCGCCCGCTCGATGCCGGAGCGGCTGCCGAGGATGAAAAGGAAATGGATCGGATAGCCGACAAGATTGGCGATCAGGAAATACAGCCCCACGGAATGCCAAGACGGCGTGCGGCCCGAGGTCATCATATTCACCAGCATGAATGTCACGCCGAAAAGGCCGTTCCAGATGAAGGTATAGGCGAAGTCGCGCGCGGCCGACCGCCGGATCCGGCGAAACGCCGGGATCATCTCTAGCGGGTGGAAATGCTCCTCGGGAGCAGCACGGGGCACGGGGGCGGAATCCATGGAGCGGATGCTACGGCGGAACCCCCGGGCCACCAAGGCGGTTTGCGACGGGCTGCCCGGTGGCAGCGCCAACCGCGCCCGGAGCGGGTAAAATGCGGCGCTCGGGGCGGGTGTAGCTCAATGGCAGAGCAGAAGCTTCCCAAGCTTACGACGAGGGTTCGATTCCCTTCACCCGCTCCAGCCCCCTCGATGCGACTCTTCCGGAACCGCGCCCCCCGGCGGCGGGTCTGAAGCCATGTCCCCCAACCGGAGTCCCGACATGGCCCTTCCCTATCTCCTCCTCGGCGCCGCCGCCATGTACCTGCTGGACCCGCAGTCGGGCAGGAAACGCCGCGAGGCCCTCGGCGGGCAAGTCAGCACCGCCCGCAATCTGATCCAGAATGCGCCCACCGCGCTCATCGAGGCCCGCGAGGCCGTCGTGACCGACGCGAAGGAACGCGCCCACGACATCCTCGACGGCACCCGCCAGGCGCTCAAGGCGCGGCGGCTGGGCGAGAACACGCCCACCCTCGCCGACGCCATCGACAGCGTGATCGAGCCGTGGCGCCGCCGGGAGTGGTCGCCGGCCCAGCGCGCGCTCGCCGGGGCCTTCGGCGCGGCGGCGGCGGCCTATGGCTACCTTCGCGGCGGAATCCGCGGCATGGCCTGGTGCGCCGTGGGCGGCGCGGTGATGGCCCGCGTCACCGCCAACGACGACATCGCGAAGATCGCGGAAGCGGCGCGCAAGCGCATCGGCGCCAACGGCGCCACCCCCGTCGCCGGGGACTAGCACCCGCTACACTCCGGGCCATGCCACCGGCCCGGAGTCCTTCCTTCGCAGCGCGCCTCGTCGCCTGGCAGCACGAGCACGGCCGCCACGGCTTGCCGTGGCAGGGTACGCGCGACCCCTATCGCATCTGGCTTTCCGAGGTGATGCTGCAGCAGACCCAGGTGGCCACGGTCACCGGCTACTACGCGCGTTTCCTCGACAGCTTTCCCGACGTGGCGGCCCTCGCCCGCGCCCCCGAAGTGGAGGTGATGGCACTCTGGAGCGGGCTTGGCTACTACGCCCGGGCGCGCAACCTGCACCGCGCGGCGCAGGAGGTGGTGGAGCGCTTCGGCGGCACCTTTCCCACCACGTTCGAGGCCCTCGAGTCCCTCCCGGGCGTGGGACGCTCGACGGCGGGCGCCATCGCGGCCTTCGCCGCGGGCGAGCGGCGCGCGATCCTCGACGGCAACGTGCGGCGGGTGCTGGCTCGCCACGCGGGTATCGAGGGCGACCCCGCGTCGGCGGCAGTGCTCAAGCGCTACTGGGAAGTGGCCGAGGCGCGCCTGCCCGATGCCGCGATCGAGGCCTACACCCAGGCGATGATGGACCTGGGAGCGGACATCTGCCTGCCGCGCCGCCCGCTGTGCCTCGCCTGCCCGGTCAACGCCGATTGCGTCGCGCGGCTCGAAGGCCGCATCGACGAGCTGCCGGGGAAGCGAAAGCGCGCCGCACCCCGCCGCAAGCGCATCGCGATGCTGGTGGTGCTGTCGAAGGGCGAAGTCCTGCTGGAAAAGCGCCCGCCGACGGGAATCTGGGGCGGGTTGTGGTCGCTCCCGGAAGGCTCGCCCGACGAGGACCCCGCCACGATCCTGTCGCGGGACTGGGGCCTCACGGCGCGGGGCGCCGAGCCACTGCCCGAGTTCGCGCACGCCTTCACGCATTACACGCTGGAGGTAGTGCCGTGGCGCATCACGCTGGCGCGGCCGGCGCGACTTGCCGAGGGCCGGGAAGCGACGTGGCTGGCACTCGACGAGGTGGGCGGGGCGGCCCTGCCTTCGCCGGTGAAGAAGCTGCTGCGGGCGCTCTAGAGGAGTTTCTGCTCGCGCAGGAACCGGTGCAGCACGCCCAGCCGCAAGCTCGCGTCGGTGACCTCCAGCAACTTCTGCCTCACCTCGTTTCGCAGCGGCAGGATCTCCGCCAGCCGGAAGGAGACCCAGCTCGCGTCGTCGTAGCGCATCGGGGGCGCGAAGCGCGCCTCGCCGATGCCGGCGATGATCCGCGCCAGCAGCTCCGAGCAGGCGGCGAGCCCCGGTGCGTCCGGAGCCTCGGGCTCGGCCGCGAGGGGTTCGATCTCACCCACGATGAGCCCGGCGCGCGTGGTCTCCGAGGACACGATGCGGAAGCGCTCGGCGCCCCGCGCGGTGACCTTGAGGATGCCGAGCTCCTCCATGTCGCAATCGGCGATGCGCGCGATGCAGCCCACCTCGTGGGGCAGCGCGGGTGTTCCCACCTCCACGCCCTCGCGGATCAGGCACACGCCAAAGGGTGTCGAGCTGCGCAGGCATTCGCGCGCCATGTCCATGTAGCGCACCTCGAAGATGCGCAGCGGCAGCAGCGCGTCGGGGAACAGCACCGCCTGCAGCGGGAATAGCGGCACGCGCTCGCGGCCGGGGCCCGCGAAGAGCTTGAGGAGGGAGGCGGGAATGCGGCTAGTCCTTCAGGTCGCGATGGCGCAGCACCACCTGGTATTCGGAGCCGAAGCGCTCGGCCAGCTGGTGCGCCACGTAAACCGAGCGGTGGCGCCCGCCGGTGCAGCCGATCGCCACCGTGAGCTGCGCGCGCTGGTCGAGCACGAAGCGCGGCAGCCAGCGCGCGAGGAAGCGCTGGATGTCCTCCACGTAGAGGTTGGCCTCGGTCTCGCGCTCGAGGAACGCCACGACCGGCTCGTCGGCGCCGGTGAGCTCCCGCAGCTGGGGGTCGTAATGGGGATTGGGCAGGAAGCGCGCGTCGAAGACGAAGTCGGCATCGGCGGGCGACCCGCCCTTCCAGCCGAAGGTCTCGAACACCAGCGTCATGCGCGAGCGGTCCGAGACCAGCAGGTCCTGGATCCAGCTGCGCAGCTGCGCGGGCGTCAAGTTGCTGGTGTCGATGCGCTGCCCGATCTCGGCGAGAGGTGAGAGGAGCGAGCGCTCCTCGGCGATGGCTTCGGGGAGCGAGCCTTCCTCGCGCGACAGCGGATGCGGGCGGCGCGACTCCGAAAAGCGGCGCGTGAGGCTCTCGTCGGAGGCGTCGAGGAAGATCACCCGCACGTCCTGGCCCCGGGCGCGCTCGCCGGCGACCACGCCAGGCAGGCGCCCGAGGCTTTCGCGCCCGCGCGCGTCGGCGCTGATGGCGAGCAACGGCTCGCCGCGCGAGGCGGCGTAATCCACCAGTGCGGCGATGAGATCCGCCGGCAGGTTGTCGACGCAGAAGTAGCCCGCGTCCTCGAGCGTGCGCAGCGCGACGCTCTTGCCCGAGCCCGAGACCCCGGTGAGCAGGACCAGCTGCATCTACTCCGCCTCCCCGCCCGCGCTCTCCAGCCGGATCTGCGCCTCCTGGCGCTCGATGAACTCGCGCGTGGAATCGATGCCGCGGGTGATGAGGATGTGGTTGCGCACCGCCGCCTCCACCAGCACCGCGAGGTTGCGCCCTGGCGCCACGGCGAGGGTGACGGTGGGAATCTCGACCCCGAGGATGTCCTGGGTTCCCGAGCGCGTGGCGAGGCGGTCGCGCGGCTCGTAACCGCCGGCGGGCATGTCGAGATGCACCAAGAGCCGCAGAACCTTGCGCGGGCGCACCGCGGTCTCGCCGAAGATCGAGCGGATGTTGAGGACCCCCAGGCCGCGCACTTCGAGGAAGTCACGCAGCAGCGGGGGGCACCGGCCCTGGATCGTCTCGGGGCCGATCTGCTGCAGCTCCACGACGTCGTCGGCGACCAGGCCATGGCCCCGGGAGATGAGCTCGAGCGCGAGCTCGCTCTTGCCGATGGACGAGTCGCCGGTGATGAGGACCCCGATCTCGAGCACGTCGAGGAACACCCCGTGGAGCGTGGTGACTTCTCCCAGCTCCTGCTGCATGAAGGGCCGCAGCACGTTGATCACGTGCTGGCTGGGCTCGGTGGAGGTGAGGAGCGGGGTGCCCGTGGCATCGGCCACGCGCACCAGCTCGGCGGGCGCGGCGACCCCGTCGGCCACCAGCACGCACACCGTGTCGGCGCCGCAGATGCGCGCGAGCGTGGGCGCGCGCGCGCCCAGCTCGAGCGTGTCCAGGTACTCCACCTCGCGCGGCCCCAGCACCTGGGCGAGCAGCGGGTGGATCAGGTTCAGGTGCCCGATGAGCCCTACGCCGGGGCGATGGACCATCTCGCCGGTGAAGACGCGCGCGGCCCCGGCGGCGCCCGCGGGCCAAGCGAGCCCGAGGCGCTCGCGCCGGTCGTCAAACAGCCGCTGAACGCTGAGTCGGGGCATAGGGCGACCACTCGGTGATCAACCGGTGGGCGGCCTGGATGTCGTCGGTGGCCACGAGCGCATCGCGCAGCCGCTCGTCGCTGAACATCTGGGCGAGCTCCGAGAGGAGCTCGAGGTGGGCTTCGGTGGCGTGCTCGGGGACGAGCATCGCGAACACCAGGTTCACGGGCTGGGCGTCGGGCGCCTCGAACGGCACCGCCTGGGCGGTGCGCACGAAGGCGCAGACCGGCTCCTTCAACGTCTTGATGCGGCCGTGGGGAATGGCCACTCCATACCCCAGGCCGGTGGAGCCCAGCTTCTCGCGGTCGAAGAGGCTGTCGAAAACCCGCGCGCGGGGAATCTGGCGCGAGTTCTCGAACAGCAGCCCGACCTGCTCGAAGAGGCGTTTCTTGCTGCTCACTTCCAGTCCCAGCAGGACGTGGTTGAGCGGCAGCAGTCTCGAGACCTGGGTCATGGCGGGCTCGGCGTGTGTCGTGAGGGCGCGAATTCTAGCCCGAATCCGTCAGGCCTGCGGGATGCGCTTGATGGCCTGGCCGTGGCGCGCCGACTGGAAGCGCTCCTTGTGCTTCATCACCTGGCGGTCGAGCTTGTCGATCAGCTCGTCGATGGCGGCGTACATGTCGCCCTGGTGCGCCTGTACATGGATGTCCTTGCCGGAAAGGTGCACGTTGGCCTCGACCCTCTGGTCCAGCTTCTCCACCGTCATCACGACGTTCACCTCGATCACGTGGTCGAAGTGCCGGTTGATCCGCTCCAGCTTGTGCGTCACGTACTCGCGGATCGAGGGGGTGATTTCGACGTGGTGGCCGGTCAGGTGCAGGTTCATCAGGAACGCTCCTTGTATCAGATCGACTTGCGGAGATTGGCCGGCTGGATGTGCATCGCCTCACGATACTTGGCGACGGTCCGGCGGGCCACCTGGATGCCTTGCTGCGCGAGTATGTCGGAAATGCGATGGTCGGAGAGCGGTTTGCGGCCGTCCTCGGCGGCCACCAGCTGCTTGATTAGAGCGCGGATGGCGGTGGCCGAACAGGCCCCGCCGGTGTCGGTTGAAACGTGGCTGCCGAAGAAGTATTTCAGCTCGAATATGCCCCGGGGCGTGAGCATGTACTTCTGGGTCGTGACGCGCGAGATGGTCGACTCGTGCAGCCCCACCGCCTCGGCGATCTCGCGCAGCACCAGCGGGCGCATCGCCACTTCGCCGTGCTCGAAGAAGTTCTTCTGCCGATCCACGATCGACTGGGTGACGCGCAGGATGGTGTCGAAGCGCTGCTGCACGTTCTTGATCAGCCACCTCGCCTCCTGCAGCTGGCCGGAGAGGTGCTTGCCGCCGTTCTCCCGCGAGGCCTGCAGGATGTCGGCGTACATCTTGTTGATGCGAAGCCGCGGCATCGCGTCGCGGTTCAACGCCGCGATCCAGCGCCCGCCGGCCTTCCTCACCACCACGTCCGGCACCACGTAGCGCACGTCGCCCATGCCGAACTGGCGGCCCGGCTTGGGGTCGAGGGTGAGCACCAGGGCGCGCACCTCGCGCAGCTCGTCCTCGGTCACGTCGAGGAGGCGCTTCAACCGGTTGAAGTCCCGCGCCGCGAGGACATCCAGGTGGCGGGTGACGAGCGCGATGGCGGTCTCGCGGTGGTCGGTGGTCGCGGGCAGCGCCTTCAGCTGCAGCTCCAGGCACTCGGCCACGTCGCGGGCGCCGACGCCGGTGGGCTCGAGGTTCTGCACGTGGCGCAGTGCTATCTGCAGCTCCTCGATCTCCACGTCGGACATCGCCGCCAGCGCCGATTCGCGCAGCTCCTCCAGCTCGGGCTTCAGGTAGCCGTCCTCGTCGAGGTGGCCGACCACGAACTCGGCGATCAGCTTGTCGCGCGGGGTGAGGCCGGTGAGGGAGATCTGCTGCAGCAGGTGTTCCTGCAGGGTGGGCTCGGCGGCGGCGTACTGGGTGAAGTCCTCGCGGTCGTCGTCCTCGCGCCGCGCCGAGGAGGCGCCCACGGGGCCCGAATCGTCGTTGAAGCCCGCGTTCTCCTCGAGGAGGCTGGGGGAATCGTCGCGCGTGGGCTCGTCGGAGCGCGCCTCTTCCGCGGGGGCCTCGGAGCCGTTGCCGTTGGGCGGGGGGGCGGCCTGCTCGTCGCCGGGCGGATCGATGCGCTCCAGCAGCGGATTCTCGGCGAGGTAGCGCTCGAGCTCCTGGTTGAGCTCCACCGTCGACAGCTGCAGCAGCCGGATCGACTGCTGGAGCTGAGGCGTGAGCGTGAGATGCTGTGAGAGCTTGAGCTGGAGGCTGTGCTTCATGTCGCAGGTACCCGGGAGGACGGCACCCCGCTAGAGGCGGAAGTTTTCCCCGAGGTAGACCTTTCTGACCGCTTCATTATAGATGATCTCCTCCGGCTTCCCGGAGGCGAGCACCGCGCCCTGGTTGATGATGTAGGCGCGGTCGCAGATGCCGAGCGTCTCCCTCACGTTGTGGTCGGTGATGAGAACCCCGATGCCGCGCTCGGTGAGGAAGCGGATGATCTGCTGGATATCGAGCACGGCGATCGGGTCCACGCCGGCGAAGGGCTCGTCGAGCAGGATGAAGCGCGGGCTGGAAGCCAATGCCCGCGCGATCTCCACCCGCCGGCGCTCGCCCCCAGAGAGCGAGATCGCGGGGGAAGTGCGCAGGTGCGCCACGTGGAGGTCGGCGAGCAGGCTCTCGAGGCGGGCGTCGACCTCTTCCTCCTCCAGCCCCTGCAACTCGAGCACCGCCTTGATGTTCTGCTCCACCGTGAGCTTGCGGAAGATCGATGCTTCCTGGGGGAGGTAGGAAAGGCCCAGGCGCGAGCGCCGGAAGATCGGCTGGTGGGTGAGGTCGCGATCGTCGAGGCGAACCGTGCCCGCGTCGATGGGGACGAGGCCCAGGATCATGTAGAAGCAAGTGGTCTTGCCCGCCCCGTTGGGGCCCAGCAGGCCCACCACCTCGCCGCTCGCCACGTCGAGGGAGACGTCGGAGACCACCACCCGCTTGCGATAGCGCTTGCGCAGCCCCTCGGCGCGCAGCATCGAGCCCTCGGGGGCCGCCTTCACCAGCTCCAGGTGCGGCGCCACGGGCGCGGCGGCCGCCACGCTATGGCTTCCCCGCGTCGGGCTTGAGCAGGAGGGGCTCGTTGGGCTTCGCCGGTGCCGCGCCCTCGGCCGGTTTCCTGGGCGGCAGGATGATCACCTTCACGCGCGAGTTGGGCGGGGCCGTCTTGCCCGGGGGCGCGCCGGAGACCTCGGCCACCTCGCGCTTCATGTCGTAGGAGATGAAGTCGCCGGTGATCTCGTTGGCGTTGCTCTTCACCTTGGCGCGGTTGTAGAGGCGCAGCACGTCGTTCCTGTCGTCGAACTCGGCGCGCTCGGCGAACCCCTCGACGAACTCGTCGACGTTGTCGCGCTTCTGGCGGAAGGTGACGGGAGCGCCGTTGGCGACGTAGAACTTGTGGCGGTCGGCGTCTTCCTTGACGGTCACGCGCGAAGCCGTCATGCGCATCGAGCCCTGCGTGATCACCACGCTGCCCTCGAACGTGCTGGTGCGGTTGGCGTCATCGGCGGTGAGGCGGTCGGCGCCCACCACGATCTCCTTCTCGCGGTCGGCGCGCTCGGCGGCGGCAGGCCACGCGGCGGCGATGAGGAGGAGGAGCGCCGCGGCGCGGAGGGAATTCATTTGCGGGGCGGCTTGTAGGTGGCGCGGACGCGCTCGAGCTTGAGCGTGCGCGCGCGATTGTCGAGCTCGAAGCCCGTCGCGACCGCATGGGCCGAGGGGCTTTCGAGTGTGACCTGGCTCGAGGTCCGGGCGATGCCCGCATCGGGTAGCACGAGGAGCTTGTCGGTGGTGAGCTTGGCGGGTTCGGTCTGGCGGTCGCCTTCCCGGGTCACGACGACGTTGCCTTCGACGAAGACGCGATCGCCCCCCTGCTCGAGCCGGCCATGGTCGGCGGTGATGGTCGTGCGGGGTTGGCGGGGCTCGAAGGCTTCGAGCGTGAGCGACTCGAGGAGTGCAGAATCGTCGTCGGGGTAATGTACCATCTTCCTCGCGGTGAGGGTGTAGAGCACCGCCCCATCCTCGCCCAGCTTGCGCGCGCGGAACGACTCGACGATGAGGTCGGGATCATGGCGCAACGACCCCGCGGCTCGTGCCGCCGGCGCCTGCACCAGGTAATTCAACCACAGCGTGAGACCCACCAGGAGTGCCAGGACCGCCAGCGGAAGCCAGGTGGTGGGACGCACCCTGGGTCAGACCGCGGCCGCGGGCCCGAGTTGCGCGCGCGCGGCGAGCAGCAGGTCGCAGAATTCGCGCACCGCGCCGCGGCCGCCATGGGCGCGGGTGACGAGGTGGGCCGCGTCGCGCACTTCCTGCACGCCGTTGGGCACGGAGGCCGAAAGGCCGCAGAGCCGCATCACCGCGAGATCCGGAAGATCATCGCCCATGAAGGCGCAGGCCTGCGCTTCGACGCCCACGACGTTTCGCAGCCGCTCGAACTGCGCCACCTTGTCCTTTACGCCCTGGGCCACGTGGGCGATTCCCAGCTCCGCGGCGCGGCGCGCCACCGCCTCCGACGATCTCCCCGAGATGATCGCGGTGGCGACATCCGCGTCGAGCAGCATTCGCAGCCCGTGGCCATCGTGGATGTTGAAGGCCTTCAGCGCCTCGCCCTGGGGGCCCATGTAGACGGTGCCGTCGGTCATGACCCCGTCCACGTCGAAGATCGCGAGGCGGATGGCGCGGGCGCGGCGCAGCAGCTCGCCGCCATCGATGCCGGCCATCGCGCGCTAGACCACGCCGGCGGCGAGGAGGTCGTGGAAGGTGAGGGCGCCGACGAGCCGGCCCTCGCCATCCGCAACCACCAGGCGGCCGCCCAGGCTGCGGTTCTCGAAGATCTGCGCGGCTTCCGCGGCGAGGCGCTCGGGCGCGATGGTCGTAGGGCTCCTCTTCATGACGTCGCCGACCGTGATGCCCCGGATCGAGTCGTGATGCTCGAGCAGCCGGCGCAGGTCGCCATCGGTGAAGATGCCGAGGATGCGGTCATCGGCATCGACGACGCAGGTCATGCCGATGCCCTTCCTCGAGATCTCTTCGAGCACGTTGGGCAGTAGCAAGTCGCCCGGCGCGTTGCGCGGCAGCTGGTCGTCCTTGCGCATGATGTCCGACACGTGGACGAGCAGCTTTCGCCCCAGGGCCCCGCCGGGATGGTGCATGGCGAAATCCTCGCGCGCGAACCCGCGTGCGTCGAGGAGAGCCACCGCGAGCGCATCGCCGAGTGCCAGCGTGGCGGTGGTGCTCGCGGTGGGAGCGAGGTTGAGCGGGCACGCCTCCTTCGACACCGCGGCATCGAGGTGCGCGTCGGACTCCTTCGCGAGGGTCGACTGCGCGCGCCCGGTGATCGAGATCACCTTGGCACCACGGCGCTTGATCACCGGCAGGATCGAGAGGATCTCGCCGGACTCGCCGGAGTAGGAGATGGCGACCACCACGTCCTCGCCGGTGATCATGCCGAGGTCGCCGTGGCTCGCCTCGGCGGGGTGCATGAAGAACGCCGGCGTGCCGGTGGAGGCAAGGGTCGCCGCGATCTTGCGCGCCACGTGGCCCGACTTGCCCATGCCGGTGACGACAACGCGCCCACGGGTCTCGAGCATCATCCGGTGGGCGCGCAGGAACGCCTCTCCCAGCCGCGGCTTCAACGCCCGCACCGCATCGGCCTCGATGTCGAGGACTTCGCGCGCGAGCTCGAGGAAATGCTCGGCGTCGGTGACCGGATGGGGTTGTAGTAGATTCGTCACCAGGAAATTATAAGCCGGACCGATGCACGACGCCCTGCATGTCACCCTGATCCTCCTCGCATCGGCCGTCGCCGTCGTGGTGCTCTTCCGCCAGCTCTCGATGCCCGCGATCCTCGGCTACCTCATCGTGGGGACGCTGGTGGGTCCCCACGCCCTGGGATTCGTCGCCGACTCCGCGGACCAGCGCTACCTCGGGGAATTCGGCGTCGTCTTCCTCATGTTCTCGGTGGGCCTCGAGTTCAGCCTGCCGCAGCTGACCGCGATGCGGCGCACCGTGTTCGGCTTCGGCGGCTCCCAGGTGGTCGCGGTGGTGGGGCTCACGCTGGCCGCCGCGGTCCTGATGGGGGAATCGTGGCGCACCGGCATCGTCGTGGGCGGCGTGGTGGCGATGTCGTCGACGGCGATCATCTCCAAGATGCTCACCGAGCGCATGCAGCTGCACAGCGAGTACGGCCGGCAGGTGATGGGCGTGCTGCTGTTCCAGGACCTGGCGGTGATCCCGCTGCTGGTGCTGATCCCCGCACTCGCGTTGCCCGGCGACGCGATCGCGGCACAGATCGGAATCGCGATGCTGAAGGCGCTGGTGGTGCTGGCGCTGGTCCTCTTCGTGGGGCAACGCGTGATGCGCCCGCTGTTCGCGCTGGTGGCGAAGCAGAAATCCTCGGAGCTCTTCGTGCTGTTCGTGCTGCTGGTGACGCTCGGCCTCGCGTGGGTGACCGAGCTCGCGGGGCTGTCGCTGGCGCTCGGCGCATTCCTCGCCGGGATGCTGATCTCCGAGACCGAGTACCGCTACCAGGTGGAGGACTACATCAAGCCCTTCCGCGACGTGCTGCTGGGGCTCTTCTTCGTCACCATCGGGATGCTGCTCGATGTCCGCATCCTCGCCGAGCACTTCGTGGCCGTGATCGTCTTGTTCACCCTGATCCTGGGGGTCAAGTTCACGCTGATCTTCGGCCTCGCCCGCGCGTTCGGCAACCAGAAGCCCGGGGCGCTGCGCGCGGCCATGGCACTGGCGCCCGCGGGCGAGTTCGGCTTCGTGCTGATCGCCCTCGCACAGCGCGGCGGGGCGCTCAACGAGGCCATCCTCCAGGTCGTTCTCGCGGCAGCGCTCCTCACCATGCTCGCTTCCCCCGTGATCCTCGCCAACATGGAGCGCATCGTGCTGCACCTGATCGCGAGCGAATGGAACCAACGCGCGCTCGACCTGCATTCGCTGGCGGTGCGCAGCATGGCCACCCGCGGGCACGTGATCGTGTGCGGCTACGGCCGCAGCGGACAAGCGCTGGCGCAGTTCCTCGAGCGCGAGAAGATTCCCGTGTTCGCCCTCGACTCCGACCCCGAGCGCGTGCGGCAGGCCGCCGCCGCCGGCGACTCGGTGGTGTACGGGGACGCCTCGCGCCGCGAGGTGCTGGTGGCCGCGGGCATCGCGCGCGCGACCGCCGTGGTGGTGAGCTTCGCCGATACGCCGCGGGCGCTCACCATCCTCGCCCACGTGCGCGAGCTGCGCCCCGAGGTGCCGGTGATCGTGCGCACCTTCGACGATACCGACGTGGGGCGCCTGAAGGAGGCAGGAGCGGCCGAGATCGTGGCCGAGGTGGTGGAAGGCTCGCTCATGCTCGCCACGCAGACGATGCTGCAGCTGGGAATTCCGATGAAGCGCGTCCTCGAGACGCTGCGCGAGGTTCGCGAAGAGCGCTACAGCCTGATGCGTGGCTTCTTCCGCGGCGCCACCGACGAAAGCACGGCCGACGCGGACCAGCCGCGGCTGCGCACGCTGGTGGCCTCCGAGGGCGCGGCCTGCGCCGGCAAGACCATCGGCAGCCTCAACCTCGCGGGCCTCGGGGTGCAGCTCACCGCGGTGCGCCGCAAGGGCAGCCGCGAAGTAAACCCCGACCCCGAGACGCGCGTGCGGCCCGGCGACGTGCTGGTGCTGCTCGGCACCCAGGACAGCCTCGCGCGCGCCGAGATCCGGCTGCTGCAAGGCTAATGGGGTCAGGTTAGTTTTCGGACCTGTCCCCTTTTTCGTGGGCCGGCCCTGGGCCCGGGGATCGACACGTCGGCCAAGAAGCTTCGCGACGTGCTGGCAGAAGGAATCCGGGCCCAGCGCGCGGCACTTGTTCGCGCTCTCCCTGATGCGGATGAGGTCCTCCTCCCCGACGCATGTCTCGACGAGGTTGCGGTATTCCCGTCCTCTTTCCTGCGGTCCGGGGGCGAGCCGAAGGTAGAGTTCGTGCGGCCGCAGGGGCGGCCGAGGCATGCCGCTCGCATTCTGGCGATAGCTCGACCAAACGGTGTCTCCCGGGTGGTCGACCAGCCCGGCCCTTTCGGGATTCAACTCGATGTAACTCATGCACGTGAGCAGGTACGACTCGCTGTCCACGAGGCTCGAGCGGAAGCGACCCTCGAAGAGAGTGCCGGTACGGCACCAGCGCAGGTTGACCAGGCGGGCGAACCTGCGTCCGACGCGTTGCATCAACTCCGATAGCTCGCCCTCCACGTGGCCTGTAGCCAGCAGGTGCACGTGGTTGCTCATCAGCACATAGGCATGCAGGTCGCAGGCGCAGGCGTCGAGCGCTTCCTCGAGGAATTTCATGAAAACGCAGCGATCGGCATCGTCGCGGAACAGGATGGACTTGTTGTTCCCACGGATGATGAGGTGCTGGGGAATGCCGGGAACGTCGATACGGGGCAGGCGGGCCATGGACTTCACAACGTCGAAGTCTCACGCGGGAATACAAGCCGAAATGGGGACAGGTTCAAAAACTAACCTGACCCCATTAATGGAAACGGCCCGCCGAGGCGGGCCGTCGGGACTGGCGCGATGAAGCGTCAGAACATCATGCAGACCGTGTACGAGGCATCGTCGGTGACGGCCGCGGTGGCTACCGACGCGGCAGGCGAGGCGGCACCCTGCGTGGCGCGCATCGAGCCGGTGTTGGTCTGGCCGTCGTCCATCTGGATGTCGAGCTGCTTCACGAAGCGCCCGAGGATACCCGCGGAGCACACCGAGTAGGTCCCGGTCATGCCGGTGATGAACGGGCCGCTCTGGATGCCGAGCCGGCCGCCGACCGAGTTGGTGGGGGCGAAGCCCGCGCCGACGGTGGTGGCGCCCGCGGCGAGGTTGGCGAGCCGCACGTGCTGCCAGAAGACGTTGGCCTCGGTGGTGCCGGTTTCGGCGTCGTTCCAGCTGCCCTCGATCACGCCGTTGCCGAGCGAGCCGCCGGTGCCGGCGGTGGCGGTGGCGCCCAGCGAGGCGGTGAGGTTCGCCGCGGCATGATCGCCGGGGAGCGCGCGATACTTGTCCTGGTACGCGTACACGTACGTCGGGATCACGCGGAAGTCGTTGGCGAGGTTCTTCACCTTGGCGCTGTTGATCAGCTCCTGGCCCTTCAGGATGCCGCCGAGGAGCAGGCCGATGATCACGAGGACGATCGCGATCTCGACCAGGGTGAATCCGGATTGCTGCGATTTCATGGTGCTTCTCCAGTAGAAAGGCGCTGTTGCGCACGGATCCATTTGCAACTGTCGTGCCAATCCTGCAAGATCCTGTTTTAGCTGGTATTTGTCTTTCTCCGGGCGATTTCCGGGCCACTTTGGGCCCCGGGTTGTCCGCCGCCCCGACACGGACTGTCGGTTTTCCGACACTTAGCTCTTGGCGACAACCCCTTCCAACGCCCGCCGCGTCAGCGCCTTCCTCGCCTCGAGCCGGCGCTGGGTGGTGCTCGCCATGCTGCTGGCGCTCCACGCGGCGCTGATCTCCACCCCGGGCGGGGATTTCCAGCGCATCTGGCTGCTGGTGCATTTCGGCCTCTTCCTGCTGTGGCAGCCGTTCATCGCGGCCGACCGCGAGCTCGACATCGTGGGCGGCGTGCTGCTGTTCGCCATCACCCTGGTCACGATCTCGTTCCTCGCCGGCTGGATGATCGTGGGTTGGCTGCTGGTGCTGCTCGGCATCCTCGGCGGGCGCGTGTTCACCATCCAGGCGTCCAGGCGCGGGCGCTTCTACCTGGTGGCCTTCAGCTACGTGATCGCGATCCTGGTGCTGCGCGCGGTCCCGGCGCTGCTGCTGCCGGGCGAGGAGGTGCCGCTGCCGGTGGCGCTCTTCGCGAGCATCGTGCTGCCGATGATGCTCGCGCTCCTGGCGCTGCTGCCCTTCGGCACCCAGGAGGGCGAGGGCACCCAGGTATTCGACTTCTTCTACGCGGTGCTGGTGTTCCAGCTTTGCCTGGTGGTGGTGCTGGGGTCGGTGGCGCTGATGCGTTACACCGACGACGCCTACTTCACCGCCGTGGCGCTCACCCTCCTCGGGTTCGGCACGGCGCTCTTCGTGCTGGCGGTGCTGTGGAACCCGTTGCGGGGGTTCGGCGGGCTGCGCACCTATTTCTCGCGCTACCTCCTGTCGGTAGGCATGCCCTTCGAGCTGTGGATGCGCCGCATCGCCGAGCTCGCCGAGACCGAGCCCGACTCGGAGCGCTTCCTGGCCCTCGCGCTGCGCGAGGTGGCCTCGTTCCCGTGGATCCGGGGCGGCAGCTGGAAGTCTCCCGGAGGCCGGGGGGAATTCGGCACGGCCGCCGAGCATTCCTCCACCTTCGCCTTCCACGGCCTCGAGCTCACGTTCCAGACCGAGATCCGGCTGTCTCCAGCCCTCTTCCTCCACGTGCGGCTGCTGGCGCAGGTAGTGGGCGAATTCCACGAGGGCAAGCGGCGCGAGCTCGCGCTGCGGCAGCACGCGTACCTCCAGGCGGTGCACGAGACCGGCGCCCGCCTCACCCACGACGTGAAGAACCTGCTGCAATCGCTCTACGCCCTCACCTCGATGGCCGAGAGGCGCGCCGACGACGAGTACGGGGCACTCCTGCAGCGCCAGCTGCCCCAGCTCACGCGCCGCCTGCACGCCACGCTGGAGAAGCTCCGATCGCCGGCGATTCCCGCCACCGAGCGGCTGGTGATGGCGCGCGAGTGGTGGGCGGAGACGCAGCGCCGGCTCGCCGATTCGGGCATCCACCTCGAGGCCACCCTCACCGGCGACTGCGAGATTCCGGGGACCCTCTTCGACAACTTCGTCGAGAACACGCTCGAGAACGCGCGCGCCAAGGCCTCGCGCGAGCCCGGCATCGCCATCACGGTCGATTTCCTGTGCGACGGCGAAAAGGTGAGCGTGCGGGTGAGCGATACCGGCAGCCGGGTGCCGGAGATGGCAGAGGCCCGGCTCTTCCGCGAGCCGGTGGAGCGCGGCGGGGGCCTGGGCATCGGGCTTTTCCACACCGCGCGCATGGCGCGCCAGGCGGGCTACCGGGTCGAGCTCACCGAGAACCACGCCGAGCGGGTGAGCTTCACCCTCGAGCGTGACCTCCCGGCCCCTCCTCTTCAGCCCTGAACCGCCGACAGCGCTTCGTCGAGCCCCTCGCGCCACGATCCCAGGCGCATCCCGAACGCGGCCTCGAGGCGGGCATTCGAAAGCAACGAGTTGGCGGGGCGCCGCGCCGGCGTCGGGAAGTCGCGGGTGGGGATCGCGATCACGCGCGGCGCCGCCAGCGTCCCGCCGCTGCGCGCGGAGCGCACCTCGAAGATCGCCTGCGCGAACCCATGCCAGGTGGTCTCGCCCGCTGCGGTGAAGTGGTAGAGGCCCGAGGCGGCCGCGGCTTGCGCGATGCCCGCCTCGTCGAGCGGCCGCTCGCCGCCTCCCAGGAGCGACACCACGCCGCGCGCGATCTGGCGGCTCGAAGTGGGCGCGCCGCGCTGGTCGTCGACCACGCGCAGCTCCGGGCGGGTCTCGGCGAGCTTGAGCATCGTGAGCAGGAAATTACGCCCGTGGGGCCCGTACACCCAGCTCGTGCGCAGCACCAGGTGCTCGCCCCCCGCCGCGGCGATGGCGTGCTCGCCCGCGAGCTTGGTGGCGCCGTACGCATTCACCGGCGCCGTGGGGTCGCCCTCGACGTACGGGCCCTCCTTGGTGCCGTCGAACACATAGTCGGTGGAGAAGTGGACGAGGAGCGCGCCGGCGCGGCGCGCCTCTTCGGCGAGGACCCCGGGAGCCACGCCATTGATCGCGAGGGCGAGGTCGCGCTCCGCCTCCGCGCGATCGACCGCGGTATAGGCCGCCGCGTTCAAGATCACGCGCGGCCGGACCTCGCGAACCCGCGCCGCGATGGCCGCGGGGTCGGCGAGATCGAGCGCGCTCCGGTCGAGGCACACCGCCTCGGCGCGGCCCTGCAGCGCACGCGCGAGCTCGGTGCCGACCTGCCCGCCGGCCCCGGTCACGAGCACGCGGATCAAGGGTAGGTCTCGGCGTCGGCGAGGCGAGTGCCCCCAGCATCGCGGGGCTTGAGCAGCGGCTCGCCTTCGAACGGCCACTCGATGCCCACGGCCGGATCGTTCCACAGCAGCGTGCGGTCGTGCTCCGGCGCGTAATAGTCGGTGGTCTTGTAGACGAACTCGGCGGTCTCGGAAAGCACGACAAAGCCGTGGGCGAAACCTTCGGGCACCCACATCATCCGGCGGTTCTGCGCCGACAGCCGCTCCCCGGCCCAGCGGCCGAAATTGGGTGACGAGCGCCGCAAGTCCACCGCCACGTCGAACACCTCGCCCGCCACCACGCGCACGAGCTTGCCCTGCGCCTGGCGCAACTGGTAATGCAGGCCCCGCAGGACGTTGCGCGCCGACATCGAGTGGTTGTCCTGGACGAAGCGCACCTCGCGCCCGGCGAGGGCATCGAAGGTGCGCGCGTTCCAGCTCTCGTAGAAATAACCGCGTTCGTCCCCGAACACGGCGGGCTCGATCACGAGGACGTCGGGGAGCGCGGTAGGGATCGCCTTCATCGGGTCCTCAGAACACGCGGTCGCGCAGCACGTCGAGGAGGTACTGGCCGTAGGCGTTCTTCTTCATCGGCTGCGCGAGGCGCTCCAGCTGCGCCGCGTCGACGTAGCCCATGCGGTACGCGATCTCCTCCGGGCAGGCGACCTTGAGCCCCTGGCGGCGCTCGATGGTGGCGATGAAGTGGGACGCCTCGAGCAGGCTCTCGTGGGTGCCGGTGTCGAGCCACGCGGTGCCGCGGCCCATCACCTCCACCGAGAGCGACCCCGCCTCGAGGTACTTGCGGTTCACGTCGGTGATCTCGAGCTCGCCCCGCGGCGAGGGCGCGAGGTTCGCCGCGATGTCGACCACGGTCTCGTCGTAGAAGTAGAGGCCGGTCACGGCGTAGCGCGACTTCGGCTGCGCGGGCTTCTCCTCGATCGAGACCGCGCGGCCGGCGGCGTCGAACTCCACCACGCCGTAGCGCTCCGGGTCGGTCACGGGATAGGCGAACACCGTGGCGCCCCGCTCGGTCGCGGCCGCGCGTTGCAGCGACCCGGCCAGATCGTGCCCATGGAAGATGTTGTCGCCGAGGACGAGGCAGCTGGGAGATGCGCCCACGAAGTCGCGCCCGACGATGAACGCCTGGGCGAGCCCCTCGGGCTTCGCCTGCACCGCGTAGGAAAGCTCGAGGCCCCACTCGCGCCCGTCGCCGAGGAGCTCCTGGAAGCGCGGCGTGTCCTGGGGCGTCGAGATCACCAGGATCTCCCGCATGCCCGCCAGCATCAGCGTCGACAGCGGGTAATAGACCATCGGCTTGTCGTACACCGGCAACAGCTGCTTTGAAACCACCCGGGTGGCGGGATACAGCCGCGTGCCCGAACCCCCGGCGAGGATGATGCCCTTGCGCTTCATGCCGCGTCGCTCCTGGATGCGTAGTTCTTCTCGAGCCATTGCCGGTACGCGCCGCTCCTCACCTGCTCCACCCACTCGGCGTTTCCGAGGTACCAGCGAACGGTCTTGCCGAGCCCCGAGGCGAAGGTCTCCGCCGGACTCCAGCCGAGCTCCGCGCGGATCTTGCGCGCGTCGATCGCGTAGCGGCGATCGTGCCCCGGGCGGTCGGTCACGTAGGTGACGAGCGCCCGGTAGCCGCCCGCTCGCGGGCGCGCTTCCTGCAGCGCGTCGCAGAGGGCATGGACCACGTCGATGTTCTTCATCTCGGAATTCCCCCCCACGTTGTAGGTCTCGCCCGGGCGCCCCTTCGCGAGCGCCACGCGAATCGCGGTGCAGTGGTCCGACACGTAGAGCCAGTCGCGCACCTGGCGGCCATCACCGTAGACCGGGAGGGGCTTCCCGTCGAGCGCGTTGGCGATCATGAGCGGCACCAGCTTCTCGGGGAACTGGTACGGCCCGTAGTTGTTGGAGCAGTTGGTGGTGACCGCCGGAAAGCCGTAGGTGTGGTGGTAGGCGCGAACCAGGTGGTCGCTGCCTGCCTTCGAGGCGGAGTAGGGGCTATTGGGCGCGTAGGGCGTGGTCTCCGAGAACGCGGGGTCGGTCTCGGAGAGCGACCCGTAGACCTCGTCGGTGGAAACGTGGAGAAAGCGAAACGCGGCGCGCTCGCCGGCCGGCAGCACCGACCAGAAGGCGCGCGTCGACTCGAGCAGCGTGAACGTGCCGACGACGTTGGTCTCGACGAACGCCGCGGGTCCGTGAATCGACCGGTCGACGTGGCTTTCCGCCGCGAAATTGACGATGGCGCGCGGGCGAT
>JANMHV010000050.1:0-13116 GCA_031375445.1 Burkholderiales bacterium | reverse complement strand
GATGGAAGCGACCTTCGGCGAGGCGCGCGGCCTCGCGGCCGGATTGGCCGAGGCAACGCGTGTCGCGGTTGAACGGCTCCTCGCCTCCCATGAAGCCTTGGCGCGACGCATCGACAGCGCGCGGCCCGCGGTGGCGGGGCTCGCCAAGACGCGCTACCACGGCGACCTCCACCTCGGGCAGGTGCTGGTGGCGCAGGACGACTTCGTGATCGTGGATTTCGAGGGCGAGCCCGCGAGGAGCCTCGAGGAGCGGCGCGCCAAGGGCAGCCCCATGCGCGACGTGGCCGGCATGGTGCGCTCGTTCAGCTACGCGGCCCACGCCGCCTCCATGCGGCGCGAGGCGAGCTCTCCCGGCAATCCCGACGCCCTGGGCGCCTGGCAGCGCGAGGCGACGCACCACTTCCTCGATGGCTACCGCCGCGCCGCGGCGGGGTTGGCGAGCATCCCCGCCGATCCGGAAGCCTTCCGCGAGCTGCTCGACCTCTTCCTCCTCGAGAAGGCGCTCTACGAGCTGCGCTACGAGATCGCCAATCGCCCCGACTGGATCGCCATCCCATTGAACGGACTCACGGAGCTCCTCACGGCATGAACAAGACAGCGGCCCAGCCCGACCTCGAGCTCTGGCCCGGCTCGCCCCACCCCCTGGGCGCGACCTGGGACGGCGAAGGCGTCAATTTCGCGATCTTCACGCAGCATGGCCGGAAGGTGGAGCTGTGCCTCTTCGACGAAGGCGGCAAGCGCGAGATCCACCGCGTCGCGTTGCGCGAGCGCACCGACTTCGTCTGGCATGGCTTCGTGCCGGGACTCAAGCCCGGGCAGGTCTACGGCTATCGGGTCCACGGCCCCTACGAGCCCGAGAATGGCCACCGTTTCAACCCCAACAAGTTGCTGCTCGACCCGTATGCGAAGGCGATCACCGGCGAGCTCAAGTGGGGCGATTCGCACTTCGGCTACAAGATCGGGGACAAGCGCGACGACCTTTCCTTCGACAAGCGCGACAGCGCCTCGGGCTCGCCCAAGGCGGTGGTGATCGACGACGCATTCGACTGGGAGGGCGATTTCCATCCGGTCCGGACGTGCAACGACCGCATCGTCTACGAGCTGCACGTGGGCGGCTACACGCGCCTGCATCCGGACGTGCCGCCCCAGAACAAGGGCAAGTTCCTCGGCCTCACCCAGCTACAGGTGATCGAGCACCTGAAGTCCCTGGGGGTCACGACGCTCGAGCTCCTGCCGGTGCAGGAATTCCTCGACGACCAGCCGCTCGCGGAGCGCGGGCTGCGCAACTACTGGGGCTACAACTCCATCGGGTACTTCGCCCCCGATGCGCGCTTCGGGGTCCACGACCCGGTGCGCGAGTTCAAGCAGATGGTGAAGACCCTCCATGCCCACAACCTGGAGGTGGTGCTGGATGTGGTCTACAACCACACGGCCGAGGGGAGCGAGCGCGGGCCCACCCTTGCCTTCCGCGGCATCGACAACCACTCGTACTACCGGCTGGGCGAGGCGGACAAGCGTTTCTGCGCCGACTTCACCGGCTGCGGCAATACGCTCGACCTGCGCAACCCGCGCGTGCTGCAACTGGTGGTCGACTCGCTTCGCTACTGGGTCACCGAGATGCACGTCGACGGTTTCCGCTTCGATCTCGCCTCCAGCCTCGCGCGGAACAGCCCCCACTTCGACCGGATGTCCAACCTCTTTGCCGTACTGCGCCAGGACCCGGTGCTATCGCCGCGGCTGCTGATCGCCGAACCGTGGGACCTGGGGGAGACCGGCTACCAGGTGGGCGGCTTCCCGCCCGGCTGGGCGGAGTGGAACGACCAATACCGCGACACAATGCGCGCCTACTGGAAGGGCGACGGGGGCCTCATCGGCGACTTCGCGCGGCGCCTCACCGGCTCCCACGACCTCTTCGGCCACAACGAGCGCGGGCCGTGCGCGAGTGTCAACTTCATCACCGCCCACGATGGCTTCACGCTCCACGACCTGGTGTCGTACAACGAGAAGCACAACGAAGCCAACGGCGAGGACAACCGCGACGGCAGCGACAACAACCTCTCCTGGAACCACGGCGTGGAAGGGCCGACGGACGACCCGGAGATCGTGACGCTGCGCGAGCGCCAGAAGCGCAACCTGCTCGCCACACTCCTCCTCTCCCAGGGCGTGCCGATGGTGACCGCCGGCGACGAGGTCGGCCGCACCCAGCGCGGCAACAACAACGCCTACTGCCAGGACAACGAGATCAACTGGCACGACTGGTACTGGGACGACGCGAAGTGGCGGCTCCTCAACTTCACCAAGAAGCTGATCCGGCTGCGCAAGGCGCACCCGATCTTCCGCCGCCGGGATTTCTTCAAGGGCGTGCCGGTGGGAGACGCGGGCCGCAAGGACGTGGCGTGGCTGAAACCCGACGGCAACGAGATGACCGTGGACGAGTGGGAGAAGGAGTTCGCGCGCTCGCTGGGGATGTGGTTGAACGGCGAGTACCTGCCGGAGACCGACGAGCGGGGCCGCACGCTCCGCGACGCGAGCTTCCTGGTGCTCTTCAATGCCCATCACGACGTGATCGACTTCAAGCTGCCGGATCCCGGCCCCGCCGTGAGCTGGCGCGTCGAGCTCGACACCTTCCAGGAAACCGGAGAGCCGCCGGCCGACGCCACCTTCGCCGAGGGAAGCTTCCCGCTGCAGGGCCGATCGCTGGTGGTGCTGCGCGAAATGCACTCGCGCGCTCCATGAAGCGCGTCCACGAAATGCCGTTCGGGGCGCAATACGGCCGGGAGGCCACGCGCTTCCGGCTGTGGGCGCCCGGGTGCCGCGCGGTGGCGCTCGAGCTCGGCCGCGAAGCGCCGCGACGCGTGCCGATGGTGGCCGAGGCCGGGGGCTGGCATGCCGCGACAGTGCCGGGCGTGCAACCGGGGGAGGCCTATGCGTTCCGCGTGAAGGACGATGCCCCCGCGGTGCCGGACCCCGCCTCGCGCAGCAACCCGTGGGACGTGAATGCCCCGAGCGTCGTCGTAGACCCGCTCGCCTTCGACTGGGATGACGGGCAATGGCGTGGGCGCCCCTGGACCGAGGCGGTGGTGTACGAGCTGCACGTCGGCACCTTCACTCCCGAAGGAACCTACGCGGGCGCGATTTCGCGGCTCGACCACCTCGTCGACCTCGGCATCACCGCCGTGGAGCTGATGCCGGTCGCGGACTTCGAAGGCAAGCGCAATTGGGGCTACGACGGAGTGCTGCAGTTCGCGCCCGACGCCGCCTACGGAACGCCCGACGACCTGAAGCGCTTCGTGGCGGCGGCCCACGCGCGCGGGCTGATGGTGCTGCTGGACGTGGTCTACAACCACTTCGGGCCGTCGGGGAACTACCTGCCGCAATATGCGCCGCAGTTCTTCAATGCCGCCCACCAGACGCCGTGGGGCGCCGCCATCAACTTCGACGGCGAGGCAAGTGCCACCGTGCGCGACTTCTTCGTGCACAACGCCCTTTACTGGATCGAGGAGTTCCACTTCGACGGGCTGCGCATGGACGCGATCCACGCCATCGCCGACGACTCGCCGCGCCATATCGTGCAGGAGATCGCCGAGGCCGTGGCCGAGGGACCCGGCCTCGAGCGCCACGTGCACCTGGTCCTGGAGAACGACGCCAATCGCGCGAAGCTCCTCGAACGCGGCAAGCCGCTCGCCGCCGCGCAGTGGAACGACGATAGCCACCACGCGTTCCACGTGCTGGTTTCGGGCGAGCGCGACGGTTATTTCGTCGATTACGCCGACCGCCCGGCGTGGCACCTCGGCCGCACCCTCGCCGAGGGCTTCGCATTCCAGGGCGAGGCCTCGGCCCACCGCAAGGGCGCGCTGCGCGGCGAGCCCTCGGGCCACTTGCCCCCCGAAGCGTTCGTGAACTTCATCCAGAACCACGACCAGGTGGGCAACCGCGCGTTGGGCGAGCGGCTGAACGCCCTCGCCCCGGAGGCGGCGCTCAAGCTCGCCTCGGCGGCACTGATCCTGGCCCCCTCGGTGCCGATGCTCTTCATGGGCGAGGAGTTCGGCGCAGTGACTCCGTTCCTCTTCTTCTGCGATTTCCAGGGCGAGCTCGCGAGCGCGGTGCGCGAGGGACGCCGGAAGGAGTTCGGGGCGTTCGCGCGCTTCGCCGACCCGGCCGCGCGCGAAGCGATCCCCGATCCCCTCGCCGAGTCGACCTTAATCGCATCGAAACTCGACAGGGAGAGCCGCGGGCGGCCCGCCCACGCCGCCTGGCTCGCGCACTATCGCGCCCTGATCGCGCTGCGCAAGCTGAAGATCGTGGCACGGCTCGATGGCCGCCCCCGCGCCTCCACCTTCGCCACCGTGGGAGACACCGGCGTCGAGGCCGACTGGGTGTTCAGCGATGGCGCGCGGGTCGCGTTTCGCGGCAACTTCTCGCCGCACTCGCTCACCGGGTTCACCCCGGTTCCCAACGCCGCCGCGCTGCATGCGGAAAATGGCGCCGTCGCCGGAACGACACTGCCGCCGTGGGGCGGCTTCTGGTCGATCGCGGCGGGATGACCATGTCGCACCTCCAGGATTTCGCGGCGCTCCACGGCATCGAACCCGGCTACCACGACGTGTGGGGCAATTGGCGCCCGGCGAGCGAGGAGGCGTTGCGCGCCTTGCTGGCCGCCATGGGCGTGGAGGCGCCCGAGGCCGCGGCCATCGACGCCGCCGTGGCCGCCCTGCGGCAACGGGAATGGGCCCGGGTGGTCCCGCCGGTGGTCGTGGTGCGGCGCACGGCACTCGCCGCCGGCATCGCGATACGCCTTCCGCAGGACGCCCTCGAGCGCCCTCTCGCCTGGCACATCGTCGAGGAAAGCGGCGAGGCCCGCGAGGAGCGCTTCGACGCGTTCCGGCTCGCGGTGGGGGAGGACTACCGCGAGCGCGGCCTCGACATCCGCGCCTTCACGCTGCCGCTGCCCACCGACCTGCCGGAGGGCTACCACCGGCTCACCATCGTCGCCGGCGGCACCCTTGCCGGGGAAGGCATGTTGGTCGTGGTGCCGGACAAATGCTACCTGCCGCCCACGCTCGCCGAGGGCGGCAAGCTGTGGGGTCCGGCGGTGCAGCTCTACGCGCTGCGCTCGAAGCGCAACGCCGGCATCGGCGACTTCACCGACCTGCGCGAAGCAGCCCTCGCCTGGGCCGCGCGCGGCGCCTCGGTGGTAGGCACCAACCCCCTGCACGCGCTGCACCCGCAGGATCCCGAGCACGCGAGCCCCTACAGCCCGTCGTCGCGCCTGTTCCTCAACGTGATGTACATCGACGTGGAGGCGGTCGAGGAGTTTGCTGCGGTGGCCGCGGCGGATCCGGCGTTCGCGCGCCAGTGGCGCGCCGAGTGCGAGGCGCTGCGCGCGGGAGATCTCGTCGACTACACGCGCATGGCCCGCGCCAAGATGGCCGCGCTGGAACAGCTCTACGACGAGTTCCGCGCGCGAAACCTCGGCAAGGCCACCGCGCGCGGACGGGCGCTGGCGCAATTCCGCGAGGCGCAGGGCCCGGCATTGCGCCGGCACGCGCTGCACGAGACGCTGCGAGAGCACCACGGCAAGCCGTGGCAGGAATGGCCGGCCGAGCATCGCGATTCGCGCAACGAGGCGGTGCGCCGCTTCGCCACCGAGCACTCGCAGCGAATCGCGTTCCACGAGTTCCTGCAATGGCAGGCCGACCGGCAGCTCGCCGCCGCCCAGCTCGCCTGCCGCGAGCACGGCATGGCCGTGGGCCTCTACGCCGACCTCGCCATCTCCATCGACCGCTCGGGCTCCGAGGCGTGGTCCAACCAGGGGCTCTACGCGCTCGGCGTGAGCGTGGGCGCGCCGCCCGACGAGTTCAATCCCGCCGGGCAGGACTGGGGCCTGCCCCCGCTCGCCCCCGAGCGCCTGCGCGAGGCCGCCTACGCCCCGCTAGTCGCGACACTGCGCGCCAACATGTCGCGCGCCGGGGCGCTGCGCATCGACCACGTGATGGGCCTCGCACGACTGTACTGGGTGCCCGCGGGGATGGGTGCCGCCAACGGCGCCTACGTGCGCTATCCCGTGGACGAGATGCTCGGCATCGTCGCACTCGAAAGCCACCGCCAGCGCTGCCTCGTGATCGGCGAGGACCTCGGCACGGTCTCCGACGACCTGCGCCACAGCCTCGCCGATGCCGAAGTCCTCTCCTATCGCCTGCTGCTGTTCGAGCGCGAGGGCCGCGAGTTCAAGCCGCCGGAGTCGTACCCCCGCCGCTCGCTCACCGCCTGGTCCACCCACGACCTGCCGACCTTCACCGGCTGGTGGAATGGCGAGGACCTGCGTGCGCGCGAGGGCCTGGGCATGCTGCAGGGCGAGGCGCTCCGAGCGCAGCACGAGGACCGCCGCGCCGGCAGGGAAGCGCTGCTGCGCGCCCTCGGACGGGAGGGCCTCCTCGACGACTTGCAGGGCATCCACGCCGAGGCGCCGCCGAGCGATGCGCTGGCGCTCGCGGTGCAGACCTACATCGCGCGCTCGGGCGCCGCGGTGATGGTGGTGCAGATGGAGGACGCGCTCGGCATGGACGGGCAGGCGAACCTTCCCGGCACCGTGGAGGGCCACCCCAACTGGCGCCGCAAGCTCTCGCTGCCGCTGGAAGCGTGGATGGACGACGCGCGCGTGCGCGAGCTGGCCAAGCGCCTCGCCGCGATCCGCGGCGGGCGCCACCAGCGGCGCGACGCGCCCCCGGGGCTCGCCGAGGCGCGCATTCCGCGCGCCACCTATCGCCTGCAGCTGCACGGCGAATTCACGTTCCGTGACGCAACGCGGCTCCTGCCCTACCTCGCGGCACTCGGCATCTCCCACGTGTACTGCTCGCCCTACTTCCGCGCGCGCCCCGGCAGCAAGCACGGCTACGACATCATCGGCCACGACGAGCTGAACCCCGAGATCGGCACCGAGAACGACTTCGCCGTGTTCATCGCCGAGATGCACCGCCTCGGCCTCTACCAGCTGATGGACGTGGTGCCGAACCACATGGGAGTCATGGGCACGGACAACACGTGGTGGATGGACGTGCTCGAGAACGGGCCGGCCTCGCCCTACGCCGACTTCTTCGACATCGACTGGCACCCGCCCTCGGAGCACCTGGCCAACCGCGTGCTGCTGCCGATCCTGGGCGACCACTACGGGGTCGAGCTCGCTACGGGCCACATCGTGCTCTGCTTCGAGGACGAGACGGGCGGTTTCGCCGCGCGCTACTTCGACCATCGTCTTCCGGTCGATCCGCGTGAGTACCCGCGCATCCTGCGCGCGGCGGTGCGCGAGCTGGAGTCGGGCGCCGGCAGCCACCATGCGCAGTCGCTGCGCTCCGCCATGGAAGCGTTCCAGCGCCTGCCGCGCCGCGACGAGAAGAGTGCCGCGCGCGTGGAAGAGCGGCGCGAGCAGGCGGCGGTGGCCAAGGGGCGGCTCGCCAACGCGGTGCGCTCGAGCGCCGCGGTGGCAGCGGCGATCGGGCGCGCGCTGGAGGCCCTGAACGGCCGTCCCGAGGATCCGGCGAGTTTCGACGCGTTGCACGAGTTGCTCGAGGCCCAGGCGTTCCGCCTCGCCTACTGGCGCGTAGCCCAGGACGAGATCAACTACCGGCGCTTCTTCGACATCAACGACCTGGCGGCGCTGCGCATGGAGGACGAACGCGTGTTCGAGGCGACCCACGGCCTGGTGCGACGCCTGGTGGCCGAGGGCGCGGTGCACGGGCTGCGCATCGACCACCCCGACGGGCTCTACGACCCGCAGGCGTATTTCCGCCGGCTGCAGGAGACGTGCCGCCCCGCGCCCTACGTGGTGGTGGAGAAGATCGTGGCGCCGTTCGAGAACCTGGTGGAGGACTGGGCGGTGCACGGCACCACCGGCTACCGCTTCGCCAACGTGGTGAACGGCCTCTTCGTGGATAGCGCCGCCGAGTCGCGCCTCACCCGCATCTACGAGGGGTTCGTCGAGGCGAAGCAGCATTTCGAGGAGATCACCCAGCGCGCCCGCTGGCAGGTGCTGCGCAACCAGCTCGCTTCGGAGCTCACGGTGCTCACCAGCCGCCTCGCACGCATCTCGCGCGCCTCGCGCAACACCCGCGACTTCACCTTCACCACGCTGCGCGATGGCCTGGCCGAGGTGATCTCCAACTTCCCCGTCTACCGGACCTACATCGACGAGGAGGTGAGTGCGGCCGACCGCCGCTACATCGAGTGGGCGGTGACGAGCGCCCGCTCCGGCAGCCGCGCCGCCGATGTGGGCGTCTTCGACTTCATCAAGGACGCGTTGCTGGGGGAGCTGCCGGCGCGGTCCCCGGCCCTCGCCGCCGCGGTGCGCCATTTCGCGCGCAAGTTCCAGCAGCTCACCTCGCCGGTGATGGCCAAGGGCATCGAGGACACGGCGCTCTACCGCTACAACCGCCTCCTGTCGCTGAACGATGTGGGTGGCGACCCGACCGAGTTCGGCTTTCCCGTGGCCAAGTTCCACCGCGCGAGCGCCCACCGCGCGCGCCACTGGCCGCACACGATGCTTGCCACGTCGACCCACGACAACAAGAGGAGCGAGGACGTGCGCGCCCGCATCGACGTGATCTCGGAGCTGCCCGCGGGCTGGCGGCTGCAGCTGCGAAAGTGGCGCCGCATCAACGAGGGCCGGCGGCGCAAGGTCGAGGGCGTGATGGCGCCCTCGCGCAACGACGAGTACCTGCTCTACCAGTCGCTGCTGGGAACCTTCCCCGAGGGTGCGCGGGGCGAGGCGCTCGCGGCCTACCGCGATCGGATCCTGGCGTACATGCAGAAGGCGGGCCGCGAGGCGAAGGTGCACACCAGCTGGGCCAACGTGAACGAGGGCTACGAGACCGGAGTGGCGGAGTTCGTGCGCTCGGTGCTCGACGATGCGCAACCCGACGCCTTCCTCGAGGATTTCCGCGCGGCGCTCGCACCCGTCGCGTGGGCGGGTTATCTCAACAGCCTCGGCATGGTGGCGGTGAAGCTCACCTCGCCGGGCGTGCCCGACTGCTACCAGGGCAACGAGATGTGGGACTTCTCGCTGGTGGATCCCGACAACCGCCGTCCCGTCGACTACGCGCGGCGGGAGCGCGCCCTTGCCGCGCTGCAGGCGCTTGGCGATGCGCCTGCGCCCGAGGCATTGCGGGAAATCTTCGCGGCACTTCCCGACGGGCGCGCCAAGCTCTACGTCACGTGGCGCCTGCTGCAGCTACGCTGCGCGCACGAGGCGCTCTTCTGCAACGCGGGCTACACCATCGTGCGCGTGCGCGGCGAGCACGCGCGGCACGCGGTCGCGTTCGCGCGCCGGCATGAAGGCGGCTGCGTGGTGACGGTGGTGCCGCGACTCACCGCGCAGCTGGGTGTGCGGCCGGGGACGCTGCCCTGCGGCGAGCTGTGGAAGGACACCGCGATCGAGCTGCCTTTCCTCGCTGCCGATGCGCGCCTCATCGATGCGATCACGGGCCGCGAAGTGCCGCTGGAGAATCACCGCGTGCCGCTCGCGACGCTGCTCGCGCTGGCACCCGTAGCGGCGCTGACCCTTTAAGGAGCGTCACGGGATCGGCCCCCGGGGCCAAGAAGATCGCACCGGCGGCGGATGTCCCGTGCGATCGCATCGACGCGTTGCGTGACTTCAAGCTCGCGAGCGACGTCCCGAAAGGCGGAAACCGCGTCGCATGCCTGTTCCAGGATTTCGCGTGGTTGCGTAACGTCCCACTGATGCCCGATGTCGATCATCGTGGCCGCTCTCGGGCATGCCGCGTCGAGACCGAACGTGAGCGCGTGCTCGAAGTTTTCCTGGATGTCGGGCACGAGATCGAAGGCGGGGGCCATCCGCCAACCGCCGGCGCGATGCTGCATCCAGAAGTTCTTCGTATGGTCGTCCACGTTGCCGAAGGCGGCATTGAAGACGGCGTGCCGGAAGAGCGCGCCCAGATCATCGAGGGGCGCGGCGGAGTGCTTGCGCAGGGCGTTGGCGAGCTCCCCATAACTCGTCGCGTAGACGCCCTTTCGCTCACGGCAGAAGGTGCGGAAGCTCACCATGTGCAGTCGCCCTCCGGAAGGCGTCACGTCGAATCGACGCACGAGGAGAATGCGCCTGGCGCCCACGCGGGCCAGGCGCCCTTGGGCAACGGCGAGCCCCGCACGGCGTGCGAGCTCGAGGCCCACGGCTTCCAGGCCGACGACATCGTGCCCATGGTCTTTCGCCTCGCTCGGAAACTTGGCGATGTACTCGACACCGCTATCCTCGACGAGCACCTTGGGTCGCGCTCCGCCCGCGGTGGATCCGGCACGCAGCAGCGCCTGGAAGTGATGGCCGGACGGCAGCTCGCCGCGCTCGAACGCGGCCGCCGCTTCGACGAGTTCGCCGAGCGCCGATGCCGGGGTGGTCGATTCCGGCGGCTGGAAAGTTTCGCCCCCGGAGAACGCGAGGGCACCCAGCCCGTTCGCGCCAAGCTCACGCAACATCGCGGGAGCGGACGACCTTTCGCCGCGCTCCTTGAGCGCGCGCGCCAGGAGCCGGCGGCCCCAGTCGTCGGGGAGCGCGTCGTCGAAGGCTCCCAGCGGAGGCTCGAAACCCTCGGCTGCAAACCGCGGCGCGCCCCGGCGCAGCGAGGCGGGATCGAGATCGAAGCCCCCCGGAGCGCGCAGCCACGCGTCGTCGTAGGCGAACTCCGCACGAAAGCGACCCTGAATGTCGGGGTCGGTCGTGGCGAGCTCGCCGGCGCGAGCGACCTGGCCGGAGGCAAGGCGAACCCAGACGAACAGGTGGATCACGCGCGAGGCCGGCGCGCCCTGGCCCGCTTGCGCTGCGGGGCCCGGCGCGCGCGTTCGATGAGGCTCTCCCGAGGCTCGAGCGCCCGTTCCAGATCCTCGGCGCGATCCAGGACGGCGAACGCATTGATCCAGGTGCCGACCTGCACCGTCGGCGCGCCGCGCTCCATGTCGCGAACGGTGCTTTCGGACACCCCAAGGCGCTCACCGAACACGCGCATGGTGTCGTTGCGCTCCAGGCGCGCGCGACGCAGACGCTCACCCCAAGACCCGAGGATGAGTGACGACTCTTTAAACTCTGTCATGGGATAGATTATACGGCTTCAAGGCGCTTAATCTATATTAAAACGCGTATTTTCAGGCTTCGTACGCCTGGTCAAGTTTCCGTATTCCCCGCAATCCCCCGCTCCATCTCCGCCTGGATCCAGAGCCAATCGTCCTCGAGCGCGGAAACGCGGCCGGCGTTTTCGGCCCGGCGCTTGAGCGCCTCCTGCAGCCGCTCACGATTGCCTGTCTCGTAGGCCTCGGCAGTCGCCAGCCACGCCTCGGCCGCGGAGCTCTCCTGGGTGAGCGCGGCGAGTTCCGCATCGATCGCGGCGAGGCGCTTCTCGAACGGCTTCTTCGCCTGCGCCTCACGCTGGCGCGCCTGGGCCTGGATGCGGCGCTCCTCGCGCCGGTTGGGGGCGGCCACGACGGACTCGTCGCGGCGCGAGCCCCGCGAGTGGTACTCGCGCGCCCACTGCTTGTAGTCGTCGAGGTCGCCGTCGAAGGGGGCCACGCGGCCGTCGGCCACCAGCAGCCACTGGTCGGTGGTCGCGGCGAGCAGGTGCCGGTCGTGCGCCACGACGACGAGCGCACCCTCGAAATCGGTGAGCGCCTCGGCGAGCGCCTCGCGCATCTCGATGTCGAGGTGGTTGGTCGGCTCATCCAATAACAGCAGGTTGGGTCGTTGCCAGACGATGAGTGCCAGGGCGAGGCGCGCCTTCTCGCCGCCGGAGAAGCTCGCCACCCGCTGGGTCACCTGGTCGCCGCGGAAATCGAAGCCGCCGAGGAAATCGCGGAACGCCTGCTCGCGCTCGCCCGGGGCCAGCTTCTCCAGGTGCCAGAGCGCGGTGTGCTCGAGGCGCAACTGGTCGACCTGGTGCTGGGCGAAATAGCCGATGCGAAGCCCCTGGGCGCGGTTCATCTCGCCGCCGAGGAGCGGCAGGTCGCCGACCAGCGTCTTCAGCAGCGTCGACTTGCCCGCGCCATTGGGCCCGAGGAGCCCGATGGCATCCCCCGGCAGCACGCTCCAGTCGATGCCCGAGAGGACGGTCTTGCCCGGGTAGCCGATCACCGCCTCCTCCATCGCCACCAGCTGCCGCGGCTTCTCCGCCGGCGGCTTGAAGCCGAACGAGAACGGCGCGTCGACGTGGGCCGCGGCGATGCGCTCCATCTTTTCCAGCGCCTTGATGCGGCTTTGCGCCTGGCGCGCCTTGGTGGCCTTGGCGCGGAAGCGGATGATGAAGGCCTCGAGGTGCGCGACCTTGCGCTCCTGGCGGACGTGGGCCGATTGCTGGAGTGCAAGGCGCGCCGCGCGCGTGGCCTCGAACGCGGTGTAGTTGCCGACGTAGGCGTTGAGCTTCTCGCCCTCGACGTGGACGATGTGTCCGGCCACGCGGTCGAGGAACTCGCGGTCGTGGGTGATCAGAACCACGGCGCCGGGAAACGTCATGAGCCAGTCTTCCAGCCACAGCACGGCGTCGAGGTCCAAGTGGTTGGTGGGCTCGTCCAGCAGCAGCAGGTCGGCGCGGCACATGAGGGCGCGCGCGAGGTTCAGGCGCATGCGCCAGCCGCCCGAGAAGGTGGCGACGGCGCGGCCCTGCGCGGGTTCGTCGAACCCGAGTCCCGCGAGCAGCGTCTGCGCCCGGGAGCGCGCCTGGTAGCCGCCGATCTCGCCATAGCGGCCGTGCAGCTCGCCGACCTTCTCGCCGGTGTCGTGGGCTGCCTCGGCCGTGGCGATCGCGCTCTCCAGCTCGCGCAGCTCCGCATCGCCGTCCATCACGAACTCGAGCGCCTCGCGGTCGATGGCCGGGGTCTCCTGCGCCACGTACGACATCACCCAGCGCGGCGGCATCGATACCTCGCCCGCGTCGGCATGGAGCTCGTTGCGGATGAGCGCGAAGAGGCTGGTCTTGCCGGCGCCGTTCGGGCCTACCAGGCCCACCTTCTGGCCCGGGTGGACGTTCATCGTGGCCTCGTCCAGCAGCACTCGCGCGCCGCGGCGCAGCGTGACCCCCGCCACCCTCAACATCTTCTATTGCCTGAAGCCATCCGCATCCCGTTTTG
>JANMHV010000005.1:0-4461 GCA_031375445.1 Burkholderiales bacterium | reverse complement strand
GTCGCGCAACAACCGCCGCGCGATCACCACGAACACCGCCGCCACGAAGTACATCGCCACGCCGTAGATCGTCGCTGGCAGCATCATCACGTTGTCCTCCAGCAGCGTGGAGGCGATGACGATGGCGAAGGTCACGTTCTGGATGCTCGCCTCGATCGCCACCGTCACGGCCTGGCGCGCCTCCACGCCGGCCGCGCGAGAGATACCGTAGCTCAGCGCCAGCATCACCGTCATGATCGCGACGATCGGGGCGAGGAGCGCCGCGGTGTTGTCGCGGAAGAGGGCGAAGTGCTTGGCGATCGCCGCGGCCACGATGGCGAGGAAGATCACCGTGGCGAGCTTGCCGAGCGGGGCGGCGACGCGTTCGGCGAACGCGCGCGCACGCCTTCGCACCCACATCCCCAGGAACACCGGCAGCCCGATGATGAGGAAGATCTGTCCCATCGCCGCGCCTGTCGGAAAGGGAACCGGTCGCGAGGCCCCCATGAAATGGTCGAGCGCCGCGCCCACGATGAACGGCACGGTGAGGATCGAGGCCACGCCCGCGAACGCGGTGAACGAGAGGGCTAGCGCCACGTCGCCGCGGGCGTAGTGGGTCACGAGGTTCGAGGTGGTGCCCGTGGGGCACGCGGCGAGGATCATGAAGCCCACGGCGATGGAGCCACCGAAGCCCCAGGCCTTCATCGCCAGGAACGCCACCAGCGGGAGCAGCACGAAGTGGCACAAGATGCCGACCGCGAAGGCGCGCGGCTGCGCGAAGACGCGGCGGAAGTCCTCGATGCCCAGCCCGATGCCGAGGGAGAACATGATCAGCATCAGGCCCGCGGGCAGCCCGACCTGGGTGATGAGGTCGCCTTGCATGAGTCCCAAGGATAGGGAATATCGGGCAGGACACCAAGTCGGGGGCACTTAACCCGCGGGCCAGGACTCCAACGCCATCAACCCCCGAAAGACCCTCGCATGGACCGTTCGATCGTTTCCGCCGCACTTCTCATGGCGGTGGTGCCCCACCTCGCATCTGCGCAATCCGCACCGTCTCCCGAAGCTCAGGCGGTGCGATGGACATGCGGCGGTGTCGGCGCCGAGGAGCGCCGGGATCTCGCCGCGCGCGTGCGCGAATCCAACCTGGAAATCACGTTCACCACGCGGAAGCGGGGAGCCTTCGTCGCCGGAGTCGAGGTGGAGTTGCGTCCGGCCGGCGCCGGCACCGCGCAGAGGTTCGTGGCCGAGGGTCCGATCTGCGCCGTGGACGCCGCGCCCGGCACCTGGCGCCTCAGCGCCACCCTCAACGGCGTCGAGCGCACCCGGGAAGTCCGGCTCGGCGCGCGCGGCAAGCCCGGCACCAAGGTGGCGCTCACCTTCCCCGACGAGCCCTCCGACGGAATCCGTGCGACCGAGGAGGAAAAGGCGCAGGCCCGCAAACCCTAGGGCGCGAACACCCGCCTCCGAGGAACGGCGCAGCGACTTGGCGAGTTGCGCAGTATCGACCCGTCCGAGGCTTGGAGTTAGTGCCTACTGACGGCCCGAAAAGCGGCGATCCCGCACATTTATTGTCGGCGAGGGCCGATTGACAGGGCGAGTGGACTTGAAACAGTGACGTTTCGGGCCTATTATTAGCACTCACAGCGAGTGAGTGCCAAGCCTCGCCAGATTCCCCGAGCCGGGCACGGCAATCCGCTCCGCGGACGCCGGCCCAACCCAAGACCACTGAGGAGCAAAGAACATGAAACTGCGTCCGTTGCACGACCGCGTCATCGTCAAGCGTCTGGAAGAAGAGCGCAAGACCGCCTCCGGCATCGTCATCCCCGACACCGCCGCCGAGAAGCCCGACCAGGGCGAAGTCCTGGCCGTGGGCCCCGGCAAGAAGAACGACGATGGCAAGGTCACCGCCGTCGACGTGAAGGTCGGCGACAAGATCCTCTTCGGCAAGTATTCGGGCACCACCGTCAAGGTCGACGGCGACGAGCTGCTCGTGATGCGCGAAGAAGACATCATGGCCGTCGTGAATTAAGTCCCGGCCCAAACCAGATATAGAGGAACAGACACCATGGCAGCCAAAGACGTCAAATTCAAAGAGAACGCGCGCGTTCGCATGATCGCGGGCGTGAACATCCTGGCCGATGCGGTCAAGGTCACCCTCGGCCCCAAGGGCCGCAACGTGGTCCTCGAGCGCTCCTTCGGCGCCCCCACCGTCACCAAGGACGGCGTGTCGGTCGCGAAAGAGATCGAGCTCAAGGACAAGTTCGAGAACATGGGCGCCCAGCTGGTGAAGGAAGTCGCCTCCAAGACTTCCGACGTGGCCGGTGACGGCACCACCACCGCGACCGTGCTGGCCCAGGCGATCGTCGCCGAAGGCATGAAGTACGTGGCCGCCGGCATGAACCCGATGGACCTGAAGCGCGGCATCGACAAGGCCGTTTCGGCCGCCGTCGAGGAGCTGAAGAAGATCAGCAAGCCCTGCACCACCTCGAAGGAGATCGCCCAGGTCGGCGCCATCTCCGCCAACGCGGATCCCGAGATCGGCAAGACCATCTCGGAAGCGATGGACAAGGTCGGCAAGGAAGGCGTCATCACCGTGGAAGACGGCAAGGGCCTCGAGAACGAGCTCGACCTCGTCGAAGGCATGCAGTTCGACCGCGGCTACATCTCGCCCTACTTCATCAACAACCCGGACAAGCAGGTCGCCGCCCTCGACGACCCGTTCATCCTGCTGCACGACAAGAAGATCTCGAACATCCGCGACCTGCTGCCGGTGCTCGAGCAGGTGGCCAAGGCCGGCCGTCCGCTGCTGATCATCGCGGAAGACGTCGATGGCGAGGCGCTCGCGACTCTCGTCGTGAACAACCTGCGCGGCATCCTCAAGACCACCGCCGTCAAGGCGCCGGGCTTCGGTGACCGCCGCAAGGCCATGCTGGAAGATATCGCCATCCTCACCGGCGGCACGGTGATCGCCGAGGAGCTGGGCTTGAAGCTCGAGAACGTGACCCTGAAGGACCTCGGCCGCGCCAAGCGCATCGAAGTCGGCAAGGAGAACACCACGATCATCGACGGCGCCGGCGCCGAAGATGGCATCAAGGCCCGTGTGGAGACCGTTCGCAAGCAGATCGAGGAAGCCACCAGCGACTACGACAAGGAAAAGCTGCAGGAGCGCGTGGCCAAACTCGCCGGCGGTGTTGCCGTGATCAAAGTGGGTGCGGCGACCGAAGTCGAGATGAAGGAAAAGAAGGCCCGCGTCGAAGACGCGCTGCACGCGACCCGTGCCGCCGTCGAAGAAGGCATCGTCCCCGGTGGCGGCGTGGCGCTGCTTCGCACCAAGGAAGCCATTTCCAAGGTGAAGACCGACAACGAAGACCAGGCCGCGGGTGTCAAGATCGTGCTGCGCGCGATCGAGCAGCCGCTGCGCGAAATCGCCCGCAACGCGGGTGACGAGCCGAGTGTGGTGATCGCCAAGGTGCTCGAAGGCAAGGGCAACTTCGGCTACAACGCTCAGACCGGCGAGTACGGCGACATGGTGGCGATGGGCGTGCTGGACCCCACGAAGGTCACGCGCTACGCGCTGCAGAACGCCGCTTCGGTTTCGGCGCTGATCCTCACGACCGATGCCATGGTCGCCGAGGCCCCGAAGGACGAGAAGTCCGGCGGTGGCATGGGCGGTGGTGGCGGCATGGGCGGCATGGGTGGCATGGGCGACATGGACATGTAAGTCGCCTTGTCGTCCCCGCGAAGGCGGGGATCCAATTTCGATTGGGCCCCCGCCTTCGCGGGGGAGACAACCTGCTGCAACGATAAACCCCGCTTCGGCGGGGTTTATCGTTGTGCGCCCGCGCTACGCGATATCGGGAGCCTTGGGGGTATCATGCGAGCGACCGCTGCCTGTACGGTCGAAAAACAATTCAAAACTGATGCCGAACGGCTTGAGCGCCCTCGGCTGATGACCTAACCAGAGAGGAGCAAGCAGACATGGCAAGAATGACGAAAGTTGTGTTGGCAGCCGCCGTTGGCCTGGCGCTGTCGGGTAGCCTTTTCGCCGCAGCGCCGACCGTCACGACGGAAGTCTTCGTCGACAAGATCGATTCGCCCTGGGACATGGCGTTCATGAAGGACGGCACCATGTTCTTCACCGAGAAGTGCAAGGGGCTGTCGGTGCGGATGCCGTCGGGCACCATCAACAAGCTGCATGGCGTTGGCACCACCGCCGGCTACTCGTCGGCGAGCGCCGACCTGTTCTGCGACGGGCAGGCCGGCATGATGGGCGTGGCGATCGACCCGCAGTTCGCCAGCAATCGCTTCATCTATGTGTACTCCAGCTCCAAGCTCAACGACAAGCTGGGCAACCGGGTAATGCGCTTCAAGCTCAACGATGCGATGACGGCCGTCTCGGATCGCACCGACATCGTTGGTGACATTGGCTACAAGCCCAAGGCCAGCAAGCATCCGTTCGGCGGTCCCGGCGCGCACAAC
>JANMHV010000445.1:0-6422 GCA_031375445.1 Burkholderiales bacterium | reverse complement strand
CGGCGCCTGCGCCACGACCCCGGCGGCCAAGGCGAGGAGCAGGATTCCGAAGAGACCGCGCAGCTGCTTCATCATGGATGGACCCCGTATCGGCATCAGCGTTTCAGGAGAATCGCCGGATCCCGGCGGTAGGCCTGGAAGGCGGGAATGAGGCTGGTGGCAATGCCGGCGGCGATCACCGCCACCGCAATCGTGAACTCCGCGGGCTCCCAGGCGAGGCCGGTGATGGACCAGGACCTCGTGGCGGCGAGCCAGCGGCCCAGGAGCTCCGTCGCGCCGTGCCCGAGTGCGAAACCCAGTATAACGCCCGCTATCACGAGCGTCACGCCTTCGGCCGCCACCAGTACAAAGAGCGACGCGGGGCGGGCGCCGAGTGTCCGCAGCAGTGCCAGGTCGTAGCGCCGCTCCTGCAGCGCGGAAGTGAGCGCAACGAATACCGATACCGCGGCGGAGGCCAGCAGGATCATCGCGAAGGCGCGCATCGTGTCCAGCCCCACGCCGACCAGGTTCATCAGCCGCGCGCTCTCGTAGGCCGGGGATGCCGCCTGCAGGGCCGTGGTCGCATTGATCCGCTGTGGCATCACCGCCGCCGCGATCGGGGTGCGATAACGCACCAGCAGCGCGGTGATTTCCCCGGCTTCGCCCGTTCCGCCCGCGACAGCGTGGGTATGCCAGACGCTTTCCAGCGGCGTCAGGACCAGCCGGTCGACCACCGTCCCGGTGGGGGCCAGCACGCCCACCACGGTGTAGTCCTCGGCGTGCGCGGCGCCGCCGTCGGCGAGCCCGTGGGTGCCGGGGAATCGCGCGCCGGCACCGTAGCCGGTGGCACGCGCGGCCTCGGCGCCGAGCACCGCCTCCATCTCGCGCCCGAAGGCGCGGCCGGTGGCAAGCCGCGCGCCGTAGAACGGCAGGAACGACGCCTCGGTGCCGACGATGCGGTAGCCGCGATGGCTGTCGCCCAGCGCGATCGGCACCGCGAGCGCCACCAGGGGGTCGGCGGCGACCTTCATCGCCTCGGCGCGCGGGATGTTGCCGGTGGGCACGTCGAGGTGCAGGACCGACGAGAGGATCAGCTGCAGGGGGCTGCCCTTGGCGCCCACCACCAGGTCCACGCCCACGGCATCGCGGCCGAGGCGGCGCTCGGCCTGGCCGGTGGCGAGCAACAGGAACACCATGGTGCCCACGCCGAGCGCCAGCATCGTGAGGTGCAGCGCCGTGAGGAGGGGGCGCGAGGCGAGGTAGGCCCAGGCGAGGCGCGCGAGGCTCATAGCTCGAGGCGCCGCGTGAAATGGGGCAGCACGCGGCGGTCGTGGGTGGCGACGAGAAGTGTCGCGCCGGCAGCCGCCGAGTGCTGGAGCAGCAGCGCCAGCGCCTGCTCGCAGCTCGCGTCGTCCAGCGCGGAAGTCGGCTCGTCGGCAAGCACCAGCGCGGGCCGGTTCACCACCGCGCGCGCGATCGCGACGCGCTGCGCCTCGCCCACGGAGAGGTCGGCGGCGTGGCGGGAAGAGAGGTCGCCGATGCCGAGCGCCGCGAGGCAGGCGTCGATCCACTTCTCGTCGACGCCACCTCCCGCGAGGCTCGCGGCGAGGCGCAGGTTGTCGCGGACCGAGATCACGCCGATCAGGTGCAGGGTCTGGGGCACGAGGCCCACGCGGCGGGCGCGGAAGGCGTCGCGCGCGACCGGCGAGAGGGCGGTGACCTCTTCACCCGCGACCCGGATGCTCCCGGAGGTGGGCCGCAGCAGCCCCGAGATCGCGGCGAGGAGGGTGCTCTTGCCGCTGCCCGAGGGGCCCAGCACCACGCTCGCCTCGCCTTTGGCGACTTCCCATGCGGGGACCGAAAGGACGGTGCGTCCGGCGTAATCGTGGCGGAGGTCGCGGATCTCGAGCATCGCGCCGGATGCTACCCCACCCGGCGCCCCGGGGGCTGCGCGGTCACGCCACGCAGTAGGCGAGGCCTTCCTCGAAGAGGCGGCGCGGGATCGAGCGGCCGATGAACACCATCGTGCTCTCGCGCGTCTCGCCCGCCTCCCACGGCTTCCCCGGCGAGCCGCCCATCATCCCGTGCACGCCCTGGAATATCATCCGGCGCGGCTCGCCCTGGATGTTCAGCACCCCCTTGTAGCGCATCAGCTCCTGCTCGTAGTTCTGCGCCATCAGCGACAGGAAGGTCTCGATCTTCTCCATGTTCATCGGGCGCGGGTCCTTCCACACGAACGAGGTCACGTCGTCGTCGTGCGTGTGGTTGTCGCTCACGAGGAACTCGGGATCGACCTCGAGCACCGAGGAAAGGTTGAAGCCGCGGATGTCGAGGATCTCCTTGATGTCGGCGCGGCCCATGTGGACTTTCTCCTGCGGCGCGCGCGGGTTCATGCGCCGCAGGCGCTGCATCAGCGCCTCGACCTCTTCCTTCTCCACCAGGTCGGTCTTGGACAGCAGGATCCGGTCGGCGAAGCCCACCTGGGCGCGCGCTTCGTCGTTGGCGTCCAGCTGAGCGCCGGCGTGTTTGGCGTCCACCACGGTGACGATGGCGTCCAGCAGGTAATGGTCGCTCACCGACTCCTCGATGAAGAAGGTCTGCGCCACCGGGCTGGGATTGGCGAGCCCCGTGGTCTCGATGATCACGCGGTCGAACTTGAGCTTGCCCTGGCGGCGCTTCTTGCCCAGGTCGCCCAGGATGCGCACCAGGTCGCCGCGAACGGTGCAGCAGAGGCACCCGTTGTTCATCTCGACGATCTGCTCGTCGCCATCCTTCACCAGGATGTCGTTGTCGACGCCGGTCTCGCCGAACTCGTTCTCGATCACCGCGATCTTCTCGCCGTGCTGCTCGGTGAGGATGCGGTTGAGCAAAGTCGTCTTCCCCGCGCCGAGGAAGCCGGTGAGGATGGTGACGGGGATCAGGTCCTGGGTCTTGGGGTTGGCCATGGGGTGGGTCCGGGGGGAGGTTGCGCGAGGAAGGAATCGAATATCCGGGCGGCGGCGGCTTCTTCAAGGTCCTGCCCGATCACCACGATGCGGGTGGAGCGGTCGCCATCGGGCCATGCCGCCAGCCGGACCGAAGGATACAGCGTGTGCCGCACCGCATGGACCGCGCGGGGACCGGGCTCGCCCTCGATCGACACCAGGCCCTTCAGCCGGAGGATCCGGTTTCCGAGGAGGTCCAGCAGTGTCTCCAGAGCCGTTTCGACGTCATCCCAGGCGCGGGGTTCCGCGAGGTTCCAGGTGAAGGCCGCGATGGCGGGGTCGTGCCGCGGCCGCGGGGCCCCCATGCGGCGGTAGGCGCCCGCGTTGAGCCAGCCGGTCGCGTCGGGGCGCGCCACGGTGCCGCGATAGAGTCCCGCGTCCAGCAGCGTCGCGGCGTCGATCGCGCCTCTCGCCGCCCGGTAGCGGGGCGCTCCCGGGTTGATGCCCGCAAGGCGCTCCTCCAGTGCCGCCACCGCGTCCGGGGCGGCGAGGTCGGTCTTGGTCACCACCAGCCGGTCGGCCATGGCCACCTGCCGCACCGCCTCGGGATGGCGGTCGAGTGTCGCCGCGCCGTGGCAGGCATCCACCGTGGCGACCACGCCCGAGAGGGCGTAGCGCGCCGCCACCACCGGCATCTCGACCAGGGTCGCGAGTAGCGGCGCCGGATCGGCAAGGCCCGTGGTCTCGATCACCACGCGCTCGAAATTCGCGATCGACCCCTCGGCGCGGCGGAAGTGGAGCTCGCGCAGCGTGCGCACCACGTCGCCCGCCACGCGGCAGCAGATGCAGCCCCCGGCCAGGACCACGATGTCGCCCTTCGCCTCGAGGAGCAGGGCGTGGTCGATCGGGGCGTCGCCCCACTCGTTCACGATGATCGCGGTCGCCGCGAAGCGCGGGTCGGCCACCAGGCGCGACAGGAGAGTGCTCTTGCCGCTGCCGAGGAAGCCGGTGAGCACCGTGACCGGCGTGATGGCCGAAGGCGCGATTCCCCTACGCCTTCTTCTTGCCCGAGCGCCGCGCGCGTGGGTGTGCGGCGTCGTAGACCTTGGCCAGGTGCTGGAAGTCGAGGTGCGTGTAGACCTGGGTGGATGCGATGCTCGCGTGGCCCAGCATCTCCTGCACCGCGCGCAAGTCCCCCGAGGATTGCAGCACGTGGGAGGCGAATGAGTGCCGCAGCATGTGGGGGTGCACGTCGACCTGCAGCCCCGCCATCCCGGCCCAGCGCTTGATGCGTCGCTGCACTTCCCGGGGGGCGAGGCGCGCTCCGCGCTTCCCCACGAAGAGCGCTGGCTCCCCGGCGCGCGCGAAGCGCGGGCGCTCGCGCAGCCACGCGCCCAGGGCCTCGAGGGCGGGCGCGCCGACGGGCACGATGCGGGTCTTGGCGCCCTTGCCGGTCACCCGCGCCTCGCCGGTGGCGGCGTCGACCGAATCGAGGTCGAGCCCGGTGAGCTCGGACACCCGCAGCCCGCAGGAGTAGGCGAGCTCGAAGAGCGCGCGGTCGCGCGTGGCGAGCTCCGAGTCGTCCGCCGCGCTCACCAGCCGCACCGCGTCGTCGGGGGACAGCACTTCCGGCAGTCGCCGGGCGGCCCGCGGCGGCCTCACGCCGGCGCATGGATTGGCCGGGACCTCGCGTTGGCGCATCAGCCAGGCGAAGAGGCTGCGCCACGCCGAAAGCACCCGGGCGAGGGAGCGCGGCGCCATGCCGCGGCCGTGGAGGGTCGCCACGAAACGCCGCACGTCGGGGCCGGTGATTCGCGCAAGCTCGCGTCCGTCGGCAAGGGCCTCGAGCGCTCGCACGTCGCGCGCGTAGGCGGCCAGGGTATGGGCCGCCAGCCGGCGCTCGTTGCGAAGGTGGGAAAGCCAGCGCTCGGGGGCGCTAGGCGGCGTGCTCACGCAGCGGGGTGATGAAGCGCCACAGCGCATGGCTCACCAGCTCGCCGATGCGCGCGAGGTACAGGGTGCCCATTTCCGCGTAGAAGCGCCGCGGATCCTCCGAGGCCAGCGCCACCACGCCGAAATTTATGCCGCCCCCGACTGAAGCGCTCGAGGGCTGGCGCAGCGCAACCAGCGCGAAGGACTTGAGGTGGGGCGCGGCCTCGCCGAACCACGCCTGGCTTTCGTACACCGCGTGGCTGCCGCAGTACGGGGCGGTCATCTTCTCCACGAACTCCCGCATCTCGGTGGCCACCGGCGCGAACTCCTTCGTGTCCGGGTTCTCCTCGGCGACGCGCCAGAGCCGTACCGCCACGTGGGGTACGGCGAAGTGGTCGAGCAGATCGAGGTAGAGGGTGTCGAGCGTGGCATCCAGGCCGGGTGCCTCGATCAGCCGGCACGACAGGCGATGCACCTTCTCGCCCACCGCGTCGTTCTCCTCGCCGAAGTGGATCAGCTCGCGCAGCTTGTCCTCGAGCATCTTCGACTTCTCGCGCACCGCCACCAGCTGCCGCTCGCCGATCGACACCGCCCGCCCGCCGTGGGGATGCGGGATCTGCAGGTTCATCAGGATCTCGACGTGGTTCTCGAAGAACCCCGGGTTCTGCTTCAGGAAATCGGCTACCTGGTCCGTCGTGAGCAACGCGCTTTCTCCTAGAACTCGATCTCGCCGTCGAAGACCCGCACGGCATCGCCCGTCATCATAACGGCGCCGTCGCCCCCGGGCCAGCGGATCACGAGCTCGCCGCCGCGCGTCTGGACCCGGACCTCCTCGTCGAAGAGCCCGAGGCGGATGCCGGCGACGACCGCGGCGCAGGCGCCGGTGCCGCATGCGAGGGTCTCGCCGGCGCCGCGCTCCCACACGCGCAGGCGCGCCGTGCCGCGCGAGAGCGGCTGCAGGTAACCGGCGTTCACGCGCTCGGGAAAGGCGGGGTGGCGCTCGAGGAGGGGACCCTGGGTCGTGACGGGCGCCCGGTCCACGTCGGCCACCAGCTGGACGGCGTGGGGGTTGCCCATAGAGAGCACGCTCACTTCCACCGGCAGGCCCGCCACCCGCAGCTCGTAGGTCGGCTTCTCCCCGCCGTCGTGCAGGAACGGGATCGCGGCGAGCGCGAAGCGCGGCGGCCCCATGTCCACCGTGATGCGCCCCCCCGGCTCGATGCGCGGGATGATCACGCCGCTGGCCGTCTCGACGCGGATCGCGTCCTTTGTGGTGAGGCCCTCGTCGGTCACGTAACGCGCGAAGCAGCGCGCGCCATTGCCGCATTGCGCCACCTCCCCGCCGTCGGCGTTGAAGATGCGGTAGCGGAAGTCGTTGCCCGCTTCGCGGGCGGGCTCCACCACCAGCAGCTGGTCGCAGCCGATGCCGAGGTGGCGATCGGCGAGGAAGCGCACGCGTGCCGTGTCGAGGTCGAGGGACTGGCGAACGCCGTCGAGCACGACGAAGTCGTTGCCCTGTCCGTGCATCTTGGTGAAGCGGATTTTTTTCAATCTCATAGGTAAATTGTACCGGCCGAAGCCCCTTGC
>JANMHV010000444.1:0-2407 GCA_031375445.1 Burkholderiales bacterium | reverse complement strand
CCGATCACGCCCGATTCGTAACGGTAGTAACGCTGCAGGCCGCCGAAGCAGCCGTGGGAGCTGGTAATTTCCATGATCCCGAATGATATTCTGCATGGCGTTCACTCGCCCATCGGCCATCCAGATGCGCCTCGCTGTGCTCACTTCCCTCGCTGTTTTCGCGGCGCTGCTCGCAACTCCCGCGCACGCCGTGCCCTCCAACTGCCGCGCGATGGACGCAGGCAACCACAAGTCTTTCGAAAGCGCCTGGGGCATCCCGCTCGCGTGGCTCGCCATGACCCAGGACGTCTACCAACGCATCTCGGTGGGCATCGGCCTCGTGCCGGCCCTGCACCTCTGCAACGACCCGGCGATCAACGCGGTGGCCGTGGATACCCCCGGCGAGAGGGTGCCGCGGGTCATCGCGGTCAACACCGGGCTCCTCACGTTCGTCGGCGGCGATGCCGACCAGCTCGCGGCGGTGATGGGGCACGAGTTCGCGCACCTTTCGCTGCGCCATCGCGCGCGCAAGACCGCCGCCTACGAGGCCCATGCCCACGAGGTTGCCCGCGACTGGGCGCGCGCCGTGGTGCGCGGCTCCCGGGAGGGCGAGACCGCGCTGAGGGCGCAGTTCGAGATGGTGACGCGTGCGCGTTCTGTGGACCGCGACGCCGAGCGCGAGGCCGACGACAAGGGCTTCAGCCTAGCCGTGAGCGCGGGCTTCAACCCCGCCGGCGCGCGCAAGTTCTACCAGAAGTGGTTCCAGACCCAGGAGACGCGCAAGGTGGCGAGTTACCTCGACACCCACCCGGGCCTGGGCGAGCGCTCCGGTTATAGCGCCCGCCTCGAGCGCAACGAGGCCTTCCGCCTGGATGCGGAGCGCGCCTTCACCGCGCGCGATTCGCGCCGCCTCGGCAACGTGGTGGAACGCTGGATCGCGGAAGTGCCGGACAGTGGTGCCGCGGCCTACTACGCCGGCATGTACCTCCTGATGACCGGCAAGCGCCAGTCGCTGGTGTCCGAGGCGCTCGAGGATGCCGTCACCTTCTTCGATGGCGAGGGCCTGTCGCGCCTGTCGCAGGAAGACCAGTACGAGGCGCGCATGGCGGCATTGTCGCTGTGCGTGTCGCTGCACAAGGAGGGCAAGCGCCAGCCCACCCTCAATTGCCTGCAGCGCCTGCGCCATCCCGAGGACGTGGAGCAGTTCCGGGTCGCCACCGGCTGGCGCGATTTCATCCTGGTGCCGTCGCGCAACGAAGGGGTATCGGCGCGGCCGCTCTTCGCCTCGCAGGAGGGCGATCGCGAGGTCTTCATGACCAATTGCTCCCACGTGGCCAGGGAGCGCGGGATGAAGGATGTGCGCTCCTGGCGCGGCATGCGCGAGGGGCGCGGCGCGGCGTCGCCGGCCTCCGGGTCGGGGATGATGCTCTGCAACCCGCGCACCTGCGATTGCGAGCCCTACGAGGGTGCCGACCCCGAGCCGGCGGTGCGCGCCCCACGCTTCGAGCGATAAGCGAGTAGATTGGCGGCGTGCGCCGGGATCCACCCGGCGGTCGGAGGTTGGCCATGTCGTTCATCGCGATCCTGGGCTCCAACGAACGTGCCGTGGTGTTCACCATGGGCAAGCCCAGCGGGGTGAAGGGGCCGGGCCTGGTGGTGGTGGCGCCGCTTCTCCAGCGCCTGGCGGTGGTGGAGATGAAGCAGCTGGTGGCCGATCTTCCCGGCCAGCGCTACGACACCATCGGCGGCGACAAGGTGACGGTCGATGCCGGTGTCACCTACCGCGTGTTCGATCCCCTGAAGGCGCTGACCGAGGTCGCCGATTACCGCGAGGCGGTGGTGGAGATGGCCGCGGCGCGGCTTTCCTCGGTGCTTTCCACGACACCCGTCGAAGACCTCCTCGAATCCCGCGAGACCATCGGCAACGAGGTGCGCGCGGAGATGGACGTGTACGCGGCGGCGTGGGGGATCAAGGTGGGGGCGGTGCAGATTCGGAAGGTCGAGCTTGCACCGGGCGTTGCCCCGCCCGCGGCAACGAAGAAGGGCGCTGCCGCGGAGACTGCGAAGAACTAGGCTCAGGCCCTTTCAGTACACCACCACCGACCGGATCGACTCGCCCCGCTCCATCAGCTCGAAGCCTTCGTTGATCCGCTCCAGCGGCAGCTTGTGCGTGATCAGCGGATCGATCGCGATCTTCTTGTCCATGTACCAGTCCACGATCTTCGGCACGTCGGTGCGGCCGCGCGCGCCGCCGAAGGCCGAGCCCTTCCAGACGCGGCCGGTGACGAGCTGGAAGGGACGTGTGGAAATCTCCTGGCCCGCGCCCGCCACGCCGATGATGGTGCAGACCCCCCACCCCTTGTGGCAGCACTCAAGGGCCTGGCGCATGAGGGTGGAGTTGCCGACGCACTCGAAGCTGTAGTCGGCG
>JANMHV010000421.1:0-2629 GCA_031375445.1 Burkholderiales bacterium | reverse complement strand
TTCTTCATGTACTCGGTCTCGTAGCCGGTCGGGTGGTAGACCCCCGATCGCGCCATGAGGAGGTCTATCACCTTGGCCGCCTTCTCGCGCGGGGTGAGACCCTCGCGGTCGTCGATGCCGAGGTCCTCAAGTGTCTTGCCGAGGTCGATGGCGCCGGTCTCCACGTGCAGGCCGATGAGCGCGGAGAGCAGGCTCTTGCGGATCGAGTGGCACTTGTAGCGGCGCTCGACCTCACCCCACTGCGCGATGACTTCGCCCTTCTCCACGATCATCACCGCGGCCGAGCCGATGGCGTTGCCGTGGCGCTCGGCTTCGGCGAGCTTCGCTGCCGACCAGCGGCCACTCGACGACGCGGGGGCGGGCGACCAGTTCGCGCCGGGCGTTTGTTCGAACAGCGCGCGCGCCGCGTGGGGCGCCATGCCGGGGTTGGAGTGGCCCACGCGCGGTGCGGTGGCGAGCTTCCATGCGAGGGGGACGCCGAGGCGTGCGGCCTCGCGCTTCGCCACTTCCAGATAGTGGTGCCCGCGCGCGAACCGGTGCGGGCCCTGGCGCATGGCGCCCGGCTCGGTGGGCAGCTGGTAGTGGTTCGGGTCGTTGTCGTCCTCGCCCAGCAGCACGACGATGGGCCGCGCGAAGAGGTGACGGAGATCGTCGTCGGTTACCGGGGTGCCGCCGAGGCCGAACGGGAAGGCCTCGTCGTTCACCGGCAGCGTGTAGCTCCCGGAGTTGGCGGTGACCGCGCGCTCGATGAGGGGCGACCACGAAAACGTGGCCATCCGGTGCACCAGCTGCCCGCCGGCCGAATGGCCGTAGAGGGAGTACTTCTCGCGTTTGGAACCGGCGCGTGCCCGCACGTCCCGGAACACGGCGTCGACGACCGGGAAGATCCAGCGATCGCGCGAGGTGAAGCCCGCGTCGTCCGTCATGCCGCCGTAGTTGTACTCGTGCGGATGGGCGTACTGCGCCTCGGAGAACTCGGGTGCCGCGACGAGAAACCCATAGCGCTCGGCCTCGGCGATCCAGGCGTCGCGGTACTTGCCGCCATCGCGGTTGCGCCCGTGGATCACGATCACCACCGGGCTCTCGGGTGTCAGCGCCGCGGGCCGATAGGTGAAGATCGTGATCGAGCGCGGAGCGCCGGGACGCGGGTCGGCGAGAGTGTATTGGCTGGCCCCGACGGGGAGCGAGGGTGCTACGGATTCCATTGGGTCTCCGGATCCAGCGGGAAGGTCTCCCGAGGAGCGTTGCGGTAGGGAAGGTTGGAGAGCTTCTGTGTCGCGAGCCCCGGGGCGTCCACCTCGACGATCTGGTCGTTGCCGAAGAACTCCGCGAAGCCGGCGCGGAAGTGGCCGCGCGACTTCACCACGAAGCCCCGCAGCGCCCCCACGTCGATGCCGAAGTGCTCGAGGATGGTGGGGTCGGTGCACTGCTGGCGGATGGTGATCACCACCACGTCGATGCCGCCGGCGCCGCCGATGCGCACGCGGGCGCTGGGGCCCAGCGTGAGGAGGCGCCCGTTGCTGGCGCCGCGCTTGCCGATGATCTTGCCGTCCGAGAGCTTCACCACCTCGACGTCGGCCTCGAAGCGCTTCGACAGCGGGTGCTTCTCCTCGCGATTGAAGGTCGCACGGAAGGTGGCGCCCTCGCCGTGGCGATGGGCCTCGGCGGCGAGGGCCGGGTCGTTGAAGATGGCGAGCGCCACGCCGCGCGCGCCGGCGGCGATGAGCGCCTGGAGGACGTCGGTGGTGTTGCCGCGGCCGCCGCCGCCGGGATTGTCGGCCACGTCGGCGATGCATGCCGCGGGCTTCGCGGGGTCGCTGCACGCTTCCAGCATCCGCCGCGTGGCGTCCTCGATGGACACGAGGTGCGGCACGTAGCGATGCCGCTCTTCCCACCCGCGCTCGGCGAGCTCCATGGCGAGGCTCCAGGCCGCGGGCGCGTCGTCGCGCGTCGTCACCACCACCGACATTCCGCCCTTGGGCGAGTCGGTGAGGTAGAAGCCGGCGCAGACGGAGACGTTCATCACCTTTTCCGAGAGGCGTGTCTGCCCGTAGCGGATCAAGTCCCCGTAGGGACGTCCTTCCCCTTCACCGGTCAGGAGCGTCACGGTGGGCGGCATCAGCGGCAGCTTCACGTGGGCGCGCGTGGTGCGCAGTCCCGCCAGCAGCTCGCGCATCGCCCCCGCAGCCTCCGCTCCGCGCTCCCGCTGGTCCACGTGGGGATTGGTGAGGAAGGCGATGAGGATGTCGGTCTCGCGCACCATGCGGTCGGAGATGTTGGCGTGGAGGTCGAGGGTCGCCACCACCGGCACGTTGCGGCCGACGGTCTCCCGCACCATCTCGAACAGCACGCCGTCGGGATCGTGCTCGCCGGTGGCCGACGCCGCACCGTGCTCGGCGATATAGACGCCGTCGAGCGGCCGCGCCGCGATAAGCCGCGAGCGCATCTCGGCGACCACCTCGTCGAAGAAGCCCTGGTCCACCGGGCCGCTGGGGCTGGTGGCGGCCACGAGGATCGGCACCATCTCCCAGTCGCCCGAGGCATCCATGCCGGTGCAGAAGCCGGTGAGGGTGCCGGGGGCGCGGGCGTGTTGGGCGCGCAGGTCGGCGGCGAGCTCGTCCCCCGCCAG
>JANMHV010000394.1:0-19554 GCA_031375445.1 Burkholderiales bacterium | reverse complement strand
GTTGCCCTTCATCCGCTACCACGAACACGTTCAACCGCCCGATGCCCAACCGCAGCCCCGCCACCAGCGCCTCCACCACGCGGGAGCGCTCCGCGCCCGACATGCGGATGCGGTCCTGGACCACTTGCAGTCGCGTGCCGCTGCGCGAATGGATGCGCGTGTAGCCCTGGCCCTGCAGCAGCTTCGTGACCTCTTCCTCGGTGAAGTTCTCGGGAACGTCCACGGGGAATGCGATCGAGAGCCGGGGATCGCCGGCGGCGCCTGCACGCGCCTGCATCTCGGCGTAGATCGCGTCGGCGGAATCGCGCCGCACCGGCCGCGAGCAGCCGCGGCAGAAGAGGTGCCCGGCGCGCGCGAACAGCAACTTCAAGTGGTCGTTGATCTCCGTCATCGTCCCGACCGTGGAGCGCGAGGTGCGCACCGGGTTGGTCTGGTCGATGGCGATGGCGGGTGGGATGCCCTCGATGGAATCCACCTGCGGCTTGTCCATCCGGTCGAGGAACTGGCGCGCGTAGGGGGAGAACGTCTCGACATAGCGGCGCTGGCCCTCGGCATACAGGGTGTCGAACACGAGCGAGGACTTGCCGGATCCCGAAGGCCCGGTGACCACGATCAACTCGCCCGTGGGAAGGTCCACGTCGAGGTTCTTCAGGTTGTTCTGGCGTGCGCCGCGAATCCGGATCACTTCCGGCGACTCGTCGTTCAATGCGGCGGCATCACCGGGACGGGCGGCGGATAGGTCGTTCATGGAGTTGGCGGTTGGAGGAGCCCGCGGGCGGGCTGCCGGAATGGAGGGCGACCTTACATTCTAAGGTTTCCGACGCCCCTTTACCGGCAGGTGCACGATTGTGGATAAGTCCATCCGGCACCTGGGAAAAGCGGGGCTTATCCCCACCGCGAATGCAAAGGGCCGCCCATGGGGCGGCCCTCGTGATGCGGAAAGGCGCGGCTACGGCAGGATCAGCTCGGTCGAGGGCTCGGCCGCCGTCACCGCCGACACCATCTCGTAGGCCGGCGTGGTGAGGAAGTCCTCGAACTCGTCGTTCGCCACCAGCTGGTCCAGCAGCCACGCCGCCTCGTCGAAGCGCGAACCTGCGGCGCCCGGCTGCCCCGAGACGCGGCGCAGCTCCTCGGCGAGGATCGAGCGGAACATCTCGAGCGTCACTTTTCGGCCGTCGTCCAGGACACCCTTCGGCGAGCGGACCCACTGCCACAGCTGCGAGCGCGAGATCTCGGCGGTCGCGGCATCCTCCATCAGGTGATTGATGGGAACGCAGCCGTTGCCGCCCAGCCACGAGCCGATGTACTGCAGCGCCACGTTCACGTTGGTGCGCACGCCTGCTTCCGTGATCGGGGTCTCGGGCTCGAAGCGCAGCAGGTCGGCCGCTTTCACGCACACGTCCTCGCGCTTCTTCGCCAGCTGGTTGGGCCCCGGCATGATGCGGTCGAACACTTCCTTCGCGATCGGCACCAGGCCCGGGTGGGCGACCCACGTGCCGTCGAAACCCTGAGTCGCCTCGCGCTCCTTGTCGGCGCGCACCTTCGCCATCGCGGCCTCGTTGGCCTTAGCGTCGGACTTGATCGGGATCTGGGCCGCCATGCCGCCCATGGCGAAGGCGCCGCGGCGGTGGCAGGTCTTCACCAGCAGCTCGCAGTAGCTCTTCAGGAACGGGCTCGTCATCGTCACCTGGGCGCGATCGGCGAGCACGAAGTCGTGCTTCCGCAATTTCTTGATGGCGCTGAAGATGTAGTCCCAGCGCCCGCAATTGAGTCCCGCCGCGTGGTCGCGCAGCTCGTACAGGATCTCGTCCATCTGGAACGCGGCCGGCAGCGTCTCGATCAGCACCGTCGCCTTGATGGTGCCGCGCGGCAGGTTCATGCGGCTCTCGGCCTCGTTGAACACGTGGTCCCAGAGGCGCGCCTCGAGGTGGCACTCGATCTTGGGCAGGTAGAAGTAGGGGCCGCTTCCCTGCGCCACCAGTTTTTCGGCGTTATGGAAGAAGAAGAGGCCGAAATCGAAGAGCGACGCCGACACCGGGTCGCCGTCCACGAGCATGTGCTGCTCGGTGAGGTGCCAGCCGCGCGGGCGGACGATGAGGGTCGCGGTCTTTTCGTTCAGCTGGTAGCACTTGCCCTCGGGGCTCTTGAAGCCGATCGAGCGGTCCAGCGCCTGGCGCAGGTTGATCTGGCCCTGGATCATGTTGTCCCAGGTGGGGGTGGCCGAATCCTCGAAGTCCGCCATGAACGTCGACGCACCGGAGTTGAGGGCGTTGATCACCATCTTGCGTTCCACCGGGCCCGTGATCTCGACGCGGCGATCGAGCAGGTCGGCGGGGATCGCGCCCACGGTCCACTCGGATTCGCGGATCGAGCGCGTCTCGGGCAGGAAGGCGAAGGTCTCGCCCGCATCGAGCTTGACCTGCCGTTCGCCGCGCGCCTTCATGCAGGCGCGGCGCCGCTCCTCGTACTTGCGGTGCAGGTGGGCCACGAAGCCTACCGCCGCCGGCGTGAGGATGCGGTCGTAGAGGTTCGGTTGCTCTTTCGGGAGCTGGATGCCGGGGATCAGGTCGCGTTTCATTTTGTATCTCCTTGCGTGAATCGGGCCCCGGCCTTCGCCGGGAAGACACCGTCACCCCGGGAGCCGCTACGCGGCTGCCCGGGGCCCAATGCTCAGTCCGCCGCGGCCGCTTGTTCCGATCGCGAGGCGATCGGGGTGGCCGTCGGGTAGAACTGCTCCTCCTCCGTTGATCCGGTGAGCGCGGTGGTGGACGACTTGCCGGCCTGGATCACCTGTGTGACCTCGTCGAAGTAGCCGGTGCCGACCTCGCGCTGGTGCTTGACCGCCGTGAACCCGCGCTCGGCGGCGGCGAATTCCTTCTGCTGCAGCTCGACGAACGCCGTCATGTTGTTGCGCGCGTAGTTGTACGCGAGGTCGAACATGCCGTAGTTCAACGCGTGGAAGCCGGCGAGCGTAATGAACTGGAACTTGTAGCCCATGGCGCCCAGCTCGCGCTGAAATTTCGCGATGGTCGCGTCGTCGAGGTTCTTCTTCCAGTTGAACGACGGCGAGCAGTTGTAGGCGAGCATCTTGCCGGGGTGCACCTTCTGCACGCCCTCGGCGAAGCGCCTCGCGAAATCGAGGTCCGGGGTGCCGGTCTCGCACCAGACGAGGTCGGCGTAGGCGGCGTAGGCGATGCCGCGGGAGAGCGCCTGGTCGAAACCCTTGCGCGACTTGTAGAAACCCTCGGGAGTGCGCTCGCCGGTGAGGAACGGCTTGTCGTTCTCGTCCACGTCGCTGGTGACGAGGTCCGCGGCCTCGGCATCGGTGCGCGCGAGAAGCAGCGTGGGAACACCCATCACGTCCGCGGCGAGCCGCGCGGCGATGAGCTTCTGCACCGCTTCCTGCGTCGGCACCAGGACCTTGCCGCCCATGTGGCCGCATTTCTTCACGCTGGCGAGCTGGTCCTCGAAGTGGACCCCGGCCGCCCCCGCGTCGATCATCGCCTTCATCAGCTCGAAGGCGTTCAGCACGCCGCCGAAGCCCGCTTCCGCGTCGGCCACGATCGGGGCGAACCAGTCGATGTCGCTCTTGCCCTCGGCGTGGTCGATCTGGTCGCAGCGCGCGAGCGCGTTGTTGATCTTCTTCACCACCGTGGGCACGCTCGAGACCGCGTAGAGCGACTGGTCGGGGTACATGGAGAGGCTGTCGTTGGCGTCGGCCGCCACCTGCCAGCCCGAGAGGTAGATCGCGGGCACGCCGGCGCGCACCTGCTGCATCGCCTGGTTGCCGGTGAGCGCCCCCAGCGAGTTCACGAACGGCCGCTCGTGCATCAGGTTCCAGAGCTTCTCGGAGCCGCGCCGGGCGAGAGTGTGCTCGACCTGGAGGCTGCCGCGAAGGCGAAACACGTCCTCGGCGGTGTAACCCCGCTTCACGCCCTTCCAGCGGGGGTTCTCGTTCCAGTCCTTCTTGATGCGGGCGATCTCGAGGTCACGGCTCATTGTTTCTCTCCAGGGTGGCTCATGGATGGGCATGCGGGTTCGACCGCATCAGACCATCCCCATTGCACCGGGGAGAATTGGTATGTGGACAACCGGGCCTTCGCGGATTGCGAAGGCTTGGGAATTCAGGCGGCGGCGGGGGCGGCCACGCGGCCGGGGGAGAGGTGGTCCACCAGCGCCCGCGCCGGGGCGGGAAGCAGGGCGTACTGGCGCACGCAGACGAACATGCTGCGCGTGGCCCACGGATCGGTGAGGGGCACCACCCGGAGGCCCATCGGCGCGGCGAAGCCCTTGACCGCCGCCTCCGGGAGGACGCCGATGCCGAGCCCCGCCTGGATCATCCGCGCCATCACGTCGAAGCTCTTCACCTGCACCCTGAGCCGCAGCGGCTTGCCCGCCTCCACCGCCTGGGCGGCGAGGATGCGCGAGATCACCGTGTTGCTCTCCAGCCCCACGAAGTCGTGGTCGAGGAGCTTCGCGAACGCCACCGGCTTCGACTTGATCGGGTGGCGCTTCGGCACCACCACGGCGAGCGTGTCGGTGCGGTACTCCAGCACCTGCAGGCCGGCCGTGTCCGCGCCCTCCATCACGATGCCGATGTCGGTGGCGTTGGCGCGCAGCGCGTCGACGATGGCGCCGCTCCTCTCCTCGCCGAGCGAGATCTTCACCTCGGGATGCGCCGCGGCGAACGCGGCCAGGTCCTCCGGCAGGTATTGGGCCAGCGCCGACGCGTTGGCGTGCACCCGCACGACCCCCTTGCCGCCGCGCGTGTAGTCGGAGAGCTCGGCGCCCATGTCGGCGATGCGGGTGATCAAGTCGCGCGCGTGGGCAGCGAGGGCGCTGCCGGCGGGGGTGAGCTCCACCCCGCGCGCCGAGCGGAACAGCAACTGCACGCCGTACTGGTCTTCGAGCTGGGTGACGCGCCGGCTCGCCGCCGCCAGCGCGATATGGCTCGCCTGCGCCGCCCGCGTGATGCTGCGCGTTTCCGCGATGCGCACGAAGAGGGCGAGGGAGGTGAGGTCGGGGCGCACGGTGCTACATTGCGGGCTCCCCGTAGCCGGGTCAAGCCATGCACCGCTACACCGCAACCATTCGCTGGGAACGCGGCGACCAGCCGTTCACCGACAACCGCTACAGCCGTGCGCACGCGTGGCGCTTCGATGGCGGGGCCGAGGTTCGCGGCTCGTCGTCGCCGCTCTCGGTGAAGGTCCCCCTGTCGGATCCCGCGGCGGTGGACCCCGAGGAAGCCTTCGTGGCTTCCCTCTCCAGCTGCCACATGCTGTGGTTCCTCGGCCTCGCGGCCCAGGCGGGGTTTCGCGTCGACCGTTACGTCGACGCCGCCGAGGGCGTCATGGACCGCAACGCCGAGGGCAAGGTCGCCATGACGGTGGTGACGCTCCATCCCGTGACCGAATTTTCGGGCGAGAGCGTTCCGACCCGCGCGGAGCTGGAGCACCTCCATCACCGCGCCCACGAGGAATGTTTCATCGCCAACTCGGTGCGAACCGAGGTGCGGGTTTCCCTCGACTAGTTGAACCGCCGCGGCGAGATCGCCGCCGCCAGGTCGCGGGGCCAGGGCAGCGGCTCGCCGGAGAGCGCGCAGGAGATGAGCTCCGCGCCCAGCGGCGCCCATAGCAGGCCGCGGGAGCCGAGGCCCGTCGCCACCCACACGCCCTCGCGTTGCGTCGCGCCATAGATCGGCAGCCGGTCGGGGACCGTGGCCCGGAACCCCGTCCATCCCCCCAGCCCCATCGGATGCACCTTCGAAGTGAAACCGGGCAGCATCGATTCGGCGCGCGCCAGGTTGTCGCGATGGTCGTGGGCGCGCACCGATTCATCGAGGTCGTCATGGTGGTAGCTCGCGCCGATGCAATGTCCGCCATCGGGGAGTGGCGAGACGTATCCCGAGCCGCTCACCACGACCTCGAGGGCGCGCGTGGGGTCGGGGGGAACGTAGGTCACCTGGCCGCGTACCGCCGATAGCGGCAGCCGCGCTTCGGGCAGGAGACGCATGGCATCGGCGGCATTGGCGAGCACCAGGATGGGGGCCGCGGCGATCACTGCGCCCGCGGCATCGAGGGCCTGCCAGCCCTCGTTCCCGCGCGCGATGCGATCCACCGCCCGGCCGGCGATGCGGCCCACGCGCGCCCCGGCGCGCGCGAGGCTCGCGACGGCAAGGCCCTCCGGGGAAACATAGGCGCCGCCCGGGAAATGCCAGCCCGGCCCGCGCACCTCGCGCCCCGCGATCTCCCGCGCCCGGGCACTGTCCACGAAGGCGAGGAAGCCGGGCGGATACGCGTGGGAGGACACGATGGCCGCGAACCGCGATGCCTCGTCCGCATCGGACGCCAGCTGCAGCACGCCGCAACGGCTCCACGGCAGGTGATAGCCATCGTGCTGGAGGGCGCGGAAGTGCTGCAGCGAATAGAGGAAGGCGCTGCGCGAGGCCTGGGCGTTGAGCGCGTCGCGCAGGTTCACGATCGGCCGCAACAATCCCACCGCCGCATTGCTGCGCGCGGCACGTGCATCCACCAGCTGCACGTCCCAGCCGCGGAAGGCGAGCCGCTCCGCGACCAGGGTGCCCGCGAGCCCGGCACCGACGACGACCGCACGGCGTGGCGGGACGGCTTCCTCAGTGCCGTCGCGCGCGTAGACGCCCACCAGCATCGGGATGGACGCCACCGTTCGGCGCTCCACCTGGAAGCCGGAGTCCCCGAGTGCCGCGAGCACCCCGCCCGCCACCACGGGCGTGGAGAGGGTGGCGCCCGGCGCCGCCACCCGCGCCAGCTCGCGCATCGCCGCCGGTGACCACAGCGCGCCGTCGGCGGCCGTCGCGAGGCTCCCGAGGAGGAATGCGTCCACCCGGCCCACCAGCTGCGGCAACTGCTGCGCGGTCGGCCCGAAGGCGATAGTGAGGATCACCCGGCCCGCGTCGAAGTGGACGCGATGGAACCCCGCGAGCGGCGGGGGCCATGCGATCACCAAAGCGCGCGCCAACGTATCGAAGGCACCCACGGGCCGCAGCGCTTCCGCCAGCGCCTCGCGCGTGGCCGGGGCGGGCTCGAAGGCGACGAAGTGCAGCCGCTCGCAGCGCGCGGGATCGTCGCGCCACGCTAGCCAGGCCGCCAGGAACTCGACGCCCGCGCCGAACCCCGATTGCATCACGGTGAAGGCGTCGCGGCCGCGCCAGCGTCCGGGGATGCCATGGACGCCGAGGACCTCGAGGGCCGAGGCGAGCGAATCGGCGGATGCCGGAAGGGTTACGCCGGCAGGATCTATGGAAACCATCGCCGAAGCTTAATCGGCTGGCCGGGGTGGCGCTGGACTTCCGCCCTTCAGAACAGGACTTGGGAGAGCCGGTTACGGTATTCGGCGACGAGCTCGGGAAACTCCCCGGCCATCTCCAAGACGGCGACCATGCGCAGGCGCCCGGCATCTTCCTCGAAACCGCGGTCGCGCTTCACGATTTCCAGCAGGTGGTCGAGGGCGAGCGGAAAATCCCGCATCGCGACGGCGTGATCGGCCAGGTCCAGGCGGGCGCGCAGGTCGCCGGGATCGTGGGCGAGCCTCCGCTCCAGCTCCTCCATCGGGGGCAGCGAGAGTGCGGCGGCGGCGCAATCCATGCGCGCCGCGATCACCGCGTAGCGCGATTGCTGCAGGGCGCGCGTGGACAGCACGTCGTGGTGCCGTTGCGCCGCGGCGACTTCGCCGCGATCGAGGTGCACCTCGATCATGTCCAGGCGTGCCGCGTCGTTGGAAGGGTCGAGGGCGATCGCATTGCGCAGGTACCGCTCCGCCACCTCGAGCTCGCCGGTCGCGAGGGCATCGCGCGCACAGCGATGTTCGAGATCCGAAGGGTTCGGCACCAGCCGGTCGAGGAATGCGCGCACGAACGACTCGGCCTGCGCGCCCAGGAACTGCGCCACGGCGCTGCCGTCGACGAAAGCCGCCGCGTACGGAAGCGACTTGAGGTCGAAAGACGAAACCAGCTCCGGGTTGGTGTCGGCGTTGACGTTGACCAGGCGGAAACGCCCGCCGTACTCGCGTTCCAGGCGCTCCAGGAGGGGGCCCAGCGCATGGCTCGGCGCGGACCACGGCGCCCAGAATGCGACGATCACCGGCACATCCAGCGATGCCTCGATGACGTCGCGCTCGAACGTGGACAGCGTGGTGTCGATCATTGTCGTTTCCGGGAGTTCTCATCGTTTGGATGGAGCCCCGGAAACGAAGTTCAGCCTTCACCGCCACGTCGCGGCGTGGGGGAAGCCATGAGGGTGATGTCCGCGCCGCAGGGATGTAGGACCACCGCCCCTAAGCCGTGTGGACTTCAGGCCGCCGAAGCGAGCTTGCGGCTCATCGGCCGGGCATCTTGAGGAATAATGGGCCCCGACTCCATTTCGACCGCCTCCCATGCCCCTCGTACTCGACCTGCCCATCGGCCTCACCGGCACCGCGGAACTGGTGGTGGGGGAGCAGCACACCGCGCCGCGCGTAGGCAGCGGCCGCATCCGCGTGCTGGCTACCCCCGTGATGATCAACCTGATCGAGGCGGCGGCGCTCGCGGCCGTGGAGCAGTCGCTCCCGAGCAGCACCAGAGCCTCGGCACCCACCTCGACGTGACCCACGTGGCCGCGACACCGGTCGGCACGCGCGTGCGCGCCACCGCGGAAGTCGTTCGCGTCGAGGGCCGCACCATCCACTTCCGGGTGCGGGCCGAGGACGAGCGCGAGCTGATCGGGGAGGGCACCCACGTGCGCATGGTGGTGAACCTCGAGCGCTTCGACCAGCGCGTGAACGAGAAGTACGCCGCGATCACTTCCGCTCGAAAAGCCTGAAGCGCCTGTCAGGGGGCCGGTATCGGAAGTGCCGCGCGGTTCGATCAGTTCGACGCGGCATTTCCCGCGCCGTCGGGATCCTTGCGCCGCGTGTCGATCTCCGCCAGCCGCTGCTCGAGCGCGTCGATCGCGGTGTATCCGGAAGCCACCAGGAAGAGCTCGCCGCCATGGGAGACGGCGAGCGTCGGGAACCCGCTCACCCCCAGCCCCTGGGCGGCGGCGAAATCCTCGCGCGTGCGCTCCCGCATGTCCTCGGAGCCGAGCCTCGCGAGGAACGCCGCGCGCTCGTAGCCGCCGTCGGCCGCGATGTCGGCCAGCACCTCCTCGTCGGTGGCGTCCCGTGCGTCGCGGTAGAACGCCGCCTGGATCGCAGCGAATAGCGCATAGGCACGGGCGGGATCGAGCGTCGCGTCGTTGAATTGCATGCCGCTCTCCCGCGCAACTCCAGTGCCCATGCAGCATCGCCTTGAAGGCGGCGCTGGGGGGCTCGCGGTTGCCGGTACGCAGTCCGCCCATCACCAGGTCGAGGCGGGTTCCGGGGTTGCGTGCGAGGAGGCGCCCCAACTCCGGGCCGAAGCCGTAGCACCACGAGCACATGGGATCGGCGAAGTAGAGCAGGTGCATCGTGGAGGCTCCGCCCGCGGATCGGGGGGACGCCCCGATGTTACGCCGCGATCGAGCGCCCGAGGGAGAGGGCGACAACGCGGTTGCGGCCACGCTCCTTGGCAAGTGCCAGCGCCGACTCCGCGCGGGCGATCAGCGTGTCGATGCTTTCGGGACCCTCGTCGAGGCGCGCCGCGACCCCGATGCTGGCGGTCATCGGGATGGTGAGGCCGTTCACCTGCAGGGGATCTTCGGCGAAGGTGCGGCGGATGCGGCCGGCCACCACCACGGCGCCCGGGCCCGGCACGTCGGGCAGCAGCACCAGGAACTGCTCGCCGCCGTAGCGCACCAGCATGTCTTCCTTGCGCAGCGCCGTGCGCAGCACGTCGGCGAAGCGCTGCAGCACGTCGTCGCCCACGCGCTCGCCATGCTTCTCGTTCACCAGGCGGAAGTGGTCGATGTCCACCATGATGATCGACAGCGGCTGGCCGGCGCGGCGGGCCCGCGACAGCTCGCGCTCGGCGATCTCGCGGAAGGTGCGGCGGTTATACGTGCCGGTGAGCGGGTCCATCGTGGCGAGCCGCGACGCCTCGGCGTCGGCGCGGTCCTTGTGCAGCGCCATGAACCCGAACGTGCCCACCAATGCCACCGCGTACAGCGCCAGGAACGACAACGACTGGAACCCCGTGGGATGGGTGAACGGCTGCAATGGGTTGTTCAGGAACGCGCTGGCGAGGCCGCGCGCGTAGAAGGATGCCGCGCCCAGCGCGAAGCCGGCCACGAGGATGCGCCGCGCCCGGGTGGAGCTGGGCAGGTGCAGCTGGCTCGCGATGGCGGCGAGCACCGTGGCGAGCGTGCCGAAGACGAGGCCGCCGAAGATCAGGGCCGCGCCCGCGTCCGGTGCGAGGAGTTGCATCGGGAATGCCACCGCGCCCACCGTGGCGAAGTGGACCCACGCGGGGAAGGTGCGGCGGTTGAAGGCGAGGAGTGCCGCGGCCTGCAGGGTCAGCGAGAGTGCGAGGAGGCCGGCGGCGCCGGCCGCGGCCCCATGCTGGGGTGCCGCGCCCGCGGCAAGGAGGCCGAAGGCGAGCGCCCGGACCGCCAGGGACGCCGTCCAGTGGGAGAGGCCGTCGCGGGAGCTTCCCCCGGTGCCGATCGCCAGCGCCGCCGCGAGGATCACGTCGGCGGTAGCCAGCAGCACCAGGAGCGTCACGATGTCGATCATGTCCCAGCCTAGGCCCGCGCCGCCCCGCTGGCAATGAAACGCGTCACATTTCGCGGTTCCCCGCCTTGGAACCTATTTCACGTTGCGAAGCAGGTTCATCGCCAGCATCTCGGCGAACTTGGGCGGCGCGATGAAGCCCTTGCCCCATTTTTCGTCGTAATCCGAGGTCACCTTCGAGGCGGTGATCTCCTCGAGCTTGCGGCCCTCGGCGACCATCTTGCGGATGCGCGCGGTCACGTCGGCGAGCATGTCGCGGTAGGCCTTGAGCTCCGCCTTGTTCGAAAGCGGCCCGTGGCCGGGGATGACACGGGTCTTGTCGGTGATCATCGCCAGCACCTGGTCGCAGGCGGCGACGACGCCCTCGGGCGTGCCGCCGCTCGAGGTGTCGATGAAGGGATAGAGGCCATTGAAGTAGACGTCGCCCATGTGCACCACGTCGCCCTTCACGAAGTGCACGATCGTGTCCCCGTCGGTGTGCGCGCGCGGCACGTGGATCGCGCGGATCTCCTCGCCGTTCAGGTGCAGGCTCATGGCGCCGGGAAAGGTCACCACCGGAAGTGCCGCCTTGGGTGCCGCCTTGATCGGCATGTTGAAGAACTCGATCACCTGGTCGGAGCTCATGCGCTTCCTCACGTTCTCGTGCGCCACGATGACCGCCCCGGCGTTGCCGAAATTCTCGTTGGCGCCGGTATGGTCGTAGTGCCAGTGGGTGTTGAGCAGGAACTTGACCGGCCTGGGCGTGATGGCGGCGATCGCCGCGGTGATCTTGGGGGCGAGCGGCGCGAACTGGTCGTCGATGAGGAAGGTCGCGTCCTCGCCCACGGCGAGCGCCAGGTTGCCGCCCGCTCCCGCCAGCATGTAGAGGTTGTCGTTGATCTTCGTGGGGACGATCTCCACCTTGGAGAAGTCCTGGGCCTGGGCGGTGCAGAGTGCGAGGAGTGCCGCGCCGGCGAGCGTGCGTGCGAGGAGCTTCATGGCTTTCTTTCCTTTTCCGATTGGATCCATTGGTCGATTCGCGCCTCGAGCACCGACAGCGGCAGGGCGCCATCGTCGAGGATCGCGTTGTGGAAGCGGCGCACGTCGAAGCGCGCGCCGAGCGTGGCGAGCGCCTTGGCTCGCAGCGCCTTGATCTTGAGCTCGCCCACCTTGTAGCCGAGGGCCTGGCCAGGCCAGATGATATAGCGGTCCACCTCGGCGATCGCGTAGCCCTCGTTGGAGCCGGCGTTCTCGACCAGGTAGCGGATCGACTGCTCGCGCGTCCAGCCCTTCGCGTGGAGGCCGGTGTCTATCACCAGGCGGCAGGCGCGCAGTATCTCGTTCTGCAGCGCGCCGAAGCGCTGGTAGGGATCCTGGTAGAAGCCCATCTCGTAGCCCAGGCTCTCGGCATAGAGCGCCCATCCCTCGACATATGCGGTGTAGAAGCCGGTGCGTCGGAATCGAGGCAGGTCCTTCAGCTCCTGCGCGCGCGCGACCTGCAGGTGGTGGCCGGGGACCGCCTCGTGCAGCAGCGTGGATTCCATCTCCGGGGTGGGCCGCTTCGAGAGGTTGTTCACGTTCGCCTCGAAGAACCCGGCGCGGCTGCCGTCGAGGGCGGGCTGTATGTACTGGTCGGAGTTGTCGCCCTCGAAGGCCTCCATGGCGCGGATGCCGTAAGGCGTGCGCGGAAGCTCCGCGAAAAGCTTCGGCAACTCCGCATCGGCGCGCTTGGCGATGTCGCGGTAGGCGCGCAGGCGGTCTTCCGGCTTGGTGAAGTAGAACCGGGGATCGGCGCGCACGTAGGCCATGAACTCCGGCAGCGTCCCCTTGAAGTCGGTCTCGCGCACGACGCGCTCCATCGCGCCGCGAATGCGCGCGACCTCCGCGAGCCCGATGGCGTGGATCTCGTCCGGAGTCTGGCGCGTGGTGGTGCCGCGCTGCGCCAGCAGCTCGTAGTAGCGCGGGCCCGCGGGCAGGCTCGAGGCCGAGACCGACGTGCCGGCCGCGGGCAGGTACTCGTCGGCGAGGAAGGCGCGCATTTTCACGAACGCCGGCCGGACTTTGGTCGCGAGCGCGGCACGGCCCGCGGCGGTGAGGCGTTCCCGCTCGGAGCCCGCCACGCCGGCCGGAAAGCGCGTGAACGGCTCCCACAGCGGTGTCGCGGCCGGATCCTCGGCGACGAAGGTATCGAGCAGCGCCGGCACCCGTTCCATCGCGGCGCGCGGCGGCACCCAGCCCCAGCGCATGCCGGCGCGCATGGTGGCGGTGAGCTGCTCCAGCACGCGCGGCATCGCTTCCAGCCGTTTCAGGTAATTCTCGTAATCCCGCGCGGTGCGAAGCGGCAGCGACTTGGCAAGCGTCGACCACGTCTCGTGCGGCCCCCACATGGTGGTGATCGGCAGCCAGAGGTCGGCGTCCGTATCGAACGGCAGCGGCCCGAACAGCTCTTGCATCGCGGCGGTGCGGCGCAGGTCGTCCAGCATCACCTCGCGCGAGAGTCGGTCCTGGGTCGAAAGGCGCGCGGGGTCGAAGCGCTGCAGCTGCGCGATCACGGAGCGCACCCGGGCGCGGCGGCGCTGCGCCCCCACGGGCGAGTAGTCGGGGAGGCGATCGTCGTGGCCCTCGATGCCGAGCAGGGTCGCCGCCTCCGGGCTCTCCTCGAGTCCGTTGGCGAAGTCGCGCTCGAAGAGCGCGTGGAGCGCCGCGTTGCGCGGCGGCGGGGCGGCGCCGGCGGTCGCCGCGGCGAGGACGCCGGCCACCGCCAGCGCGAGCCTCATTCGACCTTGCCGATCTTGCGCACCGCCTCGGCGAGCTTCTTCGCGTCCTGGTCCCAGAACGCCCTGAACTGCGGCTGGTCGAGGTACTGGATCGGGGTCTCCACCTTGACGAGCGCCGCCTTGAAGGTCTCGTCGTTCACCGCGGAGCGCGCGGCCTCGCGCAGCTTCGCCACCACCGCCTCGGGCGTGCCGGCGGGAACGAAGAGCCCGGTCCACTGCGAGAACTGCGCGTCGTAGCCCAGCTCCTTGAGGGTCGGCACGTCGGGCAGCGCCGGATGGCGCGACTCGCCCCACGAGGCCAGCACGCGTACCTTGCCGCCCTTCAGGTGGCCCATCACCGACGAGGGGCCGGTGGAGAGCGCCTGCACCTGACCGCCCAGCAGCGCCACCACCGCGGGGCCCGCGCCGGAGAAGGGCACGTGCAGCATCTTCGCGCCCGCCGAGGCGCCCAGCATCTCCATCGGCACGTGCATCGTGCCGTAGTTGCCCGAGGAGCCGTAGGGAATCGTGCCCGGGTCCTTCTTCGCCGCGTCGAGGAACTCCTTCGCGGTCTTCCAGGGCGCATCGGCGCGCACCGCGAGCACCGTGGGGTCGGCGGTGAAGCGCGCGATCGGGACCAGCTGGTCGAGCTGGTACATCGGATCGCGCCCCAGCACCTTGTCGGCCTCGGGAATGATCGAGACCGAGGAGAGGGCGAGCAGCACGGTGTAGCCGTCGGGCTTCGTCTTCGCCACGTACGCCATGCCGACGCCCCCGCCGGCGCCGGCCTTGTTCTCCACGATCACGGTCTGCCGGAGCATGCGGCCCATCGCCTCGGCGAGCGGGCGCGCGGTGATGTCGGCCACTCCTCCGGGCGGGAACGGCACCACCATCGTGACCGGGCGCGCCGGGTAGTCGGATTGCGCGAGCGCCAGCCCGGGCAGCATGGCGAAGGCGGCCGCGGCGGTGGCGAAGAGGCGTCGGTTCATCATTTTCCTTTCGGTCTTGCGGCGGGACAGGCGAGGCCGCGCGGGCCGGTGAGGTCCTGCCGGTCATGGGTGCGGATGCGAAGGATGAAGGGCACGGAGTAAGCCTCCGGGTAGCGCCCGTGCTCCAGCACGCGCACCGTGGCCCCACCCGTCACGGTGACGCGGGGCTCGGCGCCGGCGGGATAGCCGCACTCGTACGGCGGCTCGCCGAGGATCGTCACGGCGAGGCCCGTGGTGGAGTTCTGCCGCCCGCCGGGGTTGCAGTCCAGGTTGTGGAAGGCGCAGCACCGGCGCTCGCCGGGCTTCAACGTCACGCGCAGCCGGCGCGAGTCGCGCAGCCCGTCGGGGTGCCCTTCCTGCTCCACCAGCACGTCGCGGATCCTCAGCTGGTTGTGGATGCAATAGGCGCCGGCGCCCTGCGCGGCGAGGACGAGGCAGGCCGCCAGCAGCGCGCTACCCCGCATTCTTCACCCGGTACATCGCCTCGTCGGCCGAGGCGAGGAGGGCCGCGGGATCGCGTGCGTGGTCGGGGTAGAGGCTCACCCCCACGCTGGCTCCGCAGCGAACCTCGGCGCCCTTGTAGTCGAACGGCGAGTTGAACGCGATCCGGATGCGTTCCCCGATGATGCCCGGCGTGTCGGGGCGCACGTCGGCTTCCAGCAGCACCACGAACTCGTCGCCCCCCAGCCTCGCCACGGTATCGGCGTCGCGCACGCAGGCGCGGATGCGCCCGGCCGCCTGGCGCAGCACCTCGTCGCCGGCGGCATGGCCGAGCGTGTCGTTCACCTTCTTGAAGCGGTCGAGGTCGATGAAGAGGAGCGCCAGGCGATCGCCGCTGCGGTTCACGCGCACGATCGCGTGCTCGAGGCGCGCCGCGAGCGAGTTGCGGTTGGGCAGCCCCGTGAGGGCGTCGTGCACCGCGGCCTGCTTGAGCTGCTCCTCGCTTTCGATGCGGGCGGTGATGTCCTCGGCGAGCGACAGGATCGAGGCGAGCTTGCCTTCGGCATCGAAGAAGGCGGAGTTGTACCACTCGCACCAGATGGCGCGCCCTTCGCGCGTGAGGTTGCGTGACAGCATCCGGTTCCGGCGCGCGGTGCCGTCGATCAGCTGGGTGATCAGCTCGCGCACGATCTCCGCCGAATCGGGGTGGATGAACCCGAGCTCCTGGACCGACTTGCCGCGCGCCTCGGCGGCGGTCCAGCCGAAGATGCCCTCGGCCTGGGCGGACCAGCGTTTCACCCGCAAGTCCGCATCCCACTCGATCACCGCGAGCGGGGTGTTGTCGAAGTGCGCCGACAGGATCGCGTTGGCGCGCCGCAGCTCCTGCTCGACGGTCTTCTGGTCGTGGATGTCGCTGGTGGTCGCGTAATAGCCGAGGTAGGTGCCGTCGACGATGCGCGGGCTCAGGCGCACGTTCATCCAGCGCTCACGCCCGTCGGCATAGCGCACCAGGCGCTCCACGGCGATCGACTCGCCGTTGCTCACGCGCTCGATGGTCGGCGCCAGCAGATGCCAGCGCTCCTCGCCCAGCACCTGGCGTACCGAGGTGCCGACGATCGCCTCCGCGGGCTTGCCGATGTAGTCGAGGAAGGCGTCGTTCACGTAGCGGTAGTGGGTGCCGGCGTCGACATAGCACATGGGCGTCGGGATCGAGTCGATCACCTGGCGCAGCTGGCGCTCCTTGTCCTCGATCGCCGCCTGCGCCGAGCGGATCTCGTGGATGTCCGTCGACACCACGTAGTAGCCGACGACGTTGCCCTGCGCGCCGCGCCGCGGCGTGATGCGCACGCGCACCCAGCGCTCCGCCCCGGAGGGCAGGCGCAGCAAGCGCTCGTAGGAGGACTCCTGCCCCTTCACCGCGCGGTCGATATGCGGCTGCAGCTCGTCCATGACGTGCGCGGGGTAGACCTCGGGAGGGAATTTTCCGAGGGCGAACTCGCGCGTGAATCCGCGCGTGGCGAGGAAGATGTTGTTCACGAACGTGCAGCCGAGGGCGAGGTCGACGTAGACCATCGCCTCGGGGATGTTCTCGGCGAAGAAGCGCAGGTCCTGCTCGCGTGCGGCCAGCTGCTGCTGCGCCTGCTTGATCTCGCTGATGTCGTGGGCGACCACGTACATGCCGCGTACCACCCCCGCTTCGTCGAAGTCGGGCACCGCTTCCACGTGGTAGTGGCGCTCGAGGCCCTCGGGCGTCGTGCCCACGCGCTCGTAGGTGGCGGTTTCCCCGCGGTCGAAGACCTTCTGCGTGCGCTCCGCGATCCAGGACGCCATCTCCGCGCCCATCAGCTCGGTCGTGGTGAGCCCGATGATCGCGGCGGGCGTGGTGCCTCGCTGCATCGCGAAGTGCCGGTTGGCGAAGAGGATGCGCCGCTCGCGGTTCAGGTACGCGACCGCATCGGGAATGTTGTCGGTATAGAGCCGCAGCTGCGCCTCCTGCGAGGCGAGGCGCTGCTGGGCGAGCTTGATGTCGTGGATGTCGCTGCCGACGATGTAGTAGCCGTTGAAGCGGGCCTCGGCGTCGAGGATGGGTGCGAGGCGCACGAGGTGCCAGCGCGCTTCCCCGCCCTGGGGACCCACGAGGCGCTCGTCGGTGCACGTCTCGCCGCGCTTCAGGCGCTCGACATAGGGATCGATGTACAGCGCCGCCGCCTCGGGGCCGAGGGTCTCGCGCACGTCGTGGCCGACCAGCTCGTCGCCGCCCATGCCGCGAATGCGCTCGAAATACTTGTTCACGAAGACGTAGCGGAAATCCGCGTCCACGACCGCGATCGGGCCGGGAATGTTCTCGGTGAAGAAGCGCAGCTGCGCCTCCTGCCGCTCGAGCGCGGCGCGCGTGCGGCGGTCGTCGTCCACGTCGACCATGAGAGAGTACAGCCCCTGCACCGAGCCGTCGGGGGCGACATCGGGCACCAGGTGCACCCGCACCCAGCGCTTGACGCCGTCCTGCATGTGCGCAAGGCGCTCGTAGGTGCGCTTGGATCCGCCGAAGGCGGCCTCGATCTCGGGAGCGATCACCGCCATGGTTTCGGCATCGAACATCTCGTCGACGCGCCTGCCGATGGCATCCGCGGTGTCGGCGATCAGCCAGCCGGCGCCGGGCTGGTTGGCGAAGCGGAAGCGCCACTCGCGGTCGATGTAGCTGAGCGGCACGCCGATGTTGTCCACCACCAGCTGCATCTGCTTGCGCTGCCGGGCGAGCTCGCCCTCGGCGTCCTTCAGCTCCTGCACGTCGACCAGCACCACCAGCACGCCGAGCACCTGGCCGTCCTCGCGCAGCGGCATGTAGTGCGCGCGCATCCAGACGCCCGCCCGCGGGCCCTCGAGGGTCTGGCGATTGAAGACGACGGTGTCGCCCTGGAGGGCGCGCAGCAGCTGCGCGCGGCGCGCGTCGCCCGGGTGGAGCGCGAACACCTCGTCGGGCGTGCGCCCGATGAACTCCGATTGCTCGCGGCCGGAATGCACCGCGTACGCCCGGTTCAGGTAGCGGTAGCGCAGCTGCGGGTCGAGCACGCAAACCGGCAGGCCGACGAGCTCGAGCCCGGGCCGCAGGACCGCGAGGCGCGCCTCGAGGGCCGGGCGCTCGACTGTACGCTGGTCGTTCATGGATGCATTTTCCGCCCCCGAGGCGGTAAACTGCTAGGCCGTTCGTCGCCTATTCTCGCCCACCCGGCCGTAGCTTCACCCCAATCCCCCCAATGAACCTCTACCGCCTGCTGCAAAGCCGTGCCGCCGAAGGCCGTCCCGTTCGCGTCGTGATGATCGGAGCGGGCAAGTTCGGCTCGATGTACTTGTCCCAGGCGCGGCGCACGCCGGGCCTGCAGACCCTCGCCGTGGCCGACCTCGCCCCGGACCGCGCGCGCGCCTCGCTCGCCCGGGTGGGGTGGGAAGCGCGCCGCTTCGGGGCGAAATCCCTCGATGAAGCGGCGAAGGCGGGCACGACTTTCGTGACCGACGACGCGATGGCCGCGATCGCCCATGCGGCGACCGACGTGGTGATCGACTCCACGGGCCACCCGGCTGCGGGCATTGCGCACGTGCTGGCGTGCTGCCGGCACGGCAAGCACATCGTGATGGTGAACGTGGAGGCCGACGCGCTCGCCGGCCCGCTGCTCGCGCGCCGCGCGAAGGAGGCGGGCGTGGTCTACTCGCTCGCCTATGGAGACCAGCCCGCGCTCATCTGCGAGCAGGTCGACTGGGCGCGCGCGGCCGGCTTCACCGTCGTCGCGGCGGGCAAGGGGACCAAGTACCTGCCGAGTTATCACGCCTCCACTCCGAAGACCGTCTGGGGCCACTACGGCTTCAGCGACGAAACGGTTTCCAAGGGCGACTTCAACGCGCAGATGTTCAATTCCTTCCTCGACGGCACCAAGTCGGGCCTCGAGATGGCGGCGGTGGCGAACGCGACCGGGCTCACGCCCGCTCCCGAGGGGCTCGCGTTTCCGCCGTGCGGCGTGGACGATCTGCCGCGGATCCTCAGGCCGCGCGCCGAGGGCGGGAGCCTGCACCACTCCGGGCAGGTCGAAGTGATCTCGAGCGTGGAGCGCGACGGCCGCCCGGTGTTCCGCGACCTGCGCTGGGGCGTCTACGTGACCTTCGCCGCCGAGCACGAATACGTGCGCCGCTGCTTCCAGGAATACGGCATCGTCACCGATCCCAGCGGCGAGTACGCGGCGATGTACAAGCCGAGCCACCTGATCGGCCTCGAGCTCGGGATCAGTGTGGCGAGCGTGGCGCTGCGCAACGAGGCCACCGGTGCGGCCACCGGCTGGCGCGGCGACTGCGTGGCCACCGCCAAGCGCGCATTGACGGCGGGCGAGATCCTCGACGGCGAGGGCGGCTACACCGTGTGGGGCAAGCTCATGCCGGCCACGGACTCCGCCGCCAGGCGCGCCCTGCCCATCGGCCTTGCGCACAAGATGAAGTTGAAGCGCGACATCGCCGAAGGGAACACGGTCTCCTGGGACGACGTGGAGTATGACGCGACTTCCGAGGCGGTGAAGATCCGGCGCGAGATGGAGCGAACGTTCGGTGGCGCGGAGTGATGCGGGGTAAGGAGCTGTGCAAACGCAGATGAACGCAGATGCAGCGCAGATGAACGTACCCATTTCTGGATTTCAATCGGAAGCTGCAGCTATGCGCACGAAATTTCCTACCCAAGGCTTACGTCCATC
>JANMHV010000238.1:0-3749 GCA_031375445.1 Burkholderiales bacterium | reverse complement strand
CGCTCCAGGACATCATCCTCAACGACCTCGACTGGTACCGCGACAACGGCATCCGGCTGCACCTCGGCAAGAAGGTCGTTCGCCTCGACCGCGTGGCGCGCGAGGTGGTCGCCGACGACGGCACCCGCGAGCCCTACGACCGCGTGCTGCTGGCCACCGGCTCCAATCCCTTCATCCTGCCGATTCCCGGCACCGGCCTCGAAGGCGTGCTCACCTACCGCGACATCCACGACACCGAGCGCATGATCGCTGCGGCCGCGGAAGTGAAGCACGCGGTGGTGATCGGTGGCGGGCTGCTGGGGCTGGAGGCCGCCAACGGGCTGCGGTTGCGCGGCATGGAGGTGACGGTGGTGCACCTCATGCCGTGGCTGATGGAGCGGCAGCTCGACCGCACTGCCGCGCGGATGCTGCAGAAGACGCTGGAGGCCAAGGGCTTGCAGTTCAGGCTCGAGGCGCAGACGGAGGCGATCGTGGCGGCGCCGGAGACCCTCTCCCCGGCCCTCCCCCAGGGGGGAGGGAGAAAAGTAGCCGCCGTCCGCCTGAAGGACGGCACCCTCCTCCCCGCCGACCTGGTGGTGATGGCGGTCGGCATCCGCCCGAACACCGACCTCGCGCAATCCTCGGGCCTGCATTGCCACCGCGGCATCGTGGTGAACGACACGATGCAGACCTACGACCCGCGCATCTACGCCGTGGGCGAGTGCGTCGCCCATCGCGGCATCGCCTACGGCCTCGTGGCGCCGCTCTTCGAGATGGCCAAGGTGTGCGCCAACCACCTCGCCCATTTCGGCATCGGCCGCTACGTCGGATCCCATACCTCCACCAAGCTCAAGGTGACGGGCGTGGATCTCTTCTCGGCCGGCGACTTCTCCGGCGGCAACGACACCGAGGAGATCGTGCTGTCGGATCCCGGCGCCGGCGTATACAAGCGCCTGGTGCTGAAGGACGAGAAGCTGGTGGGGGCCGTGATGTACGGCGACACTGTCGACGGGGCGTGGTACTTCAAGCTGATCCGCGAGGGCAAGAAGGTCGAGGACATCCGCGACAAGCTGATGTTCGGGGAATCCAACCTGGGCGACACCGGCCACCAGGGCGAGAGCCGCGCGGCGAGCATGGCGGACGACGCCGAGGTGTGCGGCTGCAACGGCGTCTGCAAGGGCGCGATCGTGAAGGCGATCAAGGACAAGGGCCTCTTCACCCTCGACGACGTGAGGAAGCAGACCAAGGCGTCGTCCTCGTGCGGGTCGTGCACGGGCCTGGTCGAGCAGATCCTCATGTTCACCGCCGGCGGCGACTACTCCACGGCGCCGAAGAAGAAGGCGATGTGCGGCTGCTCCGACCACACCCACGCCGAGGTGCGCGAGTCGATCCGCGCCAACGAGCTGCTGTCGGTGCCCGCGGTCCACCGCTTCATGGAATGGCGCACGCCCGATGGCTGCGCCTCGTGCCGGCCGGCGATCAACTACTACGTGCTCTCGACCTGGCCGCACCGCGCCGTCGACGATCCGCAGTCGCGCTTCATCAACGAGCGCTCCCACGCCAACATCCAGAAGGACGGCACCTACTCCGTGATCCCGCGCATGTGGGGCGGCGAGACCAACGCCTCGGAATTGCGCCGCATCGCCGACGTGGTGGACAAGTACAAGATCCCGACGGTGAAGGTCACCGGCGGCCAGCGCATCGACCTGCTGGGCGTGAAGAAGGAGGACCTCCCCGCGGTGTGGAAGGAACTCGACATGCCCTCGGGACACGCCTACGCCAAGGCGCTGCGCACGGTGAAGACCTGCGTTGGCAGCGAATGGTGCCGCTTCGGCACCCAGGATTCCACCAAGATGGGCCAGGAGCTCGAGCGCGCGCTGTGGCGCATGTACGCGCCGCACAAGGTGAAGCTGGCGGTGTCGGGCTGCCCGCGCAACTGCGCCGAGTCCGGCATCAAGGACGTGGGGGTGATCGGCGTCGACTCCGGCTGGGAGATCTACGTCGCAGGCAACGGCGGCATCAAGACCGAGGTGGCGCAATTCCTCTGCAAGCTCAAGACGCACGAGGAAGTGCTCGAGTACTCGGGTGCCTTCCTCCAGCTCTACCGCGAGGAGGGCTTCTACCTCGAGCGCACCGTGCACTACGTCTCGCGCGTGGGGCTGGACCACGTGAAGAAGCGCGTGCTCGAGGATGCCGCGGGCCGGCGCGCGCTGTGGGAGCGCCTGCAGTTTTCCCTCGACGGCGAGCCGGACCCCTGGCACGAGCCGCAGCGTGCGGGCGTGGACCTGCGGCAGTTCGAGAAGGTAGTGCCCATTCACCCTCGCCCCTGGGAGAGGGCCGGGGAGAGGGTCGTCCCGTGAGCGCGCTGCCGATCGACCCTCCCCTTGCCCCCTCCCACGGGAGGGGGAACACTGCCGTCTGCCGCGTCGAAGACATCCCCCGCCTCGGCGCACGGCGCTACGAGCGCGGCGACGGCAAGGTGATCGCGATCTTCCGCAGCGCCGCCGATACCGTCTTCGCGCTCGAGGATCGCTGCCCCCACAAGGGCGGTCCGCTCTCCCAGGGCATCGTGCACGGCGAGAGCGTCACCTGCCCGCTGCACGGCTGGTGCATCGGGCTTGTCGACGGCCAGGCGACGGCACCTGACGAGGGCTGCGTCGAGCGCTTCGAGGTGCGCGTGGTGGACGGCGTGGTCGAGCTGTTGGCGTGAGCGCCGCCGTCCTCGAGACGCGCTCCACCTGCTGCTACTGCGGCACCGGCTGCGGCGTGGTGGTCGCGTCCGACGGCGCCTCGATCCCCGGCGTTCGCGGCGATCCCGACCACCCCTCCAGCCGCGGGCGCCTCTGCTCCAAGGGCTCGACGCTGCACCTCACCATGCAGCCCCGCGCGATGGCGGGGCGGGCGCGCCATCCGGAGCTGCGCACGGCCCGCGGCCTGCCGCGCGAGCGCGTCACCTGGGATGCGGCCCTCGACCACGTGGCGGCGAAGTTCACGGACATCATCGCGAAGCACGGCCCCGACGCGGTGGCGTTCTACGTCTCCGGCCAGCTCCTCACCGAGGACTACTACGCCTTCAACAAGCTCGCGAAGGGCGTCATCGGCACCGCGAACATCGACACCAACTCGCGCCTGTGCATGTCCTCGGCGGTGACGGGCTACACCCAGACTCTCGGCGCCGACGCGCCACCCGCCTGCTACGAGGACCTCGACCACGCGAAGTGCCTCTTCATCGCCGGCTCCAACGCGGCCTTCGCGCACCCGGTGCTGTTTCGGCGCATCGAGGCGGCGCGCGAGGCCCGGCCGGACCTGAAGATCATCGTGGTCGACCCGCGCCGCACCGAGACCGCGCGCTTCGCCGACCTGCACCTGGCGATCCTGCCCGGCACCGACGTGGCGCTCTTCCACGGCATGCTGCACGTGATGCTGTGGGAGAAGCTGGTGGACGAGGCTTACATCGCCGCGCACACCGAGGGATTCGAGGCGTTGCGCGACGTGGCGCGCGAGCATTCGCCGCAGGCGGTCGCGGCCATTTGCGGCGTGCGTGCCGAGGACGTGGTAACCGCCGCGCGCTGGTTCGCGGGCTCCGGTGCGACGCTTTCGCTCTACTGCCAAGGGTTGAACCAGTCTTCGTCCGGGACTTCCAAGAACGCCTCGCTCATCAATCTCCATCTCGCCACCGGCATGATCGGCCGCGCGGGTGCGGGACCCTTCAGCCTCACGGGACAGCCCAACGCCATGGGCGGGCGCGAGGTGGGCGGGATGGCGACCAC
>JANMHV010000377.1:0-2889 GCA_031375445.1 Burkholderiales bacterium | reverse complement strand
GCTGGATCAGCGCGAGCCGCGTGGCGCGCCCGATCCCGCTTGCTTGCCCGAGTCCTTGCGCGCGGTGGCGCTCGGCTCTTCCTCGAGTCCCAACTCTTCCATCAGCTCGGACTTGCGGGCGGCCATGGCCTCGCCCAGCTCGTCCAGCTCATCCTTCATCTCGCGCACTTCCTTGAAGATCTCGTCTTCCTCTTCCTCGACGTGGTGCTGGATGTATTCCGACAGCACCTTCACCTTGGCGTCGAAGGCCTCGTCGACGGTGTCGGCGCCCTCGATCTCGTCGATCAGGTCCTTGGCGGTCTGGTGCTCCACCTCGGCTTCTTCGACCAGCTCCATCTTGTCTTCGGGAAGGTTTTCACGCAGCCACGGGTAGAAGATCTCCTCCTCGACCGTGGCGTGGACCGTGAGCTCGTCGCAGATCTGCTCGGCGAGCGTCTGGCGCGCGTCTTCGTCGCCTTCCTTCTCCGCCTCGTACTTCTTGAACAGGGCCTCCACCTTGCGGTGGTCGCTCATCAGCAACTCGAGGGCCAGGGGTTGGGACTTTGAGGTCCCGCTTTTGGACTTTGCCATGGGTGTGCTCCTTGTCATGGGTGGGGAAATAAACAGCCCGGGCGTCATCGCAAGACGCATGCCATCGATTCCGGGGTTCGTCCGGCAGTGGACGGGGCAACGTCGGACTCCATGTCGCCGCAAGAGTTGCTCGCCGGAGGCAAACGTTTCCGGCCTCAGTGGCTGCGATCCTCGTCGGGACGCATCAGGGGCACCCCGCCGCGCAGCAGCACGCTCATGTGGCCGTCGCCCTCGATGTAGGCCGACCTCACGCCTCGGGGTGAGTCGATGCCGTGCTGGCGCAGCTGCGCCATCAGCTCGTCCTCGCTGATCTGCTCGCGCGCGAGGTTGCGGTGGATCACCTTGCCGTCGCGAATCACCATCACGGGCCGGGCCGACCCGATGGCGAGCTTCGGGAAGCGGAAATCGAGCCAGTCGATGAACGCGTCCCACGCGAACAGAACCGCCGCGAGGAGCAGCGCTTCGGTGAGGGATTCGTACTTCCCCCCCATGCCGTTCTGGACCGCGTCGGCGATCAGCACCACCAGCAACAGGTCCGAGGGGCCCATGCCGCCGACCGTGCGCCGCGGCAGCAAGCGCATCGCCGCGAACAACGCGAGGTAGATCACGGTGCCCCGCACCGCGATCTCCACCAGGGATCCCGAGGGGATGAACAGGGCCTGCCAGTCGAATTCGAACATGGGTTTCTCCTCGCAAGGGGCATGCCATGGAACTGGCACGGGTGTTGCAACCTCGCTCCGGGACCCCATCGCGAAGGATCCCCGATGAAGCGCAACGTTTCACGACTGCTCGTCGCACTGACCGCCCTCGCCGCGCTGGCGGGCTGCGACCGCTCGCCGCAGAACGAGGCCGAGCCCTCCACGTATACGCGCAACGGGCCCGGGCAGGCGCCGGCCGCCCCGTCCCGGCCGTCATCCCCCCGCGCCTCCGCCCTCCCGCCCCTCGAGGGTAACGGCGCGCCCCCCACGCTCGCCACCGCCGCGCCGCGCGACACGCTTACCGATACCGTCATCACCGGAAAGATCAAGGCGGCCATCCTTGCCGATCCCGGCATGGAAGGCGCCGACGTCTCGGTGAACACCGACAAGGGCGTCGTGGTCCTCGAAGGGACGGTCAAGTCCCAGGAGCAGACCGGCATCGCCTCGGCCCACGCCCAGCGCCAGGATGGGGTGATGCGCGTCGACAGCCACCTCGCGGCGGTTGCGCCGTAGCGAGCCGGAGCCGATCGCCGTGAAATCATTGCTGCGTTGCGCCGCGGCACTCGCCGGAGACCCGGTGGTGGATCGGGCCGGGCAGGACCTGGGCGTGATGGAGCACTTGATCCTCGACCTCGCGCGCGGGCGCCTCGTGTACGCGATCGTGGCGCGCGGCGGCGTGATGGGGCTCGGAGATCGCCTGTACGCCGTGCCTTGGAGCGCCTTCGAGCGCGACGCGCTGCGCGACTGCTTCGTGGCCGACCTCGACCCCGCGCAGCTCGATTCCGGGCCCTCGTTCGATCCCGGCGACTGGCCGGAAATGGATGCCGACTGGGCGAGCCGGGTGCATGCCCATTACGGGAAGGAGGCCTACATCCTGTAGGAATTCACCGACATTTTTCGTGAGGGGGCCGGGGCAAGATGGGAAAATTATTCTTTGCCCAGGGCCGACATGTCGCATGCATTGATCGTCGACGACGATTCGAATACCCGCGAAGCGCTCGCGGTCCTCGTCGGCTCCGAAGGCTTCACCACCGCCCAGGCGGGCAGCGTCGCCGAGGCCCGCATCCAGCTGGGTCGCCAGCGTCCCGACGTGGTCCTGATGGACCTGCGGCTCCCCGACGGCAGCGGCATGGAGCTCTTCGAGGAGCTCGAGGACCCGGCCTCGATCGAGAAAGTGCTGATCACCGGGCATGCGAGCGTTGAAACCGCGGTGGAGGCGCTGCGCCTCGGCGCATCCGACTACCTCACCAAGCCGGTCAACCTGCAACGCCTCAAGTCCGTGCTCTCGCGGGTGCCGCGCACCGGCGAAGCCCGGGCGGAGATCGGCGCGAAGCGTGAAGACGTGCGCCGCATCGGGCGCTTCGGCGACCTGGTGGGCCGCTCCGCCCCGATGCAGTCGCTCTACGACAAGATCGCCCGCGTGGCCCCTACCGAGGCCACCGTGCTGCTCCTCGGAGAATCCGGCACCGGCAAGGAAGTCGTGGCGCGCACCGTCCATGACCTATCGCGACGTCGCAAGCATCCGTTCCTCGCCATCAACTGCGGGGCCATTTCCGCCAACCTGATCGAGAACGAGATCTTCGGCCACGAGCGCGGCAGCTACACCGGCGCCGACCGCCAG
>JANMHV010000362.1:0-4673 GCA_031375445.1 Burkholderiales bacterium | reverse complement strand
CCTTCCTGGCCGACCCGGTGACCGTGCTGCGCGAGGGCCACGCGCTCTTCACGCAGCACGGGTTCGCGAAGGACATCGCGTACACCGTGTGGCGGGTGCTGGGCGGCTTCCTGCTGGCGGCGGCACTCGCCGTGCCCCTCGGAATCGCCATGGGCGCGTGGAAGCCGGTGGAGGCGTTCTTCGAGCCCTTCATCTCGTTCTCGCGCTACCTGCCGGCCTCGGCGTTCATCCCGCTGCTGATCCTGTGGGCGGGTATCGGGGAGGCGCAGAAGCTTGCCCTCATCTTCATCGGCTCGTTCTTCCCGATGGTGCTGATGGTGGCGGTGAAGGTGGGCGCCACGCGCCGCGACCTGGTGGAGGCCGCCTACACGCTGGGCTGCAGCGACGCGGGCGTGGTGCGCCGGGTGCTGCTGCCCTCGAGCGCCCCGGAGATCGCCGAGATCCTGCGCACCGTGCTCGGCTGGGCATGGACCTACGTGATCGTGGCGGAGCTGATCGGCTCCGAGCGCGGCATCGGCCACATGATCACCGACAGCCAGGCGCTGCTCAACACCGGGCAGATCCTGTTCGGCATCGTGGTGATCGGCGTGATCGGCCTCATCTCCGACTACGCCTTCAAGGCCGGCAACGCGCGCCTCTTCGCGTGGGGCCACTGATGGCACGCCTCGCGATCGAGCGGGTGAGCCGCACCTTTCCCGGGGTGCGGGGTGGGGCGCATACCCATGCGCTGCAGGAGACCTCCCTCGAGGTGGGCGACAGCGAGTTCATCGCCATCCTCGGCCCTTCGGGCTGCGGCAAGTCGACGCTGCTGCGCATCGTGGCGGGGCTGGACGCCGCCACCACCGGCCGCGTGCTGCTCGATGGCGAGGCGGTCTCGCGCCCCGGCCCCGACCGCGGCATGGTGTTCCAGTCGTACACGCTGTTTCCGTGGCTTACGGTGCGAGAGAACATCGGCTTCGGCCTCCGGGAGAAGGGCGTGGCTGAAGGGGAACGGGCCGGCATCGTGGCCGAGTACGTGCGGCGGGTGGGCCTAGAAGGGTTCGAGGGCCACTATCCGAAGCAGCTCTCGGGCGGCATGCAGCAGCGCACGGCACTCGCCCGGGCGCTCGCAAACGACCCGCGCATCCTGCTGCTGGACGAGCCGTTCGGCGCGCTCGACCACCAGACGCGCTCCCTCATGCAGGAGCTGCTGCTGCAGGTGTGGGAGGCCGATCGCAAGACCGTGCTCTTCGTGACCCACGACATCGACGAGGCGATCTTCATGGCCAATCGCGTGGCCGTGTTCTCGGCGCGTCCCGGCCGCATCAAGTGCGACGTTCCCATCGAGCTCGACCACCCCCGGCACTACACCGTGAAGACCACGCCGCGCTTCGCGGCCTACAAGGCGCAACTCACCGAGGAGATCCGCATGGAAGCGGTCAAGACCGCGCTGGCGGCGGCGTGATCCGCCTCGAGACCGGGCGCCTGCTGCTGCGCGAGTTTCGTCCCGGTGACTGGGACGCCTACGCGCCGATGCTGGCCGACCCCGAGGTCATGCGCTACATGGGCGAGGGCAAGACGTTCACGCGCGACGAGTCCTGGCGCGCCATCTCCGGCATCCTGGGGCACTGGAAGATGCTGGGCTACGGGATGTGGGCGCTCGAGGAGAAGGCCACCGGACTGCTGGTTGGCCGCGCGGGCTTCATCGATCCGCCCGGGTGGCCGGGCTTCGAGCTCGGCTGGATGCTGGGCAAGCCCTACTGGGGGCGCGGTTTCGCCACCGAGGGCGCGGCCCGGTGCTTGCGCTACGCTTTCGAGGAATTGCGGCGCGATCGCGTGATCAGCTTGGTGAGGCCGGCCAACACGCCGTCGGTCCGGGTGGCCGAGCGCCTCGGCGAGACGCTTTCAGGGGAGGTCGAGTTGCTGGGATCCAAGGCCCTGGTGTACGAGGCGCGGCGGTGAGCGACGAGCCGATCGAGGGCCCGGGCGCCCGCACGCGCGACGGCTCGCCGGTAGCGCCATACCGGCGCCTCGCGCACCTGGACGAGGTCGACCGGTTCGCGGGGCTGGTGCCGCCTTCCCATTCCATCCTGGAGCTGGGCTGTGGCGCGGGCCGCATCACGCGCGAGCTGCTTGCGCGCGGCCACCCGGTCACCTGCGTGGACAACAGCGAGGACATGCTGGCCCTGCTGCCGCCCGGCGCGCGCAAGGTGCTGGCGGACATCGAGTCGCTCGACCTGGGGCGCACCTTCGACACGGTGCTGCTCGCGAGCTGCCTCGTGAACGTCCCCGAGGCGGGCCTGCGCAACCGGCTGCTTGCCTCCTGCCGCCGCCACCTCGAGGCCGAGGGCGTGCTGGTGCTCGAGCGGCAGGACCCGGCGTGGCTCGAGGAGGCCGTCGTGGGCCCCGCAGGCCGTGTCGGGGCGATCGAGGTGTTCGTCGACCGGGTGGAGCGTCGGGCCGACGAGGTCGAGATGGCGCTGCGCTATCGCGACGGGACCGGCGAATGGACCCACAGCTTCGTCGCGGCACGCATGGACGACGCGGCGCTCGGCGAGCTGCTCGAGGCGCACGGATTCGGTGCCCCGACGTGGCTCGATCCCCGGCGGCGCTGGGGTGCGGCGATGGTGCGGGACTGACCATGCACCGGGCGGAGCGGGTGGTCCGTTCGCACGCGGCAAAGTCCCTCTAGGGCAGATTCCCTTCAAATCCCGGAACAACGGTTATTCCGCGCAGTCCTACGCGCATGCCGAACGAAGCCACGAAGCGCAGCTCCGCTCCGCCCGGCACCCAGCCGGCCGTGAATTCCGAACCCGCTTCTCCCGAGAACGTGGAGCTTCGCCGCGTGCGTGAGCGCGAAGCGCTCCAGCGCCGGCTACTCGATGGCGTCGCGGGCGTGGCGCTGGTGTTGCTTGATCGCACCGGCCACATCCTGGCCTGGAATGCCGGAGCCCGGGAGCTGTGCGGCTACTCCGAGGCGGAGGCGATGGGCGAGCACTACTCGCTCCTCTTTGCTTCCGCGGACCGCATGGACGGAAGGCCCGAGCAGGCGCTCGGTCGTGCCTCGCGGGATGGGAAGTTCGAGGAGGAGATTTCCTTCACCCGGAAAGGCGGGGAATCGGTGGGACTGCGAACATCGCTGACGTCGCTTCGTGAAAGCGACGCGTTGGTCGGCTATGCCTTGCACGCCGTGAAGGTCAACGCTCCAAAACCCTAGAAAAAACCCCCGAGCGCACCAGCGGCGTCACCGCCTCGATGTCGGTGGCGAGGAAACGATCGCCGTCGAGGTGCGGCGCCACGCCGCGCACCAGCGCGTGGGCCTTCTCCAGGGGCGCCGAAGAGTGCAGCGGCCGGCGGAAGTCGATGCCCTGCGCCGCCGCGAGCAGTTCGATGGCGACGATGGTGGCCGTGTTCTCCGCCATGTCCGACAGCCGGCGCGCCGCGAAGGTGGCCATGGAAACGTGGTCTTCCTGGTTCGCGGAGGTGGGGAGCGAGTCGACGCTGGCGGGGTGCGCCAGGGACTTGTTCTCGGAGGCGAGAGCCGCGGCCGTCACATGGGCGATCATGAAGCCGGAGTTCACCCCGCTCGCGCTGGTGAGGAAAGGCGGCAACCCGGAAAGCGAGGCGTCGATCAGGAGTGCCACGCGCCGCTCGGCCAGCGCCCCGATCTCGGCAATGGCGAGCGCCAGCGTATCGGCGGCGAGCGCCACGGGCTCGGCGTGGAAGTTGCCGCCGGAGAGCGATTCCCCCGTCTGCGGAAATACCAACGGGTTGTCGGTCACGCCGTTGGCCTCGGTGAGCAGCGTGCGGGCCGCATTGTCCATCACGTCGCGGATGGCGCCCATCACCTGGGGCTGGCAGCGCAGGCTGTAGGGGTCCTGCACCTTGTCGTCGCCGGTGAGATGCGACGCACGGATGGCGCTACCGGCGAGCAAGCCGCGATAAAGCGCCGCCACGCGGATCTGTCCCGGCTGGCCGCGCAGCTCGTGGATGCGCGCGTCGAAGGGCGTGTCGCTGCCCATGGCCGCATCGACCGACATCGATCCCGCCACCATCGCCGCGGCGAAGACGTTCTCGGCGGCGAAGAGGCCGTGAAGCGCCAGCGCCGTCGAGACCTGCGTGCCGTTCAGGAGTGCCAGGCCTTCCTTGGGACCGAGGACCAGCGGTTCCAGGCCCGCGATCGCGAGGGCCTCGGCCGCCGGGACAATGCGCCCCCGGTGCCGCGCCGTGCCCCACCCCAGCAGCACCGCCGACATGTGCGCGAGCGGCGCGAGATCGCCCGAAGCGCCCACCGACCCCTTCGAGGGGATGCAGGGATACGCCTCGGCATTCAGGAGTGTCAGGAGCGCATCGACCACCAACGGTCGCACCCCCGAAAAACCCCGCGCGAGGCTCGCGACCTTGAGGAGCAGCGTGAGCCGGACCACTTCGTCGGCGAGCAGCGGCCCCACGCCCACGCTGTGCGACAGCACGAGGTTCCTTTGCAGCAGCTCCAGCTGGTCGGCGGGGATGGGGGTCTGGGCGAGCTTGCCGAAGCCGGTGTTGATGCCGTAGACGGGCTTGCCCTCGCGCACCATGCGCGCCACCGCCTCGGCGCCCGCGGCGAGCCGCCCGCGCGCGGCGCCGTCGAGCTCCAGCGGTTCGTGGGAGCGCTCGAACGCCTGGAGCTGCGCGAGGGTGAGGCTGCCGGGGAC
>JANMHV010000270.1:0-1610 GCA_031375445.1 Burkholderiales bacterium | reverse complement strand
CTCGCGCCGGTGGCGCAGAAGCTCGGCATCGACCTGGTGTGGTTCGGCGTGCTGCTCGCGGTCAACATGCAGACATCCTTCCTGCATCCGCCCTTCGGCTTCGCGCTCTTCTACCTGCGGGGGGTCGCGCCCAAGGAGGTGAAGAGCTCGGACATCTACTGGGGAGCGCTGCCGTTCGTGGGACTGCAGATGATCCTCGTGATCCTGGTGATCGCCTTTCCCAAGCAGGTCACGATGTTCCTCGACCAGCCGCAGAACGTGGACCTGGACAAGGTGAAGATCGAGCTGCAGCAGGAGGCTCCGACGCGCACCGACGACGAGGCGGCCTCCGATTTGATGAAGGCGCTGGAAGGCAAGAAGTAAGTCAAGGCGCGGTTGCAGGTGGTCGCGCCTGAACGCAGCGGCTGGCAGATGTCATTACGTATGTATTGACACAATTCTCCGCAGCGTCATACCCTAGCCGGATGCCCAGCACCCCCAAGTCCGGCCAGATCCAGATCCGCGTCTCGACTTCCGAGAAGGATGCCATCCGGCGTGCCGCGCGCCAGGCGGGCATGGACATGTCCGCCTACGTCCTCGCCCGGGTACTGCCCGCGCCGAGGAGTCGCTTCCAGGAGCTCGCCGCGGCCTGCGCGAAATCCCCGGAGGACCGCTTCGCCCTGGAAGAGCTCAACTCGTGGCTGGCAAGCGTGGGCGCAAACGAGCTGCGGGAAGCGGTGTCGTCGCAACCTCCACGGATGGCGCCCCGAACCGCCAACTACGTCGCCGCGATGGTCGAATACGCGTGCGCGCGGAGCGGAGTCGCAGCGCCCGGGTGGACCCGTGATGTGGAGCCGCTCGTCGAGCCCATGTTCGGATCCGGGCTCCTGAGCCTGCGCCTTTACCTTCTCAGCCACTCGCCGGCACCCTTCCGCCGCCGCAACATCTTCATCGACTCCAGCGTCGGCTCGCGCGTCTGAAATGGCGGCCCTGGCGGAAAGGGAGATTCGGCGGCTCTTCGCGCTCCTCAATGACGAGCTGCGCGAAACGCAAACGGAGGGGGAGCTTTTCCTGGTGGGCGGCGCCGTGATGTGCCTGGCATATTCCGCGCGCCCGTCGACCCAGGACGTGGACGCGCTGTTTCTTCCCGCCCGCCAGGTTCGCGAAGCCGCGGCGCGAGTGGCCCTGAAGGCGGGAGTGTCGCCCGCCTGGCTCAATGACGGCGTGAAGGGCTACCTGAGCGAGCAGGGAGAGTTCAGCACCTTCCTCGAGCTCGATCACCTGCGAGTCATGGTGGCCCAGCCTCAATACCTGCTGGCGATGAAGTGCCTGGCGATGCGAATCGGGGCGGAATCCCACGACGAGGATGACATTCGCTACCTGCTGCGTCACCTCGGCATCGGCAGCTTCGAGGAAGCCGTTTCCGTGATCTCGCGTTTCTATCCGCGCGAGCGCTTCCCGCAAAAGACGCTGTATGCGCTGGGGGAGTTGCTGCCGGCGTCGTAGTGGAGCGCAGTGTGCGCCGGCGTCCGGTGTTACGAACAACAAGCCCCGCTCTCGCGGGGCTTTGTCGTTGCAGCTGTTGTCGACTACGACTTCTTCGGCGCGGCCGCGGGTGCCGCCGCCGCAGG
>JANMHV010000253.1:0-2140 GCA_031375445.1 Burkholderiales bacterium | reverse complement strand
CTCTCGCAGGACGAGGGCATGACCATCGTCTTCATCGACGAGCTGCACACCATGGTGGGCGCCGGCAAGGCCGAGGGCTCGATGGATGCCGGCAACATGCTCAAGCCCGCGCTCGCCCGCGGCGAGCTCCACTGCGTCGGGGCCACGACGCTGGACGAGTACCGCAAGTACATCGAGAAGGACGCGGCCCTCGAGAGGCGCTTCCAGAAAGTACTGGTCAACGAGCCCTCGGTGGAGGACACCATCGCCATCCTGCGGGGCCTCAAGGAAAAATACGAGGTCCACCACGGCGTGACCATCACCGACCCGGCGATCGTCGCCGCGGCGGAGCTTTCGAACCGCTACATCACCGACCGCTTCCTGCCCGACAAGGCGATCGACCTGATCGACGAGGCGGCGTCTCGCATCAAGATGGAAATCGACTCCAAGCCCGAGGTGATGGACCGCCTCGACCGGCGGATCATCCAGTTGAAGATCGAGCGCGAGGCGGTGCGGAAGGAAAAGGACGAGGCCTCGATCCGGCGGCTCGGCTTGATCGACGGGGAAATCGCGCGCCTGGAGAAGGAATACTCGGACCTCGAGGAGCGCCTCAAGGCCGAGAAGGCGCGGGTGCAGGGCTCGACCCACATCAAGGAAGAGCTGGAGAAGGCCAAGCTCGCCATGGAAGAGGCCAAGCGCAAGGGCGACTGGCAGAAGATGAGCGAGCTGCAGTACGGCACCATCCCGGAGTTGGAGAAACTGCTGAAGGCTGAAGAGGCTCCCTCTCCCTTGGGAGAGGGCCGGGGAGAGGGTCAGGACCGGGGAGAGGCCAAGCTGCTGCGCACCCAGGTCGGCGTCGAGGAGATCGCCGAAGTCGTCTCGCGCTCCACCGGCATCCCGGTCTCCAAGATGATGCAGGGCGAGCGCGCCAAGCTGCTGCAGATGGAAGACAAGCTGCACCAGCGCGTGGTGGGGCAGGACGAGGCCGTGCGCCTCGTTTCCGAAGCCATCCGCCGCTCGCGCGCGGGCCTTTCGGATCCCAACCGGCCCTATGGATCGTTCCTGTTCCTCGGCCCCACGGGGGTCGGCAAGACCGAGCTTTCGAAGACGCTGGCGGAGTTCCTGTTCGACAGCCAGGACCACCTGGTTCGCATCGACATGTCCGAGTACATGGAGAAGCATTCCGTTGCGCGGCTGATCGGCGCGCCCCCGGGATACGTCGGCTACGAGGAGGGCGGGCATCTCACCGAGATCGTCCGCCGCAAGCCCTACAGCGTGATCCTGCTGGACGAGATCGAGAAGGCGCACCCGGATGTGTTCAACGTGCTCCTGCAGGTGCTCGACGACGGCCGCATGACGGACGGGCAGGGACGAACCGTGAACTTCAAGAACACGGTGATCGTGATGACCTCGAACCTCGGCAGCCAGATGATCCAGGCGATGGCCGGCAAGGACTACCAGGTGGTGAAGCTCGCCGTGATGGGCGAGGTCAAGAGCCACTTCCGGCCGGAGTTCATCAACCGCATCGACGAGATCGTGGTGTTCCATGCGCTCGACGAGAAGAACATCGCCTCGATCGCCCGCGTGCAGTTGCGCGAGCTGGAGAAGCGCGTGCGCGCGATGGAAATGGAGATCCGCGTTTCGGACGCCGCCGTGGCCGAGCTCGCCAAGGCCGGCTTCGACCCGGTCTACGGTGCGCGGCCGTTGAAGCGCGCGATCCAGCAGCAGCTCGAGAACCCGCTCTCGAAGTCGATCCTCGAGGGCAAGTTCGGGCCCAAAGACACGATCGTGGTGGACGTGAAGGGCGGGGTGTTCAGCTTCGAGAAGGGGAAGGGCGAGCAGCTGAAGGCTGCTTAGCTCTTCTCCCTCCCCCTTGGGGGAGGGCCGGGGAGAGGGTGAACCGATAGGGTCGCGTTTACGCGGCCCTCTCTGCATTTTGAACTCCGGTAGCGTGGCAAAACCTCGACCTTCATGTACAAGTGCGAAGGATTTGCCACATGCCGCCGACCACAAGACAGGCCCGTCCGCACTTCAGCGCCACGGCCTTGGGACGCAGCCTCACTATGCGGTCGTCTGCGCGCTGTGGTCGCCGGAGAGCGTCGCCTAGCCCCTCGTCCGTTGCCAGGCGGTGAGGAGCGCGGCGCCGCCGGCCACGGCAAAG
>JANMHV010000220.1:0-10737 GCA_031375445.1 Burkholderiales bacterium | reverse complement strand
CGACGAGTAAATCCCGAAGCAGATGCCGATGGTCAGCGCGAGCGCGAAATAGTGCAGCGTTTCACCGCCGAACACGAGCATGGAAGTCACCATCAACTGCGTGGAGCCGTGGGTGATGATCGTCCGCGAGATGGTGCGCGTGATCGCATTGTCGATCACCGTTGCAACGCTGGCCTTGCGCATCTTGCGGAAATTCTCGCGTATCCGGTCGAACACCACGACCGACTCGTTCACCGAGTAGCCGAGGATCGCGAGGATGGCGGCGAGCACGGGCAGCGAGAATTCCCACTGGAAGGCCGCGAAGAAGCCCAGGATGATCACCACGTCGTGCAGGTTCGCGATGATGGTCGCCACCGCGAAGCGCCACTCGAAGCGGAACGCGAGGTACACCATGATGCCGACGCAGACCATCAGCAGCGCCAGCGCCCCATCGGTGGCGAGCTCCTTGCCCACCTGGCCGCCCACGAACTCCGAGCGCTTCAGCACCGCGGTCGCGTCGGCGGCCTTCAGCGCCGCGATGACCTTGTCGCTCTGCTGCTGCATCTGGACGTTCTGGCTCTCGGTGCCCGAGACGCGCAGCGGCAGCCGGATCAGCACGTCGCGCGAGGTGCCGAAGTTCTGCACCGAGATATCGGTGAGCCCGATTTGGTTCAGCGTGGTGCGGATCTTCTCGGGCTCCGCCGGGTGGCTGTAGCTCACCTCCATCACGGTGCCGCCGAGGAACTCGATGGAGAAGTGCAGCCCGCGGGTGGCCAGCAGCCCCACGGCGAGGATGAAGGTGGCCAACGAGATGATGTTGAACGCTTTCGCGTGCCGCATGAAGGGGATGGAGCGGCGGATCTTGAAGAACTCCATGGCTACACTCCCACTTTCTTCGGGTTGTCGTCGTGGTCGCGATGCCACGAGGTGTCTCCGATGGACAGCTTCTTCACTTTCTTGCGCCCGCCGTAGATCAGGTTCACGATGCCGCGCGAGACCACCACGGCGCTGAAGATCGAGGTGAGGATGCCCAGGCAGTGCACGACCGCGAAGCCGCGCACCGGGCCGGAGCCGAAGGCGAGGAGCGCCAGGCCCGCGATGAGCGTCGTCACGTTCGAGTCGAGAATGGTGCCGAAGGCGCGCTCGTAGCCGGCCTGGATCGCCATCTGCGGCGTCATGCCCGAGCGAACCTCCTCCCGCACGCGCTCGTTGATGAGCACGTTGGCGTCGATGGCCATGCCCAGCGTGAGCGCGATGGCCGCGATGCCGGGGAGCGTGAGGGTGGCCTGCATCATCGACAGCAGCCCCACCAGGAACAGCAGGTTCGCCGCCAGGGCGAGCACCGAGATGAAGCCGAACAGCATGTAGTAGGCGATCATGAACACCGCGATCGCGACGAAGCCGCCCAGCACCGCCTTGTAGCCCTTGGAGATGTTCTCGGCGCCGAGCGACGGGCCGATGGTGCGCTCCTCGATGATGTCCATCGGGGCCGCGAGCGCTCCCGCGCGCAGCAGCAGCGCGAGGTTGCGCGCCTCGCTCGCGTCGGGCATGCCGGAGATCTGGAAGCGGTTGCCGAACTCCTCCTGGATCACGGGCCAGGTGAGGATCACGGTCTGGTTGCGCTCCACCAGCATCATCGCCATGCGCTTCTTCACGTTCTCGCGCGTGGTCTGGCGCATGATGCGCCCGCCGGTATCGTCGAGGGACATGTGCACCACGGCGCCGCCGTTCTGCTGGTCGAAGCCGGGCTGGGCGTCCTTGATGCGATCGCCCGTGATCACCACCGACTTCTTCACCAGGACCGCTCGGCCCTCCTGGTCGAAGAACTTGTCGGTCCCGAACGGGGCCGGCTGCTCCTTGTACTGGTCGAACGCCTGCTGGCCGGGGCCGTTGGCCTGCTCCTCGGCGACGAGGCGCACCTCGAGGGTCGCGGTGCGGCCGAGGATTTCCTTGGCCCTTCCCGGGTCCTGCACGCCAGCCAGCTGCACCACGATGCGGTCGGCGCCCTGCTGCTGCACGATCGGCTCGGCGACTCCCAGCTCGTTCACGCGGTTGCGCAGCGTCTGGATGTTCTGCTGCAGCGCCAGCTCCTGGTCGCGCTTCACGATCTCGGGCTTGATCGAGGCGACGATGGCGCTCTCGCCGTTCACGTCCTGCTCGCGGATGCCCAGGTCCGGCATCGAGGCGGCCATGGCCTTCATCGCCGCGGCGCGCTGCTCGGGCTCGCGGAACCGGACCACCACGCGTTCCCCCTCGCGGGCGAGGCCGGAGTAGTAGATCTTCTTCTCGCGCATCAGGCTGCGCGTGTCGTTGAGGTACCGCTCGACCGCCTTGTTGGCCGCGGCCTTCATGTCCACCTGCAGCAGGAAGTGCACCCCACCGCGCAGGTCGAGGCCCAGGTACATCGGCTTGGCGCCGAGGGCCTGCAGCCAGTGGGGCGAATTCGCCACCAGGTTCAGCGCCACGATGTAGCCGGGCCCCACCTTCGACTGGATCACGTCCCGGGCCTTGATCTGGGTATCCGGGTCGGCGAAGCGATAGCGCACGAACCCCTCGCCGGTGTCGACCGCGGTGACCGTCACCGAGGCGGCCTTGAGCGCGTCGTCGAGCGACTTCCTCAACGTCTCGTCGACCTTCACCGAGGCCCGCGCGCCGGAAACCTGCACCGCCGGGACCTCGCCGAAGAGATTGGGCGCGGTGTAGATGATGCTGACCACGAGGGCCAGCACGATGAGGATGTACTTCCAGGCGGGGTACTTGTTCATGGACTACCGGCTGTCTTTCACCGTGCCCTTGGGCAGCAGCGTGGTGATCGCGTGCCTCTGGACCTGGATCTGGGTGTTGGGGGCGATCTCGAGCGTCACGTAGTTGTCGCCTACGTTGGCGATCTTTCCGAGGATGCCGACGGCGACGACTTCATCGCCCTTCTGCAGTCCCTCGACCATGGTCTTGTGCTCCTTCGCCTTCTTCATCTGCGGCCGGATCATGAGGAAGTAGAGGATCACGAACATGAGGACGATGGGCAGCATGCCCATCAGGGTGTCGCCCCCGGAGGCAGGGCCTGCGGCCTGGGCGTATGCGGTTCCGATCATTGGGTTCTCCGTGCGGAAAGTCTTGATGCGACAGGGGTTTTCCCTGCGACTGAAGCCTGCGATTCTAGCATGTCGGCACCCCCATTCCCACTGGGGGACGGACCACCAATTGCATGGGATAAGCGGGCCGGCCCAGTTTCATCCGGTGCAATTGGTGGTCTGTCCCCTAAGGTTCAACTAGCGCAACGGCGTTTGTTTCACGGTTCCGTAGCGTTCCGCGCCCGGTCGGCATGGAATCCCGCCCGCCAGGCCTGGAAACGGCCGGCCTCGACCGCTTCCCGCATCTGGCGGGCGAGGTCCAGGTAGTAGTGAAGGTTATGGACGGTGTTGAGCCGTGCGCCCAGGATCTCGTTGGCCCGATGCAGGTGGTGCAGGTAGGCGCGGGAGAAGTTGCGGCAGCCGTAGCAGGCGCAGGTGGGGTCGAGGGGGCCCGTGTCCTCGCGGTGGCGCGCGTTCTTGATCTTCACGTCGCCGAAGCGGGTGAAGAGCCAGCCGTTCCTCGCATTGCGGGTGGGCATGACGCAATCGAACATGTCGAAGCCGTGGGAGACGGCGTCCACGATGTCCTCGGGCGTGCCGACCCCCATCAGGTAGCGCGGCGCATTGGCGGGCAGGCGCGGCGTGGTGTGCGCGACGATGCGCGCCATCTCCTCCTTGGGCTCGCCCACCGAGAGCCCGCCCACCGCGTAGCCGTCGAAGCCGATTTCGCAGAGCGCCCCCAGGGACTCGTCGCGCAGGTCCTCGTGCATGCCGCCCTGCACGATGCCGAAGAGCGCGTTGGAGTTGCCCTGGTGCGCGCGCTTCGAGCGCTCCGCCCAGCGCAGCGACAGGCGCATCGAGTCCGCCGCCTCGTCGCGGGTGGCGGGGTAGCCCGTGCATTCGTCGAAGATCATCACGATGTCGGAGTCGAGCACGCGCTGGATCGCCATCGAGTCCTCGGGGGTGAGGAACATCTTGTCGCCGTTGATGGGCGACTGGAAGGCGACCCCTTCCTCGGAGAGCTTGCGCAAGGCGCCGAGGCTGAAGACCTGGAAGCCGCCGGAATCGGTGAGGATCGGCCGGTCCCAGCCCATGAATCGATGCAGCCCGCCGTGGGCACGGATCACCTCGAGGCCCGGCCGCAGCCACAGGTGGAAGGTGTTGCCGAGCACCAGCTGCGCGCCGACCTCCTTCAGCTCCACGGGGCTCATCGCCTTCACGGTGCCGTAGGTGCCCACGGGCATGAAGGCTGGCGTCTCGAGCTTGCCGTGGGCGAGCTCGAGGGTGGTGCGGCGTGAGGCGCCGTCGGTGGCGTGGAGGGTGAACTTCAAGATGACCCTCCCCCTGCCCCCTCCCAAGGGAGGGGGAAAACAATCTCCCTCCCCCTTGGGGGAGGGCCGGGGAGAGGGTCGCTCCTCATTTCCAATGCGGCGGAAAAGTCTTCTCGAAATACGGCAGCGCCTCGATGCGCTTCGCCCACTGCGCCAGCTCCGTGGGGATCAGGTCGCTCAACTTCGACTCCGGCTTCCTGAAGGTGATGCGCTTCACGTAGCCCACCTCGGGGTAGAGCATGAAGTCCGCGGCGGTGGGCTCGGAGCCGGCGAGGTAGGCGCCCTGCAACTCGCGCGCGAACCCGGCGAGCTCGCGCTCCAGCACCGCGCGCGCCTTCGCAACCTTGTCCAGGTCCGGCGCGGCGCCATCCTTCCAGAAGAACTCGTCGACGATGGGGTCGACGCCCTCCTGCCGCACGTAGGCCTGCGCCTCGGCCGAAAGGCGCCGGATGCGGGCCCGCGCTTTCACGTCGCCGGGATAGAGCGGCTTGCCGCCCTTGAAGCGCTCGTCGAGGTACTCGAGGATCGCCGTCGATTCCCACAGCGCGAATCCGTCGTCGACGATCGTGGGCACCTGGTGGCGCGGGTTGATCGCCACGAACTCGGGCTTCTCGGTGTCGCCGGCGGCGAACGAGAGGAGCTTGAGCTCGTAGGGCACCTGCTTGTGCTCGAGCGCGAGCCATACGCGCCACGAGAAGGGCGAGCCGTGGCCGTGGTGGAAGTCGACTGCCATGGAAGCCTCCTTGGGTTTCAGTTGAGGGTGAAGCCGTCGAGGGGAACGGCACTCGGCCGGCCGTCGGCGAGGTCGGCGACGATGCGGCCGGTGGCGAGTGCCAGCGTGAATCCCAGCGCCCCGTGGCCCACGTTGAGCCACAAGTTGGAGTGGGGCGTGGCACCTATCATCGGCGTGCCACGCGGCGTGGCAGGCCGCATTCCGCACCAGGGCCGCAGCGAGCTGAAATCCGTGGCGCCCGGGAACGTGGCGCGAACCTCGTCCACCAGCTGGTCCACCCGCTCCACGTCGATCACGGGGCGACGGCCCGAGAGGTCGGCCATGCCCGCCACGCGCAGCTCGTCGCCGATGCGCGCGTAGACCACCTTGCGCTTGAAGTCGGTGACGCTGATGCGCGGTGCGGCCGCGTCGTTGGTGACCGGCAGCGTGAGGCTGTAACCCTTCAACGGATACACCGGCACCCGGAGGCCCAGCGGCTTGAGAAGGTAGGGCGCGTTGGTGCCGAGCGCCAGCACGTAGGCGTCGGCCTCCAGCACCCCGTGGCTCGTCTCCACGCCCATCAGCCGCCCGTTCCACGGCAGCAGGCGCTCGACCTCGATGCCGAAGCGGTAGCGCACCGGGTTGGGCCCGGTGGTCATGAGGCGCTTCAACTCGTTGCAGAACTTGTAGGTGTCGCCCACGTCCTCGCTCGGCGTGTGGATGGCCCCGGTGATGCGCGGGGCCATGGCGGCGAGCGCCGGTTCCAGCGCCACGGTGGCGGCGGCGTCCAGCGCCTCCTGCTCGGCCCCGAGTGTCCGCTGGTATTCCATCAGCCGCCGCGCCGACTCGAAGGACTCGCGCTGGGTGTGGACCACGAGCTTGCCGTTCTGGACATAGTCGAAATCGATCTCGTGGGTCGCCACCAGCTCGTGCATCAGGTCGCGGCTGTAGAAGGCGAGGCGCAGCAGCCGCTCGGTGGTCAAGTCGGCGGTGGCCTGGTTGCACGCGGCGAGGAACTCGAGGCACCAGCGCCACTGATCCGGATCGATCGAAGGGCGGAAACGCAGCGGCGAATCGCGGCGCAGCAGCCACGGCGGGATCTTCGGGATCACCGACGGGCTCGCGAGCGGCGCCACGTAGCTGTAGGAGAGCTGGCCGCCGTTGGCGAAGCTGGTCTCGAGCGCGACACCCTCGTTGCGGTCGACGACGGTCACGTCGTGGCCGTCCCGCCACAGGTACCAGGCGCTCGCCACGCCGGCCACGCCGGCTCCGAGGATCAGCGCCTTCATCGGGCGCGAGTCAAGAGCCGCCCCAACGCGGCCCTTCAGCCAGGAAACAAGCGCATCTACTTCAACGCCGCAGCGACCTTGGGATCGCTGAACAACAGCTCGAACTTCTTCACGAACGCCGAGGAGACTCCGGTTTCGGCGGAGAAACCGAGGGTTCCAAGGTTGTCCACGCCCTTGAGGCTGTTTTGCGCCAGGGTTTCACCCTTGCGGTCGAGCACCGCCAGCGTCACGTCGAAATGCAATGCGGTGCTCATGTACGTATCGCTCTTCCACTCGCGCAGCGTCACGAGGAGGGACTTGTTGGCGCCGGTGTCCGACAGGGCCTTGCGCACGCCCGAGGGCGTATCCCGGGGGGAGATCGTCACTGCGCTCACCGTAACTCCCTTCCCGCGCAATGCCTTCACCACCCCATCGCGCATCTCGGTGGCCAGCGGGCCGCCGCTTTGCGTACTAACGTCGAAGGGGTTTCCGTATCCCCCGCGCGACAGCCCCACGAAACCTTCCTTCTTGTTGCCGGAGAGCACGTACGGCCGCGTGTCCTGGACCGCCACGGCAACGGGCGAGCTCGCGGCCACCGCGAGGTTCAACGGCGCATCGCCGTAGCTGTGGGTATTGCCGACCGCGCAGCCTCCCAGGAATGCCGCCAAGACCACGACCGACGCGCGAATCCACTGATCGTTGTTCATCGCTACTCCCATGCCCTCACGGGCGTTGTTGTCGCAGGCTGCCGAGTTTGACGCAACCCTCCCACCCCGGACCGGACCGGGGTGGGAGGGAAAGTTGTCAAAGCAACGGCACGATCAGCAGCGCCACGATGTTGATGATCTTGATCAGCGGGTTCACCGCGGGGCCGGCGGTGTCCTTGTAGGGATCGCCCACCGTGTCGCCCGTCACCGCGGCCTTGTGGGCATCGCTGCCCTTGCCGCCGTGGTGGCCGTCCTCGATGTACTTCTTGGCGTTGTCCCACGCGCCGCCCCCGGTGCACATGGAGATCGCGACGAAGAGGCCCGTCACGATCGTGCCCATCAGCATCCCGCCGAGGGCCTGCACGCCCGCATCCCGCCCCATCAGCCAGCCGACGACGAGCGCCACGGCGATCGGCGAGAGCACCGGGAGCAAGCTCGGGATCATCATCTCCTTGATGGCGCCCTTGGTGAGCATGTCCACCGCGCGCGAGTAGTCGGGCTTGGCAGTACCTTCCATGATCCCCTTGATCTCGCGGAACTGGCGGCGCACTTCCTCCACCACCGAGCCCGCGCAGCGTCCTACCGCCTCCATCGCCATCGCGCCGAAGAGGTAGGGGATGAGGCCGCCGATGAAGAGGCCGATGATCACCGCCGGGTTGGAGAGGTCGAACGTGATGTGGCGCCCCGCCTCCTCCAGCTTGTGGGTGTAGTCGGCGAAGAGCACCAGGGCGGCGAGGCCGGCGGAGCCGATCGCGTAGCCCTTGGTGACGGCCTTCGTCGTATTGCCCACCGCATCCAGCGGGTCGGTCACGTTGCGCACTTCCTTCGGCAGCTCCGCCATCTCGGCGATGCCGCCCGCGTTGTCGGTGATCGGGCCGTAGGCGTCGAGCGCCACGATGATTCCCGCCATCGACAGCATCGAGGTGGCCGCGATCGCGATGCCGAAGAGGCCCGCGAGCGTGTAGGCCGCCCAGATCGCCGCGCACACCGAAAGGACCGGCCACGCGGTGGAGCGCATCGAGACGCCGATGCCCGCGATGATGTTGGTCGCGTGCCCCTTGGTGGAGGCCTCCGCCACGTGCTTTACCGGAGGGAAGTCGGTGCCGGTGTAGTACTCGGTGATCCAGACCATCAGCGCGGTGAGTACCAGGCCCACGACGCAGCAGCCCCAGAGCTTCCAGACGCCCATGGCGTCGCCGCCGACGGCATCGCTCATCATCCACTTGGTGACGAAGTAGAACGCGATGAGCGAGAGGATGCCCGCCACGGCGAGGCCGCGGTAGAGCGCGTTCATGATCTTGCCGCCCTCGGCCGTCTTCACGAAGAAGCAGCCGACGATCGAGGCGATGATCGAGACCGCGCCCAGCACCAGCGGATAGGTGACGGCGTTGCCGACGATGGTGGGGCTGGGCATCAGGAGCGCCGCCAGCACCATGGTGGCGATGATCGTGACCGCGTAGGTCTCGAAGAGGTCCGCCGCCATGCCGGCGCAGTCGCCCACGTTGTCGCCCACGTTGTCGGCGATCACCGCCGGGTTGCGCGGATCGTCCTCGGGGATGCCAGCTTCCACCTTGCCCACCAGGTCGGCGCCCACATCCGCGCCCTTGGTGAAGATGCCGCCGCCGAGGCGCGCGAAGATCGAGATCAGCGAGGAGCCGAAGGCGAGGCCGATCAGCGGCTTCACCACGTCGCTCATCTTCTCGCCATGCACCCCGGACCCGTACAGGAACATGAAGAATCCGGCCACGGAGATGAGGCCGAGGCCCACGACGAGCAGGCCCGTGATGGCGCCGCCCTTGAAGGCGATGTCCAGCGCCGGGCCGATGCCGCGGCGCGCGGCTTCGGCCGTGCGCACGTTGGCGCGCACCGACACGTTCATGCCGATGTAGCCCGCGGCACCCGAGGCGATGGCGCCGATGGCGAAGCCGAGCGCCGTGATCCATCCCAGGCCCGGCACGAAGCCGATCACGAGGAACAGCACCGCGCCCACGACGCCGATGGTGGCGTACTGGCGGTTCAAGTACGCCTTGGCGCCGGTCTGGATGGCCGCGGCGATTTCGCGCATGCGGTCGTTGCCGTCCGGCTGGCGAAGGATCCACATCGCCGTGAAGCCGCCGTAGAGCAGGGCGACGACCCCGCAGACGAGCGAAATTAGGATTGCCTGGTTCACCATCTTTGCTTCTCCCTAGTTTTATTGAGTGCGGTGTTGCGGGTGTGTCACGGCTTTCGAGCCGCGGTCTTCTTGCGCACGGCCACGTTCTTCAGCCGCACGTATTTGGGTAATCCGTCCTCGAAGGGCGGGAACGCCTCGCCCGCGATCAGCGGCGCGAGGTAGTTGCGGCACTTCGTGGTGATGTGGAAGCCGTCGGCGGTGATGTAGTCGCGCGGCATCTTCTTCTCCACGTTGGCGACATCCGAGAGCTTCGCGACCCCGACTTTCCAGCGGTAAGGCTTCCCCGACATGCGCACGATGGTGGGCATGACGCTGTTCATCCCGGCCACCGCGTACTCCACCGCGGCCTTCCCCACCGCGTAGGACTGCTCGAGGTCGGTCTTCGAGGCGATGTGGCGCGCGGCGCGCTGCAGGTAGTCGGCCACCGCCCAGTGCTGCTTGTAGCCCAGCTTCGCCTTGACCAGCCCCGCGAGCATGGGAGCGACACCGCCCAGCTGCGCGTGGCCGAAGGCGTCCTTCAGGCCCGACTCCGAGAGGAATTTCCCCGCGGCATCCTGCAGGCCCTCGGATGCGCCGACGGCGCAGAAGCCGTATTTCTTCACCATCTCGTCCACGCGCGCGAGGAAGGCGGCCTCGTCCCAGGGGATCTCGGGGAAGAGCAGGATGTGGGGCGCCTGCCCCGCCTTCGCCTGCGCGAGCCCCGTGGCCGCGGTGATCCAGCCCGCGTGGCGGCCCATCACCTCGAGGATGAAGACCTTGGTCGAGGTCTTCGCCATCGACTCCACGTCGAGCCCCGCCTCGCGCATGCTGGTGGCGACGTACTTGGCGACCGACCCGAAGCCGGGGCAGGTATCGGTGATCGGGAGGTCGTTGTCCACGGTCTTGGGCACGTGGACCGCGATGATCGGGTAGCCGAGCGTCTCGCTGATCCGCGACACCTTGAGGCAGGTGTCGGCGGAATCGTTTCCGCCGTTGTAGAAGAAGTAGCCGATGTCGTGGGCCTTGAACACTTCCACCAGGCGCTCGTACTCGTGCCCACCCTTCTCCACGCCCTTCAGCTTGTAGCGGGCGCTGCCGAAGGCTCCGCCGGGGGTGTATTTCAGCTGCGCGATGTTCGCCGCCGGCTCCTTGCTGGTGTCGATGAGGTCCTCATCGAGCGCTCCGAGGATCCCGTTCCTGCCGGCGTAGACCTTGCCGATGTGTTTCTTGTGCTTGCGGGCGGTTTCGATCACGCCGGCTGCCGACGCGTTGATGACGGCGGTTACCCCGCCGGACTGCGCATAGAAAGCGTTCCGTGGCATGTCAGGCGCCCCTTTCACCACAAAGGTCACGAAGGTCCACAAAGGTGCACGAAGGATTCTTCATGAAATGGAGGGCATCAACGACGCAGCCACGAACGACACGCATCAGCTTTCCTATGTGAACCTTTGAGGACCTTCGTGACCTACGTGGTGCCGTCGGGGCGTCTATCCCAGAGCCTGGAAGATGCGATCACG
>JANMHV010000172.1:0-14018 GCA_031375445.1 Burkholderiales bacterium | reverse complement strand
CCTATCTGCGGACCCATCTGCGGCCATCTGCGTCCCCCCGTTTTGCTGCCCGATGTGACGACGCCGCTCGCACCCCCCGCTCCCGCTAACCCATGACGATCCTCCTCGGCTGCATCGCCGACGACTTCACCGGCGCCACCGACCTCGCCAACAACCTGGTGAGGAACGGCATGCGCGTGGTGCAGACCATCGGCGTACCCGCGGCACCCCTCGGCGAGGAGGTCGACGCCGTGGTGGTGGCCCTCAAGTCGCGCACCATCCCGGCCCAGGAGGCCATCACGCAATCGCTCGCGGCCCTCGACTGGCTGCGCCGCGAGGGGGTGCGCCAGGTGTACTTCAAGTACTGCTCGACGTTCGATTCCACGGCCGCCGGCAACATCGGCCCCGTCACCGAGGCGCTGATGGAGGCACTCCACACCGATTTCACCATCGCCTGCCCGGCGTTCCCCGAGAACAAGCGCACCATCTTCAAGGGTTACCTCTTCGCCGGCGACGTGCTGCTGAACGAATCCGGCATGCAGGACCATCCGCTGACGCCGATGCGCGACGCGAACCTGGTGCGCGTGCTGCAGTCGCAATCGAAGCGCAAGGTGGGCCTCATCGACTATGCGGTGGTGGCGAGGGGCGAAGCGGCGATCCGCGCGCGCGTGGCCGAGCTGAAAGGGCAGGGTGTCGGCATCGCCATCGTCGACGCGATCTCCGACGACGACCTGCGCCGTCTCGGTCCCGCGTTGAAGGACTTCCCGCTTGTCACCGCCGGGTCAGGTGTGGCCATCGGGCTGCCTCGCAACTGGGGTATCGAGCCGCGGCCCCAGGCGGCCCAGCTGCCGCCGGTGAAGGGCCACGCCGCGATCGTCTCGGGGAGCTGCTCGCGTGCGACGCTGGGGCAGGTGCAGGCGTTCCGCGATGCGGGTGGTGCCGCGCTCGCGTTGGATCCGCTGCAGCTCGAGTCGGGAGCCGCGGCCGCCGAGGCCGTCGCGTGGGCGGTGAAGGGCCTCGCGCGCGGGCCGGTCCTCGTCTACTCGTCGTCGGATCCCGAGGCGGTCCGCGCGGTGCAGGATCGCCTGGGCGTGGAAGTCGCGGGCGCGAGAGTCGAGCAGGCGCTTGCGTCCATCGCGCGCGGCCTGGTGGAGCAGGGCGTGCGCCGCCTCGTGGTGGCGGGCGGCGAGACTTCGGGCGCCGTGGTGCAGGCGCTCGGCATCGAGAAGCTGCGCATCGGCCCCCAGATCGATCCCGGCGTGCCGTGGTGCGCGGCCCGCTCGACGGCCTCGGACGGAGAAGCGTTGCACCTCGCGCTCAAGTCGGGCAACTTCGGCACCCCGGACTTCTTCACCAAGGCGTTCGCCCATGGATGAGGCGCGCCTTCGCGACGAGATCGCGCGCGTGGGCTTGAGCCTCTTCGCGCGCGGCTATGTCCACGCCACCGCGGGCAACATCAGCGCCCGCGTGGGGGAGGGCTTCCTCATCACGCCAACCGATGCCTGCCTGGGCGACCTCGATCCCGCGGCGCTTGCCCACGTGGACGGGGATGGCCGCCAGGTGTCGGGCGATCGCGCCAGCAAGACGCTGGCACTCCACCGCCGCATCTACGCGGCCGACCCCGATGCGCACTGCGTGATCCACACCCACTCCACGCACCTCGTCGCCGCATCGATCGCGGGCCCGTGGCAGGAGCGCGAGCTGCTGCCGCCGATCACGCCCTACTTCGTGATGAAGGTGGGACACGTGCCGCTGATCTCCTATCGCAGGCCGGGAGACTCGGGGGTGGGCGACGAGGTTGCCGCCGCCATCGAGAAATATCGCGTGAAGGGCGCCCCCATCCGCGCCGTGATGTTGGAGCGCCTCGGGCCGAACGTGTGGCACCAGACCCCGGCCGCGGCGATGGCGGTGTTGGAGGAACTGGAGGAGACCGCGAAGCTGTGGATGATCGGCGGGTGCCGCGCCACGGCACTTTCCGACTACGCCCTCGAGGAGCTGCGCCAGGCCTTCGGCGCGCGCTGGTAACCGACGGAAGAGAGCATGCCGAGACTCGCAGCCAACCTCACCATGATGTACAACGAGCACGCCTTCCTCGACCGCTTCGCCGCGGCGGCGAAGGACGGCTTCCGCGGCGTGGAATTCCTGTTCCCCTACGAGCACCCTGCCGCCGAGATCGGGTCGCGCCTCGAGGCCCACGGCCTCACCCAGGCGCTCTTCAACGCGCCGCCCGGCGACTGGGCCCGCGGCGAGCGCGGCATCGCATCCCGCCCCGGCCGCGAAGACGAGTTCCGCCGCTCCATCGACCTCGCCCTCGAGTACGCGCGCGTGCTGGGCAACAAGCGCCTGCACGTGATGGCCGGGCTCATCTCGCCGGGCGAGGACCATGCGCGCCATCGCGCGACCTACGTGGAGAACCTGGCCTGCGCCGCGCGCGCCGCGCTCCCCGAAGGCATCACCGTGGTGGTCGAACCCATCAATACCCGCGACATCCCGGGCTTCTTCCTCAATCGCCAGGACGAGGCCCACGCGGTGTGCGCGGAGACGGGGGCGCCCAACATCAAGGTGCAGATGGACCTCTACCACTGCCAGATCGTCGAGGGGGACCTCGCGGTGAAGATCCGCCGCTACATCGCCGGCGTGGGGCACATGCAGGTGGCGGGCGTGCCCGAGCGCCACGAGCCCGACGTGGGCGAGATCAACCACCCGTACCTTTTCAATCTGATCGATTCGCTCGGCTACGACGGCTGGATCGGCTGCGAGTACCGCCCCCGCGCGGGGACCTCCGCCGGCCTGGGCTGGGCGGCGGACTACCTGCGGGCGTGACGCCGGGGGCGATCACCGTTCGCGTCGCCACGCCCGGCGACATTCCCGCCATGCACCGCATCCGGATGTCGGTGCGCGAGAACCGCCTTCGAGAACCGCTCTCGGTACAGCCGGCCCACTACGTGCCGATGCTGGCCACGCGCGGCTGCGGCTGGGTCGCGGTGGGTGGGGGCACCGTCGCCGGATTCGCGATCGCCGATCGCTCGCGCGCCAACATCTGGGCGCTCTTCGTCGATCCGGAGCGGGAAGGCGCGGGCCTTGGCCGCGCATTGCACCGTCGCATGATGGATTGGCTCTTCGCCCATGGCGTGGAGACGGCGTGGCTCACCACGGAGCCCGGCACTCGCGCCGAGCGGCTGTACCTCGCGGCTGGCTGGCGTTTCTCGGGCCTGGACCGTGGCGAGGCCCGCTACGAGCTCACTCGCCGCGATTGGGTGGAGCGGGAGGTGGGGGCGCTGCCAGTGCCCTCGAATCCTGCAGCGCTCTATGGCGTGCAACTGCGCACGGCAACCGAAGGCGACGTTGCGTTCCTGCTGGCGTTGCGCCGCGAGGTGATGCACCCCCACCTTGTCGTCGCCGGCTCGGTGTTGACCGAGGCGGAGCACCTCGAACGGGTGCGGCTGCGTTTCGAGAGCACGCAGGTGATCGAGCGCAACGGCGAGCCGGTGGGGATGATCAAGGTGGCGCGCGGCGCTGCGCGGCGCGAAGTCCTGCAACTCCAGATCGGTGCCGCGGCCCAGGGCGCGGGCCTGGGTGCGGCGCTGCTCATGGAGTTGATCGCGCAGAGCCGTCGCGATGGCGTGCCGCTCGGCCTCTCGGTGCTTTTCGCCAACCCGGCGCGACACCTGTACGAGCGGCTGGGATTCCGCATCGTGGGCGAGACCGGCGAGGAGTTCGAGATGCTGGATTTGTCGGCACTGGGCATGGTTGGGGTGCCGGCGGCGCCGCCGGGCACGTAGCGCACGAGCGCATCCTTCGCAGGACTCCGCCTACGTCGCTAGTCCGTGCTTCCCATGGGGCGGGCGCAACTGCACCGGGGGTTCGCGGTCGAACCTGCATCGAACGTGAACCGGAGCTCGCCCACATGAAGAGAATCGCTACCCTCGCGGCAATGTCGCTGCTTGCCGCCGCCACGACCGTCTCCGCCCAGGGGCGCCAGTACGACCCCGCCTGGCCTGACCGCACCCCGGAATGGCGCGGTGACCAGGAATGCTTCAACCCCCGCGCCGGCCACTTCGAGCGCGTGCGCCCGGGAGAGGTGCAGAACGACCTCGACTGGAACCAGTGCCGCTCGCCCGGCAACGCGTACAACGAGCGCCCGGTGTACAACGACCGTCCGATCGCCAGGGGCGGGATGTACCTGGAGCGCCGCGACTATCGCGACAATCGCGACTACCGGGAGACGCGGGAAGAGTGCTGGAACCCGCGCGCACGGCACTTCGAGGAAGTGCGCCGCAACGATTACCAAGGGGACCTGGACTTCAACCGCTGCCGCGTGGCGCGGTACTGACCAGCAACATCTCTAAACAAACACCCCGGAAGCCTAAGGCCCCGGGGTGTTTTTCCATCAACCCCGCACCGGCACCGTGCGGTCCTCTCGATCCTCGCGCTCCTTCTCCGTGAGCTGCCGCGGTTTGGCGATGGGCCGCTCGCCCGTGCGCTCCAGCCATTCGGCGCTCTTGAGGAAATCCCGCGCGAAGACGTCGGGCGGCGAGGGCATTCCGAGTGCGTAGCCCTGCATCTTGTCGCAGCCGTAGCGCTGCAGCAGCGCCATCTGCGGCGCGGTTTCAACACCCTCGGCGATCACGTCCATCTTGAGGCCGCGCGCGAGCTGCACGATCGCCACCACGATGTTCGATTCCGCCGCTTCCTCCGACAGCTCGCTCACGAAGCAGCGGTCGATCTTGAGCGCGTCCACGGGGAAGTACTTGAGGTACGAGAGCGACGAGTACCCGGTGCCGAAGTCGTCCACCGCGATCGACACGCCGAGCGCCTTCAGCTGGTTGATGGTGAGGAGAGCCTCCGCGCGGTGCTCCATCATCGCGCTTTCCGTGATCTCGACCTGCAGCCGGTTCGCCTCGAGCCCCGACTCCGCGAGCGCCGCGCGCACCGAGGCCACCAGCGCTTCGCCGCCCCGGAAGTGCCGCGGAGACACGTTCACCGACACCACGAAATTCGGCAGCCCCGTGTCGGCCCAGGCGCAGGCCTGCAGGCAGGCCTGGCGGATCACCCAGTCGCCCACCTCGCCGATGAGGCCCATCTCCTCGAGTGCCGCCACGAATTCCTGGGTGGGCATGGATTCGAGCTCGTCGCCGCCGCAGCGCATCAACGCCTCCGCGCCGGTGAGGCGGCCCTCGCGAATGTCGCAGATCGCCTGGTAGTGCAGCGTGAACTGCCGCCGCTCCCAGGCGCGGCGGACCAGCGTGTGCCGGCGAACCCGCGACTCGAGCTCCCCCTGCATGGCGCGCGAGTAGAACGCGAAGTCCGCCTTGCTGTGGCGCTTGCAGTCCTGCATGGCGGTATTGGCGTATCCCAGCAGGGGCTCGGGCTCGGAAGAATCGCCGGGGAACATCGCGATGCCGATGCAGCAGGTGAGGTCGTGGCGCTGGCCCGCGAGGGTATAGGGCTTGCGAACGCGGGCGAGGAGCGACGCCGCAACCGTCGCCGCGGCCCCCGGCGTCATGTTGTCGAAGACGAGGGCGAACTCGTCCCCGCCCAGCCGCGCGACGGTGTCGCCAAGGCGCACCGACTCCCGCAGGCGCGCGGCGACCTCCCGAAGCAGCTGGTCGCCGGCCGCGTGCCCCATGGTGTCGTTCACGGACTTGAAGTCGTCGAGGTCGAGGAACATCACCGCGGCACCGGTCGTGGCGCGGCGCGCGCGGGCGATGGCTTCGGCGAGCCGTCCCGGCAGCGAGCCGCGATTGGCGAGGCCGGTGAGGATGTCGTGCTCGGCTCGGAAACGCAGCTCCTGCTCGATCTCGCGTACGCGGCGCAGCGGAAAGGCGTGGAAGAGGGCGAGGGAGATTGCGCCGGCTACGGCGGTGGCGAGCGCCACCAGGAAGGTCTGGTGGAGATTCGCTCGCTGATCCAGGTATGCGATCAGGAAAAACACTGCGGGTACGGCCACCACGACCAGCGCCGCCACGACATACGCCGTGCCGGCCAGGATCGCGCTGGCTGACCTTTCCACCTGTGACATCGATACGAATTGTTGTTGTGGGCTTTGTGCGTACCTTCGATGAATCGCGCTGCGCTGGCAAGGTGAATATTCGGCACTCCGGGGGTGGGGCGATGTGGTAGTCCGCCAGCCACCCACACGTTTGACCTGAATCAAACCCCGCCTTCCCCCGCCCCCTACGATTTCGGCTGGGGAATCGCCAGGGGCGGAAAATGCAATCGGCTGGAACGTACAACTACACGGTGGTGAGGCAGTTCGCCCTCGCCTCGGTGGTCTGGGGCGTGGTGGGCATGCTGGTGGGCGTCATCATCGCCGCCCAGCTGCTGTGGCCGGAGCTCAACTTCGGCATCCCCTGGCTTTCCTACGGCCGGCTGCGCCCGCTCCACACCAACGCCGTGATCTTCGCCTTCGGCGGCTGCGCGCTGATGGCGACCTCCTACTACGTGGTCCAGCGCACCTGCCAGGTGCGATTGATCTCCGACAGCCTCGCGGCCTTCACCTTCTGGGGCTGGCAGCTCGTGATCGTGCTGGCGGCGATCACGCTGCCGCTCGGCATCACCTCCGGCAAGGAATACGCCGAGCTCGAGTGGCCCATCGACATCCTGATCACGGTGGTGTGGGTCGCCTACGCGCTGGTGTTCTTCGGCACCCTCGCCGCGCGCAAGGTCTCGCACATATACGTCGCCAACTGGTTCTTCGGCGCTTTCATCCTCACCGTCACGCTGCTGCACATCGTGAACAGCGCCGCCCTCCCGGTCACGTTCTGGAAGTCGTACTCGGCCTACGCCGGGGTGCAGGACGCGATGATCCAGTGGTGGTACGGGCACAACGCCGTGGGTTTCATCCTCACCGCGGGCTTCCTGGGGATGATGTACTACTTCATCCCGAAGCAGGCCGGCCGGCCGATCTACTCCTACCGGCTCTCGGTGGTGCATTTCTGGTCGCTGTTCTTCACCTACATGTGGGGGGGCCCGCACCATCTTCATTACACGGCGCTGCCCGACTGGACCCAGACGCTCGGGATGATGTTCTCGGTGATCCTGCTCGCGCCATCCTGGGGCGGGATGATCAACGGGATCATGACGCTCTCGGGTGCGTGGCACAAACTGCGCACCGATCCCATCCTCAAGTTCCTCATCGTCTCGCTGTCGTTCTACGGCATGGCGACCTTCGAGGGGCCGATGATGTCGATCAAGACCGTCAACGCGCTCTCGCACTACACCGACTGGACCGTGGGGCACGTGCACTCCGGGGCGCTCGGATGGGTGGGCTTCATCACCATGGGCAGCCTCTACTACCTCATCCCCCGCCTGGTGGGGCGCCCCGAGATGCACAGCGTGCGCGCGATCTCGCTGCACTTCTGGATCGCCACCATCGGCGTGGTGCTCTACATCTCCGCGATGTGGATCGCGGGAGTGATGCAGGGCCTCATGTGGCGCGCGGTGTCCGACGACGGCACGCTCACCTACAGCTTCGCCGAGAGCGTGAAGGCCACTTATCCGTTCTATGCCATTCGCCTCGCCGGCGGCGTCATGTACCTCTCCGGGATGCTGATCATGGCCTGGAACACCTGGATGACCGTGATGGCGGGACGCCCCGTGGATGCGCCGATTCCCGCGCTCGCCGGCGCCCACGCCTGAAAGCCGACCATGAAGCTCACCCACGACCTGATCGAACGCAAGACCGGCCTCATGATCCTCCTCGTCATCCTGGTGGTGAGCGTGGGGGGCCTGATCGAGATCGTCCCGCTCTTCTTCCAGCGCTCCACCACGGAGCCCGTGGCGGGGTTGAAGCCCTACCCGCCGCTGCAGCTCGCCGGGCGCGACATCTACGTGCGCGAGGGCTGCTACAACTGCCACTCGCAGATGATCCGGCCGTTCCGTGCCGAGACCGAGCGCTACGGGCACTACTCCGTCGCCGGCGAGTTCGTCTACGACCGGCCGTTCCAGTGGGGCAGCAAGCGCACCGGGCCGGACCTGGCGCGGGTGGGCGGACGCTACGGCGACGAGTGGCACCGCGTGCACCTGGACAACCCCCGCGACGTGGTGCCGGAGTCCAACATGCCGGCCTACCCGTGGCTCGCGAAGAGCCCGGTCGACGACACGTCGATCGTGGCCAAGCTGAACGTGCTGCGCACCCTGGGCCACCCCTACACCGACGAGCAGGTCGCCAATGCCCGGCGCGACCTCGCCGGCAAGACCGAGCAGGACGCCCTCATCGCCTACCTGCAGGGCCTGGGCACCGTGCTGAAAGGAAGCCGCTGATGGACATGAACGTGCTGCGGGAGGCGGCGACCGTCGTGTCGTTCCTGACCTTCCTGGGAATCCTGCTGTGGACCGTGCACCCGGCGCAGCGGGCCCGGTTCGAGGAGGCGGCGAATGCGCCGCTGGAGGATGAAGACGACCTGACCCTCTCCCCAACCCTCTCCCAGGGGAGAGGGAGCGAACGTGGGACAGGGTTTCGTGTGAGGGAGCACTAGACGATGAGCGACTTCACCGACCCGTTCTGGAGCTTCTTCGTCGCCGCCGGCACGCTGGTGAGCATCGTCGGCTGCGCGCTGCTGCTGCAGTCGATGTCGCGGCAGAAGGCGCCCGGGGACGCCGACAAGACCCCCCACGTCTGGGACGAGGACCTGGACGAGTACAACAACCCGCTGCCGCGCTGGTGGATCTGGCTCTTCTGGGCCAGCATCGTCTTCAGCCTCGTGTACCTGTGGTTCTACCCCGGGCTCGGCGCCTACCAGGGGTCGCTCAAGTGGACCTCCGCGAACGAGTACGCGGAAGAGGTGAAGGTGGCCCAGGACCGCTACGGGCCGCTGTACGCGCGCCTCGCGAAAGCGGATCTCAAGCAGCTCGCCGCCGATCCCGAGGCGCGGGCCGTGGGGCAGAAGCTTTTCCTGAATTACTGCAGCCAGTGTCACGCTTCCGACGCACGCGGCGGCAAGGGCTTCCCCAACCTCACCGATGCCGACTGGCTCTACGGCGGCGAACCGGAGGTGATCAAGGCCTCGATCATGGAAGGCCGCAACGGCGTGATGCCGCCGATGGGTGCCGCCCTCGGTCCCGCGGGAGTGAAGGACACCGCGAACTACGTGCGCTCGCTCTCGGGCCTGGCCCACGATTCGGGCGCGGCCATGCGCGGCAAGGCGCACTTCGCGCAGCTCTGCGCGGCCTGCCATGGGCCCGAAGGCAAGGGCAATCCCGCCATGGGTGCTCCCAACTTGACGGACAAGGTCTGGCTCTACGGCTCCTCGGAGGCCCTGGTGGTGGAGACCATCACGCGCGGGCGCAGCAACGTGATGCCGGCCCACAAGGACTTCCTGGGGGAAGCGCGCTCCCACGTGCTCGCGGCCTACGTCTGGGGCCTGTCCGCGGACCCGGCGAAGGGGATGCAGCGAATCAAAGCGGAGAAATGAGCTCTCGCATTCCCCTCGAGGTGGTGCAGCAGTCGCTGTACGAGTCGCGTCGCAAGATCCATCCCCGCAGCGTCCGCGGCTGGTTCACCGGCTGGCGCTGGGCATTCGTGATCGCGACCCAGCTGGTCTTCTACGGGTTGCCGTGGCTGCAGTGGAGCGGTCGCCAGGCCGTGCTCTTCGACCTCGAGGCGCGCAAGTTCCATTTGCTGGGGCTGGTGCTGTGGCCCCAGGACGTGATCTACCTCGCGGTGCTGCTGGTGCTCTCGGCGCTGGCGCTCTTCCTGTTCACCGCGGTGGCGGGGCGGCTGTGGTGCGGTTATGCCTGCCCGCAAACCGTCTACACCGAGCTCTTCATGCTGGTCGAGCGCTGGATCGAAGGCGACCGCGTGGCCCGGCTGCGACTGGACGACGCCGCGACCACGCCGCGCAAGGTGGGGCTGCGGGCCGCGAAGCATGGGGTGTGGATCGCGATTTCCCTCTGGACCGGCCTCACCTTCGTGGGCTACTTCACGCCCATCCGCGACCTGGTCGCCGCGGCGCCGACCCTCGCCTACGGGCCGTGGGAGGGCTTCTGGATCGGCTTCTATGCCTTCGCCACCTACGGCAATGCGGGCTGGATGCGCGAGCAGGTGTGCAAGTACATGTGCCCCTACGCGCGCTTCCAGAGCGCGATGTTCGACCCCGACACGCTGATCGTCACTTACGACGTGGGGCGCGGCGAACCGCGTGGCGGCCGCGGCCGCAAGGCCGACCTGGGGGCACTGGGCCTGGGAGACTGCGTCGACTGCAGCATCTGCGTGCAGGTCTGCCCCACCGGGATCGACATCCGCGAAGGACTGCAATACGAATGCATCGGTTGCGGGGCGTGCATCGACGGCTGCAACGAGGTGATGGATCGCATGGGCTACGCCCGCGGCCTGATCCGCTACTCGACCGAGAACGCGTTGCGCCATGGCTGGGACGCTGGTCGGATCTGGGCGCGCGTGATGCGGGCCCGGGTGCTGGTCTACACGGCGGTGATCGTCGCCATCGCGCTCGCCGCGGGCGCCTCGCTCTGGATGCGCGTGCCGGTGAAGATGGACGTGATCCGCGACCGTGCGAACCTCACCCGCGAGGTGGAGGGCGGCCAGGTCGAGAACGTCTACCGCCTGCAGCTCATGAACACCGAGGAGCGGCCGCGCCGGGTGTCGATACGCGTCGAGGGCGGAGCCGCGACCCTGGGAGTCCAGGCCTTCACCGAGCCGCAGCCCATCGAGCTTCCCGCCGCCACGGCGCGCCTGGTCACGGTGCGGGTGCGCGCCGACGCGGGCCCCCACGGCTCCCACCCGATCGAGTTCGTCCTCGAGTCGGGTGAACCGGGGGTGCCTCCCATCATCGTGCGCGAGAAGTCGCGCTTCCTCATGCCCTGAAGGAGCAATCCATGACCCCCCGAGCTTGGTACCGCGAACCCTGGCCCTGGATCCTGATGTCGGGCCCAGCCGCCGTGGTGGTGGCCGGCGTCATCACCACCATCATCGCGATCCGCACCAGCGACGGCCTGGTGGCGGAGGACTACTACAAGCAGGGCCTGTCCGTGAACCGCCTGCTGGCCCGCGAGAAGCGCGCTGAAGCGATCGGCGCCAGTGCCACGGCGCAGTTCAGCCCGGCACGCGATGGCGTGCAGGTGATGCTGCAGTCCGATTCGCCGCCGCCCACCGCGCTGAGGCTCGTGCTGGTGCACCCCTCCCGGGCGAGCGGGGACCGTTCGGTGGAGCTGCTGCCGGTCTCGCCCGGCGTCTATCGCGGCAAGCTCGCGGCACCCGCCGTCGCGGCGTACCGCATGCAGCTCGAGGATGGCGCGGGCACGTGGCGCCTCGGCGGCCGCTGGCGCACGGCCGACGATTCGGCAATGCTCGCAGTGATCCACTGAGGGGAGGGCCCCATGGCGCAGCGACTGATGTGGATCCTCTGGCCCGGTTTCATGATGGCGATCCCGGGCGTGGGACTGGTGTTCACGATCGTGGATCCGGCGGACCTCCATGCATTCGGAGCACCCCTGGAGCTCACGAGGCTGGGGGCGTACACGGTGGGCTTCATCTTCCTGTGGGCGCTGGGAAGCCTTTGCAGCGCGCTGACTTGCCTGCTGCAACGATCGCCGTACGAATTGAACCGCTGCCCATTGCCGGTGACCGGGAGGCCGGTGGGGTGTGCGAAGCGTGACGATGTCGAGGGGTGTGGCTGACTTCTGCGGCGGTGGCTGGCGGTGGCATCGCGCGAACCCCGGGCTGTGGTTTAAACACGAAGGATCACGAAGGATCACGAAGGTGCACGAAGGAAAGCTAGGGCATGAACGTCTCCACGCAAATGTCAGTGGTACGCGATCTGCATTCGAGACCCTTGAAAACTTGGGCCTTCCTTCGTGCACCTTCGTGATCCTTCGTGGTGAAGCCGCCGCCCGATCTCTCGCCGCCGCTAGCCGCCAGCCACCCCCACCTGGCGTAACCTGACCCGGTGCCGAATCCCCATTACCTTGCCCCGCTCTTCGAGCCCCGCGCCGTAGCCCTCGTCGGCGCTACCGAGACGCCGGGGAAAGTCGGCGCGGTGCTCCTCGAAAACCTCATCGCAGGGGGCTTCGCCGGATCCATCTACGGCGTGAATCCCCGTTACCGCACGGTGCGCGGGGTGCCGTGCTTCGTCTCCGTCTTGCGGTTGCCGCCGAACGTCGACCTGGCGATCGTGGTGACGCCGGCCGCCACGGTGCCCGGCATCATCGCGCAGTGCGCCGAGGCCGGCATCCACGCGGCCGTCGTGCTCAGCGCGGGGTTCGCCGAGGCGGGGCCCGCGGGCGTCGCCCTCGAGCGTGAAATGCGCCTCGCCGCGCGCAAGGGCGGCGTGCGCATCCTCGGCCCCAATTGCATCGGCCTCATGCGCCCGCCCGTGGGGCTCAATGCCACCTTCGCGCGCGGCCAGGCGCTGCCCGGATCGCTGGCACTCGTGGCGCAATCGGGCGCGGTGTGCACGGCGCTCGTCGATTGGGCCACGCCCAACGGCATCGGATTTTCCAGCGTCGTGTCGCTGGGCGCCTCGGCGGACCTCGACTTCGGCGAGGTGGTCGACTACCTCGCGAGCGATGCGCGCACCGAGCACATCCTGCTGTACATCGAGGGCGTCCGCGATGGCCGGCGGCTGGTGTCGAGCCTTCGCGCCGCGGCGCGCGTGAAGCCGGTGATCGTGATGAAGGTCGGGCGGCACCCCGCGGGCTCCCGTGCCGCGGTCTCCCACACCGGCGCCATCGTCGGCCGCGACGACGTGTTCGATGCCGTGGTGCGCCGCACCGGCGTGGTCCGGGTCGCGACCGCCGGCGAGCTGGTGGCAGCGGCGCAGGCGCTGGCGGCGAACGTGCGGCCGGCCGGGGACCACCTCGCGATCGTCACCAACGGCGGCGGACCCGGCGTGATGGCGGCGGACCGCGCCGCCGACCTGGGCCTGCCGCTCGCCACGCTCTCCGAGGGCACGATCGCCAAGCTGCAGGCAGTGCTGCCCGCCCACTGGTCCCACGGCAATCCCGTGGACCTGATCGGCGACGCGACGCCGGAGCGATATCGCGTGGCGATCGCCGCGTGCCTCGAAGATCCCGGCGTGCATGGCGTGGTGGCGATCCTCGTGCCCCAGGCCGTCACCGATGCGGGCGAGGCCGCGCAGGCGGTGGTGGCGGTCGCGGCCGCCGCGACGAAGCCCGTGATCGCGTGCTGGATGGGGGAGGCGAGCGTCGGGGCCGCTCGCGCAGCGATGCGCTCCGCCGGGCTTCCCGTCTACCGCCTGCCCGAAACCGCGGTGGAGGCTTTCGCGCACCTCGCGCAGTTCTACCGACACCAGCGCTCGCTCCTCGAGGCGCCGCCGCCGCTCGCCCACCAGGCGCCGCCGGACTTGGCCCGGGCCCGCGCCATCGTGGCGGGCGCCCTCGACGAGGGCCGGGAGATCCTCTCGGCCACCGAGTCGAAGGACTTCCTCGATGCGTTCCACATCCCGGTCGTGAAGTCGGCGGACGCGTCGACGGTGGACGCGGCCGCGGCGGCGGCCGATGCGGCCGGATACCCCGTGGTGATGAAGATCCTCTCCCCCGACATCACCCACAAGAGCGACGTGGGCGGCGTGCGGCTGGGCCTTGCCGATGCCGCGGCGGTGCGCTCCGCGTGGGACGAGATGATGGGCCGCGTCGCGCGCGCGCAGCCGGCGGCGCGCATCGGCGGCGTCTCCATCGAGCGCATGGTGGCCAATCCCCACGGGCGCGAGCTGATGGTGGGCATCGCCTCGGACGATGTGTTCGGCCCGGCCATCACCTTCGGCGCGGGCGGAGTCGCGGTGGAGGTGTTGCGCGATCGCGCGGTGGGCCTGCCGCCGCTCAATGCCGCCCTGGTCGACGACCTGGGCCTCGGCAACAGCGCGCGATCTCTCCTCGACGTCCCAGTCGACGCGCTGATCGCTGCGCAGCTGCGTGTGCTCGGCGGGCCTATCGGCGGAGGGCTGTCAGGCGGCCGGACCATCGGACCGGTCACCGACGACGCGGTGCTGTGGCGCCATCCGTTCGAGCCTGACGCTCCCGCGACCTCGGCATCGGTACCGCTGTTGATCGGTACGACCAAG
>JANMHV010000167.1:0-10579 GCA_031375445.1 Burkholderiales bacterium | reverse complement strand
CGGGCTCGGACCTCGCGTCGCTCAAGACCCGCGCGGTCCGCAGCGGCGATCACTACGTGGTAAACGGCCAGAAGACCTGGACCACGCTCGCGCACTATGCCGACTGGATCTTCTGCCTGGTGCGCACGGGAGACGCCGCCGGCAAGAAGCAGGAGGGCATCTCATTCCTGCTGGTCGACATGGTCACGCCCGGCATCACGGTGCGCCCCCTCATGCTGAGGGACGGCGGGCACGAGGTGACCGAGGTCTTCTTCGACGACGTGAAGGTGCCGGTGGAGAACCGCGTGCACGAGGAAGGCGCCGGCTGGACGGTCGCCAAGTTCCTCCTCGGCCACGAGCGCCTCAATACCGCGCGCATCGGCACCTCGCGGCGCGAGCTGGAGCGGTTGAAGGCGTTCGCGCGCGCGCAAAGCAAGGGCGGTGCCTCGCTGATGGACGACGTGCGCTTCCGCGACAAGGTGACGCGGCTCGAGGTGGAGCTGATGGCGCTGCAGGTGACCAACCTGCGCTTCCTCGACCAGCTGCGCGGGGGGCGCCCGCCCGGGGCCGACGTCTCGATGCTGAAGATCAAGGGCACCGAGATCCAGCAGCGGCTCACCGAGCTCATGATGGAGGCGGTGGGGCCGCTCGCGCAGCCCGCCGCGCCGGAGGGCGCGTCCGAGGGCTTCGACCTCTTCACCGCGGGGCTCGCGGCGCGCTACTGCAACTACCGCAAGACCTCGATCTACGCCGGCTCCAACGAGATCCAGCGCAACATCATCGCCAAGATGAGCCTCGGCCTCTGAGATGAAATTCGACCTCTCCGAGGAGCAGCGGCTCCTCGCCGATTCGATCCGGCGCTTCCTCGCGGCCGGCTACACCTTCGAGGCGCGACGGCGCATCGTGGCTTCCGGGGATGGCTGGAGTGCCGCCGTGTGGAGCCAGCTCGCGGAGCTGGGACTCCTCGCGTTGCCGGTGCCCACGGAATACGACGGCTTCGGCGGCGGCGCCGAGGACCTGGTCCCCGCCATGGAAGCGTTCGGCGAGGCGCTGGTGGTCGAGCCTTACCTCGCCACGCTCCTGGGTGCGCGGATGGTCGCGCGCGGCGGGAGCGATGTCCTGCGATCCGAGCTTCTTCCCGCCGTGGCGGCGGGGTCGATGAAGCTCGCCTTCGCCCAGACCGAGGACGGGGCGCGCTACGACTTGGCGCACGTCGCCACCCGCGCGCGCCGCGAGGGCGGGGACTACGTGCTGGATGGCGAGAAGCGCGTGGTGCTGCACGCGTCCCAGGCCGACCGGCTGCTGGTTTCGGCGCGGACGTCGGGCAACGCGGCCGATGCCGAGGGCCTGTCGCTCTTCATCGTGGATGCGAAGGCCCCGGGCCTAGCCATGCGCGGCTTCCGCACCCTCGACGGCCTGCGGGGCGCGGACCTGACGCTTGCGGGAGTGCGCGTGGCGGGGCGCGATCTCGTCGGCCCGGAAGGCGGCGCGTTTCCGCTGATCGAGGAAGCGGTCGATTACGCGACCGCGTTGCTTTGCGCCGAGGCGGTGGGCGCGATGCGCTTCGCCAACGAGACCACGCTCGAGTACCTGAAGACGCGCAAGCAGTTCGGCGTGCCGATCGGCTCGTTCCAGGCGCTGCAGCACCGCATGGTCGACATGGTGATCAGCGCGGAGCAGGCGCGCTCCATGGCGGGCCTCGCGTGCGCCACGATCGACCGCGGCGTCGAGCCCGCGGAGCGCAGGCGCATCGTTTCGGCGGCGAAGATCCTGGTCGCCGAGGCCTGTCGCCACGTGAGCCAGGAATCGGTCCAGCTGCACGGCGGCATGGGCATGAGCGAGGAGCTCAAGGTGAGCCACACCTTCCGGCGCCTCACCATGATCGCGCAGCAGTTCGGCGATGCGGACCACCATCTCGAGCGCTTCGCGGCGCAGGACGCGCCCGCGACCTGAAGCTCAGCGCGCCTTCGCCTGCGCCTCGAGGTCGATGTCGATGAACTTCCAGAAGTTCTGGCTTTGCAGCAGCGGGCGGCGGTAGCCGACCACGTAGGGGTACCAGAGGTCGGTGCGGATGCGGTGCGTGTTCACCTTCCACGGCGCATAGGCCACCATCAGGCGCGCCATCTCCTGGTAGACCTTGGTGCGCTCCGGCCCGTCGGGCATGGCGCGCCCCTTCTCGAACAGACGGTCGTACTCGGGCAGCTTGAACCGCGCGCGATTGCCCTTGAACCCCGCGTTGGGGCCGTAGAGCGACTGCAGCCAGGTGTCCGCATCGGGCGCCGAGGCGGTCCCGCCCAGCTGCCAGAACATGAGCTTGCCGTTGTTCGATTCCTTCAGCAGGTCCGGCCACTTCGCCTTGCGCACACTCATGCGCACGCCGATGTCGTCCATGCTGCGCTTCCAGAGCTCGTCCAGCTGCTGGTCCCGCGCCGTGGGCGTGGAATTGAACTTGAGCTCGAGCGGGCTGCCGTCGGGCATCTCGCGCCAGCCGTCGCCATCGCGGTCGACGTAGCCGAACATGTCGAGCAGGGCCTTCGCCTTGGCGGGGTTGTACTCGCCCGCCGAGGTGCGGAAGTTCGGGTCCCAGCCCGCGACCCCGGGGCTGTAGGGCGTCTGCGCCTGGATCGCCTGGTTCTTGCGGATGATCGCGATCTCGTCCTGCGTCTTGTAGGCGAGCGAGATCGCGCGGCGCAGCGCCACCTTGTCCGGGGTGTAGCCGCCGACCGTCGGGTCCTCCATGTTGAAGTAGTTGAAGGTGAGGTCGAGCGCCGGCACCTGCTCCATGCGGATGCCGCGGCGCGCGAGGTTGGCGGCGAGCTTGTTGTTGGGAATCGCCTGGTTCGCGAACTCCTCGGGAAGCCCGAAGATCATGTCCATCTCGGTGTTGAGGAACGAGAGCCACCGCGGCTGCGTCTCCTCGATCACCGACACCTCGACCCGGCCGATCATCGGCAGGCGCCGGCCCTTCATCTTCGCCAGGATCTCCCGCCCCACGGCGTCGTCGGCGGTGGGCTCGCCGTCGAAGGTTTCCTCGCGGAACCCCGGGTTGGCCTCGAACACCATCTTGGACGAGCGCTTCCAGAACGCGAGCCGGTACGGTCCCGTGCCCACCGGGTGGGAGCCCACGTCCTCGCCGTACTTCTCGACCACCTCGCGCGCCATGACGCACGAGATGCGGCAGTCGGCGAAGTTGTAGATGAAGATGTAGAGCGGCTGCGTGAGCTTTAGCTGGAACGTATAGCGGTCGAGCGCCAGAAGGCCGGGGATCGGGAGGTCGTAGTCGAGCTTGTTGTCCTTGCGCGCCTTCGCCAGCGCCTCGTCGCTGCCGAGGATGTAGCCCTCCACCTCGCCCAGCTGCGAGGCTCGCACCTTGGGGTCGAGCAGCCGCTTGAAGGAGAACACCAGGTCCTCGGCGACCAGCTCGCGCTTCTTGCCGCCGAAGGCGGGATCGTCGGTGAAGAAGATGCCCGGCTTCACGCGCAGCGTGTAGGTGAGCCCGTCGGCGCTGATCTCCGGCATCGCCGTCAGGATGTTGGGCACCAGCTTCAAGGGGCGGGCGAGGTAGTCGTAGCGCAGCGGCGGATCGAACATCGCGCCGTTGGCGACGTTGGAGTAGAGGTCGCTGATCTTGTGCGGGTCGAAGCTCGTCTCCGCGATCTCGAACGGATAGCGGAAGACCTTGTTCAGGTCCGCGGCGGCGGCGGGCAGCGCCAGGGCGAGGGTCGCCGCGGCCAGCAGGGGAAGGAGTTTTCTCATGGCCGCCATTTTCTCACCGCGGCGCGGCGAGGTCGATGTCGAGGTACTTCCAGAACGGGTTGCCCAGCATCGGGGTGCGCCGGAAGTTGAGCACGCGCGGATACCACATGTCGGTCAGGATCCGGTGGGTGTTGGGCTTCATCGGCACGTACACCGCGCAGATCATCGCCATGCGCTGGTAGAGCCTGGTGCGCTCCGGTGAATCCGGCATCACCCGGGCCTGCTCGTAGAGGCGGTCGTACTCGGCCAGCTTGAAGCGCGAGCGATTTCCCTTGAAGCCGGAGTTGGGGCTGTAGAGCGTCTGCAGCCAGGTGTCGGCGTCGGGCGCCGCGGCGGTGCCCCCCAGCTGCCACATCATCAGCTTGCCGGCATCCGATTCCTTGAGGAGGTCGGGCCACATCGCCTTGCGTACCGTGAAGCGGATGCCGATGTCGTCCATGCTCCGCTTCCACAGCTCGTCGATATTCTTGTCGCGGTCCGTGGGCGTCGAGTTGTGGCGCAGCTCGAGCCGCGAGCCATCGGGCATCTCGCGGTAGCCGTCGCCGTCGCGGTCCTTGTATCCGAACATGTCCAGCAGCGCCTTGGCGCGCGGCACGTCGTACACGCCGATGCCGGTGCGGAAGCCCGGCACGTAGCCGGCCACGCCCGGGCTGTAGGGCGTGTAGGCGGGGATGGCCTGGCCCTTGCGGACGATGGCGATCTCGTCGTCCACGTTGTACGCGAGGCTGATCGCCCGGCGCAGCGCGACCTTCTCCGGCGTGTAGCCGCCGATCACCGGGTCTTCCATGTTGAAGTAGACGTAGGTGAGGTCCATCGCCGGCTGCTGCTCCATCCGGAGCCCCATTCTCGCGAGGTTGGGCGCGAGACGATTTCCGGGGATCGCGATGTTGGCGTAATCCTCCGGCACCTTGAACAGCAGGTCATGCTCGCCGTTCAGGAACGCGAGGTAGCGCGGCTGGTTCTCCTCGATGATCGCGATCTCGACGCGATCGATGAACGGCAGCCGCTTGCCCTTCGCGCGCCGCACCATCTCCTGCCCTCGCGTGTCGCCTGGCCCGGGCTCGGCATCGAAGTACTCCTCGCGGTAGCCGGGGTTGCGCTCGAGCACGATCCGAGATGAGCGCTTCCAGAAGGCGAGGCGGTAGGGGCCGGTGCCCACCGGGTGCGCGCCCACGTCGCCGCCGTACTTCTCCACCACCTCGCGCGCCATGGCGCAGGCGAAGCGGCAATCGGCGAGGTTGAAGAGGAACGTGTACGAGGGTTCGATGAGCTTGATCTGCAAGGTGTAGCGGTCGAGGGCGCGCAGGCCCTCGATGGGGCGGTCGTAGTCGAGGCGATCGGCCTTGCGCGCCACCGCGAGCGCCTCGCCGACTCCCACCACCTTGCCCTCGATCTCGCCCAGCAGCGGGGAAGCGAGCTTCGGGTCGAGCAGGCGCTTCAACGAATAGACGTAGTCCTCCGCCACCAGCTCGCGCTTCTTCCCGCCGAACGCCGGGTCGTCGGCGAAGTAGATCCCCGGCTTCACCTTGAGCGTGATGGTCTTCGCGTCGGCGCTCACCTCCGGCATCGCGGCGAGAGTCGCGGGCTTCAACTTGAGCGGCCGCGCCAAATAGTCGAAGTCGAGCGGCGTCTCGAAGATCGACGAGATCAGCGTCATCGAGTACACGTCGCTCACCTTCTGCGGCTCGAACGTGGTCTCGGCCACGTCGAAGGCGTAGCGGAGGACTTTCTCGCCCGCCGCGCCGGCCGCGGCGGGAACTGCCAGCGCGAGCGCGAGGACGAGGGCCCGGATCACGCCGCCTCGCGCCCGACCATGAATTCCCTCAGCGCGCGCGCCGTGTGGCCCTTCGCCGCGGGCTCGAGGAAATCGTCGGGGGAGGCGGCCATCACCACCCGTCCGCCGCCATCCCCGCCCTCCGGCCCCATGTCAACGATCCAGTCGGCCTCGGCGATCACGTCGAGGTTGTGTTCGATCAGGATCACCGAGTTGCCCGCATCCACCAGGCGGTGCAGCACGCGGATCAGTTTCTCCACGTCGGCCATGTGCAGCCCCACCGTCGGCTCGTCGAGGACGTAGAGCGTGTGCTGCGCCACCGACGCGCGCCCGGGCCGCGGCGCGCTCACGCCGCGCACCTTGGAAAGCTCCGTCACCAGCTTGATGCGCTGCGCCTCGCCGCCCGAGAGCGTGGGGCTGGGCTGGCCGAGGGTGAGGTAGCCGAGGCCCACGTCCTGCAGCAGCCGCAGGCAATGGTGGATCGACGGATGGTGCGTATCGAAGAACTCCACACCCTCGTCCACGCTCATCGCCAGGACCTCGCCGATGTTCCGGCCGCGCATCTGCACCGAGAGCGTCTCCGCGTTGAAGCGCGCGCCATTGCAAACTTCGCAGACCACTTTGACGTCGGGCAGGAAGCTCATTTCCACGGTCTTCATGCCCTGGCCGTCGCAGCCGTCGCAACGCCCGCCTGCGGTGTTGAACGAGAAGCGGCTGGCGGTGTAGCCCCTGATGCGCGACTCCTGCGTGTCGGCGAAGAGCGCGCGGATCTTGTCGAAGAAGCCGACGTAGGTCGCCGGGCACGAGCGCGGCGTCTTCCCGATCGGGGTCTGGTCGACCTCGAGCACGCGCGTCACCGCCTCCCAGCCCTTGATTGCCTTGGCGCCCGTGACGCCGCCCGTGGTTTTGCGGTCGCGGGTGGCGGCCACCAGCCGCGCCAGGTTCTCGTGAACCACGTCGCGCGCGAGTGTCGACTTGCCCGAGCCCGACACCCCCGTCACCACTGCCAGGCGCGCGAGCGGCAGGCGCACGTTCACGTCCTTGAGGTTATGCAGGGACGCGCCCACGACCTCGATCGCCGGCGTGTTCTTCGGCACCGGGCGCCGCGGCTGGACCGGGTGGCGCAGGGGCTCCCTCAGGAAATGGCCGGTGAGCGAGGCGGGGTTGGCCTTCAACTCCTCGGCGGTGCCCTGGGCCACGATGTAGCCGCCCAACTTGCCGGCACCCGGACCCAGGTCGATCACGTGCTCGGCGCGCCGGATGGTGTCCTCGTCGTGCTCCACGACGATCAGCGTGTTGCCCTTGGCGCCAAGGCGCGAGAGGGTATCGAGCAGCACCAGGTTGTCGCGTGGGTGCAGGCCGATGGTCGGCTCGTCGAGGATGTAGCAGACGCCGCGCAGGTTGGAGCCGAGTTGCGCCGCCAGCCGGATGCGCTGCGCCTCGCCGCCGGAAAGGGTGGGCGCGCCGCGGTCGAGCGAGAGGTAACCCAGCCCCACCTGCTCGAGGAAGCCCAGGCGCGAGGCGAGCTCCGCCAGCAGGTCGCGGGCGATCTCGGCCTCGCGCCCGGCAACCCCCAGCTTCTCGAAGAACGTGTGCGCCTTCGAGATCGGCTGCGCGCTCATGTCGGCGATGGATTGCCCGCGGAAGCGCACCGCGAGCGCCTCCTTGTTGAGGCGCTTGCCGTCGCACTCGGTGCAGGTCTCGTCCAGCTCCAGCCATTCGACCCAGGAATCGAGCACGTGGTCCTGGGTGCCGGTCTTGGAGCGTTCCTCGTCCCACTTCACCTCGTCGATCTTCAGCCCGGTGCCGTAGCAGGCGGCGCACCATCCGTGCTTCGAGTTGTACGAGAAGAGGCGCGGGTCGAGCTCCGGGAAGCTGCGCCCGCACGAGGGGCATGCGCGCTTCACCGAGTAGATCTGGGTCTCGCGATCGCCCCAGCCCCCGCAGCACAGATGCAGCACGCCCTTGCCGAGCTCCAGCGCCTGCTCCACCGCGTGGCGAAGCTGCTTCTCGTTTTCCGGCTTCACCTCCACCTCGCCTACCGGCAGCTCGATGGTGTGCTCGCGGAAGCGGTCGAGGCGCGGCCAGCCCTTGGTGGGCAGGTACTCGCCATCGACGCGCAGGTGGGAGACCGCCTTGCCCAGCGCCCATTTCGCGAGGTCGGTGTAGAACCCCTTGCGGTTGGTGACGAGTGGGGCCAGCACCGCGACCTTGCGGCCGCGCTGCTCCTTCATCACGCGGGCGACGATGGCATCGATGCTCTGGGGCTCGATCGGCACGTCGCAGCCCGGGCAGTACTGCGTCCCGAGCTTCACGAACAGCAAGCGCAGGAAGTGGTGGATCTCGGTCTGGGTCGCCACCGTCGACTTGGAGCCGCCGCGGCTGGTTCGCTGCTCGATCGCCACCGTGGGCGGGATGCCGAAGATCGCGTCCACGTCGGGCTTGGTCGCGGGCTGCACGAACTGGCGCGCGTAGGCGTTCAGCGACTCGAGGTAGCGGCGCTGGCCCTCGGCGAAGATGATGTCGAAGGCGAGCGTCGACTTGCCCGAGCCCGAAACGCCCGTCACGACGGTGAACTTGCCACGCGGGATTTCGACGTCGATGCCCTTTAAATTATGCTCGCGGGCGTGGCGCACCTGGATCATGGGCGGGCGATAGGGCAGGCGCGGCGCCGCCTCGGCGGCCACCGGCGCGCGCAGCAACGGCGGCTCCACCAGCGCGCGCTCGTAATCCACCAGCGCGCGGCCGGTATGGGAGGCGGGGACCTGCATCACCGCTTGCGGCGTGCCGATCGCGACCACCTCGCCGCCCGCATCCCCGCCCTCGGGGCCCAGGTCGATCAGCCAGTCCGAGGCGCGGATCACGTCGAGGTTGTGCTCGATCACGACGAGCGAGGCGCCTGCCGCGAGCAGCTTGCGGAACGAGGCGAGCAGCTTGGAGACGTCCTCGAAGTGCAGGCCCGTGGTCGGCTCGTCGAACAGGAACATGCGGGAGCCCTTCACCGAGCCGTCGGGACGCTTCGGGAGTGCGGCGATGGAGCGTCCGCCGGCCTCGGCGAGGTGGCCCGCGAGCTTGAGGCGCTGCGCCTCGCCGCCGGAAAGCGTCGGCACCGGCTGGCCGAGGCGCAGGTAATCGAGGCCCACGTCCACCAGCGGCTGCAGCCGGCGCACGATCTCCGACTTGGGCGAAAACAACGCGACCGCCAGCTCGACGGTGAGCTCGAGCACGTCGGCGATGCTGCGGCCGTCGATCTTCACCTCCAGCACCTCGTCGCGGTAGCGCCGCCCGTCGCAATCGGGGCAGCGCAGGTACACGTCGGAGAGGAACTGCATCTCCACGTGCTCGAAGCCGTTGCCGGAACAGGTGGGGCAGCGGCCGTTGCCGCTGTTGAAGCTGAAGGTGCCGCCGGTGTAGCCGCGGTTCCTGGACTCCTGCGCGCCGGCGAAGAGCTCGCGGATCGCGTCGAAGGCGCCGACGTAGCTGGCGGGATTCGATCGCGTGGTGCGCCCGATCGGCGACTGGTCGACGAAGACGATGTCGCTCACGTTGTCGGCGCCGACGATCTCGCGGAAGGCGCCGGGTGTTTCCGTGGGCTTGCCGAGGTGCTTAAGCAGCGCCGGACGCAGCACGTCCTGCACCAGCGTGGACTTGCCCGAGCCCGACACGCCGGTCACGGTCACCAGGCGCTGCAGCGGGAAATCGACGTCGATGTTCTTCAGGTTGTGCTCGGTGGCGCCGCGGATGCCGACGCTCACGGTGCCGTAGAGGGGATCCTTCGCAAGATCGTTGGGCACCTGCATGCCCGGCCTGCGGATCTCCTCGTCGGCGCGGCGGGCGTCGGCGCGCTTGCGTCCGGAGAGGTAGTCCGCGGTAAGGGTCGTCGCGCGGCGCAGCTCATCCGGCGAGCCGTAGAACACGATGTTGCCGCCGCGCTCGCCGGGTCCGGGCCCCATGTCGAGCAGCTTGTCGGCTTCCAGCATGATCTGCGGGTCGTGCTCCACCACTACCAGAGAGTTGCCCGCGTCGCGCAGGCGCTTCATCACGTCGATCACGCGCCCCATGTCCCGCGGGTGCAGGCCGATGGAGGGCTCGTCGAGGACGAAGAGCGTGTTCACGAGCGAAGTGCCGAGCGCGGTAGTGAGGTTGATGCGCTGCACTTCGCCGCCGGAAAGGGTGCGCGACTGGCGATCGAGGGTGAGATAACCCAGCCCCACCTGGCAGACGAAGGCGAGGCGCGAGCGGATCTCGCCCACCAGCAGCTCTGTGGCTTCGTCCAGCGGCGCGGGAAGCGTGAGGACCTTGAAGAGCTCGAGCACGCGATCGGCCGGCAGCAGCATCACGTCGTGGATCGAGAGCCCGGGAACGCTGTCGAGCTGGGCGCGGCTCCATTGGGCCCCGCGCGGCATGTAGCGCTTCTCCGGCGCCAGCACGGCATCCGCGTTCGCCTTGGTGCCCACGCGCCACAGTATCGACTCGGGTTTGAGCCGCGCGCCGTCACAGGCGGTGCACGGCGTGTAGGCGCGATAACGGGAAAGAAGCACGCGCACGTGCATCTTGTACGACTTGGTCTCGAGCCAGTCGAAGAACTTCTGCACGCCGTACCAGTGGGTCTTGCCCGACTTGTTCCAGCTCACCCACTCGCGGTCGCCCTCGATCACCCAGCGGCGATCGGCTTCCGGCAGGTCGCGCCATGCGATGTCCATCGCGACGCCGCGCTTCTTCGCATACTTCGCGAGGTCCCCCTGGCACTCGTCGTAGCTCTTCGACTGGAAGATCTTCACCGCGCCTTGGCCGAGCGTCTTCGCCTCGTCCGGCACCACCAGCCCGTAGTCGATGCCGATCACGCGGCCGAAGCCGCGGCAGGTCTCGCAGGCGCCCAGCGGCGAGTTGAACGAGAACCGCGCCGGCGAAGGGTCGCCATAGTGGATGTCGCAGTCGGGGCAATGCAGGTCGGTCGAGAAGGCCCAGCAAAGATCTCCCTCTCCCTTGGGAGAGGGCCGGGGAGAGGGTTGCCCTTCATCCGCTACCACGAACACGTTCACCCGCCCGTTGCCCACCCGCAGCCCCGCC
>JANMHV010000116.1:0-11989 GCA_031375445.1 Burkholderiales bacterium | reverse complement strand
GCCCACCATCGCGATCCCGAGCGGCCGGCGCAGCTCCGCGCCCACACCCCAGGAGAGCATCAGCGGCAGCGCGCCCAGCAGGGCCGCCATCGTGGTCATGAGGATCGGGCGGAAGCGCAGCAGTGCGGCCTGGCGGATGGCGTCGGGCGCCGAGAGGCCCTGCTCGCGCTCGGCGTCGAGGGCGAAGTCCACCATCAGGATCGCGTTCTTCTTCACGATCCCGATCAGCAGGATGATGCCGATGATCGCGATGATCCCGAGGTCCTGGCCCGCGAGCAGCAGCGAAAGCAGCGCGCCCACGCCGGCGGAGGGCAGCGTCGAGAGGATCGTCACCGGGTGGATGTAGCTCTCGTAGAGCACGCCCAGAACGATGTACATGGTGACGATCGCGGCGAGGATGAGCAGCAGCGTGTTGACGAGCGAGGCCCGGAAGGCGAGTGCGGCGCCCTGGAAGCCGGTGCGGATGCTCGCCGGCAGCGCCATCTCCTTCGTGGTCGTCTCGATCGCGTCGACGGCTTGCCCCAGGGAGTAGTTCGCGGCCAGGTTGAACGAGATGGTGGTGGCGGGGAACTGCCCGATGTGGCTCACCGCCAGCGGCGTCACGCGCTCGCTCACCGTGGCCACCGCCGAAAGCGGCACCTGCACGCCGCCCGCGCCGGGAATGAAGATGTCGTTCAGCGCCGCGGGGCCGCGGCGGAACTCGGGCTTCACCTCGAGCACCACGCGGTACTGGCTCGCCTGGGTGAAGATGGTGGAGACGAGGCGCTGGCCGAAGGCGTTGTAGAGCGCGTTGTCGATGGCGGCGGGGGTCACGCCCACGCGCCCGGCGGAGTCGCGGTCGATGGTGACGTAGGCCTGGAGCCCTTCGTCCTGCATGTCGGAGGCCACGTCCACCATCTGCGGCAGGCCGCGGAGCCTCTCGACCACCTTCTTGGTCCAGTCACGCAGCTCCTCGCGGTTGGCGCCCTCGAGCGTGAACTGGAACTGGGTGCGGCTCACCCGGTCCTCGATGGTGAGGTCCTGCACCGGCTGCAGGTAGAGCGTGAGGCCGCCGTCCTGGACGACGCGGCGCTTGAGGCGCTCGATCACCACGGCTCCGCGTTCGCGATCGCCGTGGGGCTTCAACGCGATCAGCAACCGCCCGGCGTTGGGGGTGATGTTGGTGCCGTCCACGCCGATGAACGAGGAGACGCTCGCCACCGCCGGATCCTCGAGGATCACCTGGGCAAGGCGGCGGCTCTTCGCCGACATGGCGGAGAACGACGTGTCCTGGGAGGATTCCGATACGCCCTGGATCAAGCCCGTGTCCTGCAGCGGGAAGAAGCCTTTCGGGATCACGAGGTAGAGGAGCGCGGTGAGGGCGACCGTCACCAGGAACACGATCATCGTGAGCGGCTGGTGGCGCAGCACCCAGTCGAGCACGCGTTCGTAGCGGCCCACCAGGTTGTCGAACACTTCCCCGCTCTTGCGGTAGAACTTCCCCTGCTTTTCCGGCGGCGTGTGCTTGAGCAGGCGCGCCGCCATCATCGGCGTCAACGTGAGGGAGACGAAGGCCGAAATCAGGATCGCGACCGCAAGCGTGATCGCGAACTCGCGGAAGAGCCGCCCCACCACGTCGCCCATGAAGAGCAGCGGGATCAGCACCGCCACCAGCGAGAAGGTGAGCGAAATGATGGTGAAGGCGATCTGCTTCGAGCCCTTGAGCGCCGCGGCCATGGGGTCTTCGCCCTCTTCCACGTAGCGCGAGATGTTCTCGATCACCACGATCGCGTCGTCGACCACGAACCCGGTGGCGATGGTGAGCGCCATCAGCGTCAGGTTGTTGATCGAGAACCCCATCAGATACATGACACCGAAGGTGCCCACGATCGACAGCGGCACGGCGGCGGCGGGGATCAGTGTGGCGGTGGCGCTCCTCAGGAAGACGAAGATCACCGCCACCACGAGGCCGATGGCGAGCAGCAGCTCGAACTGGGTGTCGTGCACCGAGGCGCGGATGGTGGTGGTGCGGTCGGTGAGGAGGCTCACCTCGATCGATGCGGGCAGCGCCGCCGTGAGGGCCGGCAGCACCGCCTTCACGCGGTCGACCACGTCGATCACGTTGGCGCCGGGCTGGCGCTGGATGTTGACGATGATCGCGGGCGTGTCGTTCATCCAGGCGGCGAGCCGCATGTTCTCGGCGTCCTCCACCACGTCGGCGATGTCGGTGAGGTAGATCGGCGCGCCGTTCTTGTACGCCACGACCACTTGTTTGTATTCCTCGGGGCTCCTCAGCTGGTCGTTGGCGTCGATGGTGTACGCCCGCGCCGGGCCGTCGAAGCTGCCCTTGGCCTGGTTCACGTTGGCGGCGTTGATGGCGGTGCGGATCTCTTCCATGGAGAGGCCCGAGGCCGCGGCGGCCCGCGGGTTCACCTGCACGCGTACCGCCGTGCGCTGGCCGCCGGAGAGCGTCACCAGGCCCACCCCCGGGGTCTGCGAGATCTTCTGCGCGAGGCGCGTGTCCACCAGGTTCTGCACCTGGGTCATCTTCATCGTCTTCGACGTGATGCCGAGCGAGAGGATCGGCGCGTCGGCCGGGTTCACCTTGCTGTAGATGGGCGGCGAGGGCAGGTCGGCGGGCAGCAGGTTGCCGCCGGCGTTGATCGCGGCCTGTACCTCCTGCTCCGCGGAATCGAGCTCGATCACGAGGTCGAACTGCAGCGTGATCACCGAGGCGCCGCCGGAGCTGGTGGACGACATCTGCTTCAGGCCCGGCATCTGGCCGAACTGGCGCTCGAGGGGTGCCGTGATCGAGGAGGTGACCACGTCGGGGCTGGCACCCGGGTAGGGCGTCACCACTTGGATCGTGGGGTAGTCGACCTGCGGCAGCGCGGAGAGCGGCAGCTGGCGGTAGGCGACCCAGCCCGCCAGCAGGATCGCCAGCATCAGGAGCGCCGTCGCCACCGGCCGCAGGATGAAGAGGCGTGACGGGTTCACTTACTGCGACGCCTTCTCGCGCGCCTCGCGGCGCTTCTTCCATTCCTCGCGTTGCTCGGGAGTCATCGCCTCGAGGCGCTTCTTCACCGCCTCGCGCCGCTGCTCGGGCGTCATGCCCTCGAGGCTCTTCCTGAAGGCATCGCGGTCCTCGCCGCCGGCCGGTGCGGCTTCGGGAGCGGCCTTGCCGGGCGCGGCGGCCGGTGGGGATTTGCCGGGGGCCGGCTTCGACGGCGCCGGGGCGGCGGCCGCAGGCTTCACCGGCTCGACTTTCGCCGCCTCGGCCTTCGCCGGCGCGGGCGCCGCGGCGGGCGCGGCACTTTCCGCGCCGCGCTCCTCCTGGCGTTGCTTGCGGAACTGCTCGCGCTGCTCCGGCGTCATCGACTCCATCTTCTTGCGCATCTCCTCGCGCTTGGCCGGGTCCATGTTGCCGCGTGCGCCACCGCCCGCGCCGCCGCCGCGCGCGCCGGGCAGCGTGACCTCCACCTTGGCACCCTCGCGGATGCGGTCCACGCCATCGGTGATGACGCGCTCGCCGGCCACGAGCCCCGACTCGACCGCGGTGTTCTGGCCTTCGATGGGACCGGTCTTCACCGGACGCAGCGTGACGGTGCTGTCCTCCTTCACCACGTACACGACGGTGCCCTGGGCGCCGCCCTGGATCGCGGCCGACGGCACGATCACGACGTTCTTGCGGATGTCGACCACCATGCGCACGTTCACGAACTGGTTCGGGAAGAGCTTGTTCTCCGCGTTGGGGAACTCGGCCTTGAGCTTCACGGTGCCGGTGGTGACGTCGATCTGGTTGTCGGTGCTGATGAGCCGTCCGCGCGCGAGCACCGCTTTCTGCTCGCGATCCCACGCCTCCACCCCGATGCGCTCGCCGGCCTTGAGGCGCGCGAGCACGCGGGGCAGCGTGTCCTGGGGGATGGTGAAGACCACGGAGATCGGGTCCACCTGGGTGATCACCGCGATGCCGGTGGCGTCGGAGCCGCGCACCATGTTGCCCGCATCGACCTGCTTGAGTCCCACCCGCCCCGCGATGGGTGCCGCGATGCGGGTGTATGAAAGCTGCAGCTTCGCGTTGTCCACCTGCGCCTGCCCCACCTTCACCGTGCCCTCGAGCTGGCGCACCTGCGCCGCCTGCTGGTCCACTTGCTGCGCGGCGATGGAGTCCTGCGCGAGGAGCGTCTTGTAGCGCTCGAGGTCGAGGCGCGCGTTGTTGAGCTGGGCCGCGGTCTGCGCGAGGTTGCCCTCGACCTGCTGCAGGGCCACCTGGAACGGCACCGGGTCGATCTGCGCCAGGGCCTGGCCCTGCTTCACCAGCTGGCCCTCCTCGAAGGCGATGCTCTGGAGCTGGCCGTCCACGCGCGGCTTCACCGTCACCACCTTGCCCGCGGTGGCGGTGCCGAGCGCCGTCTGCACGATGTTGAGGTCTCCGGAGCGGGCCGCGACGGCGGTTACCGGCTGCACGCGGTTCGGATCGCCTCCGCGCCCGCCGCCCTTGCCTGCGCCGGCCTTGCCGCTGCCCTTGCCGCCCGCCTTGCCCTCCTGGGTGGCGCCGCCCTTGGCCGCGGGGGCGGGGGCCGGGTCGTCGCGGATGAACATGAACCATGCCGCCACCGCCATGCCGGCGATGACCGCCACGATGATGACCGGGTACACCCAGCCACGGCGGGGCGGGTTCGACACGGGGGCAGGGGGGAGGGCGCTCATCGGCATGTTTTTCTTGGGGACTGGCCATTGGAACAGAGAATCCGGGGGCGGTTTCCCGTGGAGTGCGTCGAAATGTAACCGCGAAACGCCCCTGCTAGGCCGGCACGATCGGCGGCTCCTGCATCAGGGCCACCTGTTCGCGCAATTCGAGGATGCGATCCTGCCAGTAGCGGGGCGTATCGAAGAACGGGAACGCGATGGGAAACGCGGGGTCGTCCCAGCGGCGTGCGAGCCATGCGGCGTAGTGGATGAGGCGCAGCGTCCGCAACGCCTCCACCAGGTTCAGCTCGCGGTCGTCGAACTCGCGGAAGTCCTCGTAGCCCTTGAGGATGTGCTTCAGCTGCCGCGCCATGGTGGATCGGTCGCCCGAGATCAGCATCCACAGGTCCTGCACCGCGGGGCCCTGGCGCGCGTCGTCGAGATCGACGAAGTGGGGGCCGCCCCGGGAGTTGCCGTTATCCGGCGTCCACAGGACGTTGCCGGCGTGGCAGTCGCCGTGAAGGCGCAGGGTGACGGGCTCGCCCGCGCGCTTGAAGGCGGCGCGAACGCCGTCGAGCGCCATGTCGACGACCTGTGTATACGGCGTCACGAGGTCGGCGGGAATGAAGCCGCCGGCCAGCAGGAATTGGCGCGGCTCGACGCCGAACTCCTCGATGCCGATGCGGGGTCGATGCTCGAAGGGACGCGCCGCCCCCACCGCGTGGATGCGGCCGATGAAGCGGCCCAGCCATTCGAGCGTGTTCTCGTCCTCCAGCTCCGGCGCGCGGCCCCCCTTGCGGGGGAAGACCGCGAAGCGAAAGCCCTCGGCCGCGTTGAGCGTGTTGCCCTGCAACGCGAGCGGGGCCACCACCGGGATCTCGGCATCCTCGAGCTCTCGCGCGAACGCGTGCTCCTCCAGGATCTGCGCGTCGCTCCACCGGTCGGGGCGGTAGAACTTCGCCACCACCGGCGGGCCTTCCTCCTGCCCCACCTGGTAGACGCGGTTCTCGTAGCTGTTGAGCGCGAGGAGGCGGCCATCGCAGAGGAGGCCGCGGGCCTCCAGCGAGTTCAGCACCACGTCCGGGGTGAGGCGAGAGTACGGGTGCGTATCCATGAGCCCGCGATTGTATGCCCCCGATTGGCGTTGACGCGGCGCAGCATTGCACCTGATTGGTTCGAAAACCGGGGTCAGACTCCGGTTGAGACTAATGGGGTCAGGTTAGTTTTCGGTCGCTCGTGCCCCATCGGGCACGGATCGAAAACTAACCTGACCCCATTAGTCTGACCCCGGTTTTCGTTCGTGGCACGCAAGGTGCTAAGACCCACCCATGCAATTCGTGCACGACATTCGCCGCATCCTCGCGCGCGGCTCCGGAACTCCCCTCGATGCCGATGAGGCCCAGCGCCTGTGGGGCGCGATCCTCGACGAGTCGATGGACGACGTGGAGCTGGGCGCGGTGGTCGCGGGCATCGCCGCGCGTGGCGAGACCCACGAGGAACTGCTGGGCCTGCATCGGGCGGTGACCGAGCGGCTGGCGCCCTGGTCGCCGCCGCTCGAGGCGCGTGCGATCGCCATCCCCGCCTACGGCGCCGTGGAGGGCGAGGCGCGGTTGGCGGCGCTCGCCGCGTCGCTGCTGCGCCGCTTCGGCATCCCGGTGGTGATCCATGGCACGCTCGATTCGCCGCGAGGCATTTCGGCCGCGCGCGTGCTGCGCGAGATCGGCATCCTGCCCTGCGCCACGCTTGCGCAGGTCGACCACGAGATCGTCGAGCGCCACGTGGCGTTCGTGCCGGTGCAGCTGCTCGCCCCCTCGTTCGCGGCGCTGCTGGCGCTGCGCGGGCGCCTGGGCATCGAGAACAGCGCCCATCGCGTGGCGCAGGCGCTGGACCCCACGCGCGCCGATGCGATCCGCCTCGGTTTCTGCGTCGGGCCCGAGAGCCGCGGCCGGCTGGTGGGCCTCGCCGCCGCCACCGGCGGCCAGCACCTGGCGCTCGAGTGGCCGCGCGACGACCTTTCGCGCCACCTCACCGTGCGGCCCTGCATCGAGCACGTGCACGGCGGCCGCGTGACCCGGCTCTTCGAGGCCGACCCGGTGGACTCGCGCAATCCGCTCGCCGACCTCGACGTCGACGCCGCGGGCATCGTGCGCTGGATCGAGGCGGTCATGCGCGGCGAGATGCCGTTGCCGGTCCCGGTGGTGAACCTCGTCGCCGGATGCCTCCATGCCGTCGGCGACGCTTGCGATCTCAGCCGCGCCAAGGCCCTGGCCGCCCTCCACGCGGCGCGGCTCGCGGCGTAATAACCCATTCAATTCATGGGGGTTTTCGGCGAACCGGCCGGGGGGCCGTGCTAGAATCCGCCGGGTTCGTTCCTTCCCACTCGCCGGAGTCCGCCATGAAGAATCCGCTGGAATCCCTCTGGGGCACGGTCATCGCCGGGGTGCTCCTCACCGCGGTCCTGTACTTCCTCGCCCGCAAGATCATGGGAGGCTGACATGACCGGCGATTTCATCCAGTTGGGAATCGGGCGCTGGCTGCACATCGGGGCCGGGGTGATGTGGGTCGGAATGCTTTACTACTTCAACTTCGTGCAGGTGGATGCCCTCAAGGCCGCCGCGGCCGACACCCCGCCCTCGGGCGCGGGCATCACGCGGCACGTGGCGCCGCGCGCGCTGCTATTCTTCCGCTGGGCGGCGCTCGCCACCGTGCTGTTCGGCTTCATGCTGCTGGGCGGCAAGGCGGACGAGGCGCTGCTGTTCAAGGAGAAGGCCTACGTTCCGATCGGCGTCGGCGCGTGGCTGGGGCTCATCATGCTGTTCAACGTCTGGGTGCTGATCTGGCCCAACCAGAAGAAGGCGCTGGGGATCGTGCCCGCCACCGACGACGAGAAGAATCGCGCGCGCCGTGCCGCATTCATCGCCTCGCGGACCAACGTGATGCTCTCGATCCCGATGCTGTTCTTCATGGTGGCTTCGGGCGGACTCTTCCGCACCGCGATGTTCGGCTGAGTCCTCCCTCTGCCTTGGGAGAGGGCCGGGGAGAGGGTCACTTCGGCAGGCCGGTGACCTTGTCGCCGGCCTTCACCTTCTTCGCCGCGAACCAGCCCTTGTTGGTCTCGATCGCGTAGCGCGCCGGTCCCGCCGACATGTGCGAGTCGAGCGTCTGCGGCTCCATGTCGAGGATGTTGAGGATGGCGCCCTCGCCGTCGATGAACGCGACCGATAGCGGGATCAGCGTGTTCTTCATCCACATCGCGTGGTACGCGGGCTCCGAGAAGATGAAGAGCATGCCGTCGTCGCGCCCGAGCTTTTCGCGGAACATGAGGCCCTTGGAGCGCTCCTCGTCGGAGGCCACGACCTCCACCTTGAGGGGATGCGGGCCGACTTTCACGGTGGCGGTGCGGTTCGCCTTCTGGGCCAGCGCGGGAAGGGCGGCAACGAGGAGCGCCACGGCAAGAACGCGGGCCGCAGTGAGGGGGTCCAACCGAAGTGTTTTCATGGATGAAATGGTAACCGACATGAGATTGCCCGTTGCGATGCTGCTGTTACTCGCCGGGGGCTGCGCCGCCGTCCCCCAGGCGCCGCCGCCGAACCAGCCCGAGGCGCCCGCCGCCGCCGCGGAGCGCCGGCAGAAGGCTTCGAAGCCCACCTACAACCTCGCGGGTTACCCCCCCGCCGTGCGCGAGGGCTACATCGATGGCTGCGAGTCGGCGAAGAAGTCGGAATATGCGCGGAAGGACGCCAAGCGCATGTCCGCCGACGCGCAGTACTCGATGGGGTGGAACGATGGGTTCGGTATTTGCGGTGCCAAGAAGTGAGCGCTGCGAATAACGCGAGCAGTAAACCTGGGAATGGGGATGAATGGGATGAATGAGATTAATGGGATGAATGATTTCTAGCGAGTCGGGGCGTCGTGCACGTAACGAGGCTCATTCTCTACGCGCAGTATTTGAACGACCTGAATCCCATTTATCCTCTTCATCCCATTCATCCCCATTCCCAGGTTTACTGGCCGCTGATTCGCTAGTCGGCGCGCTCCAGGATCCACGCAGTAATAGCCTCGAGAATTTCCGGCACCTCGCCAATCGCGCTCTCGAGGCAAATGGGGATGTGCGGCCGCGCCGCACGAATCTCATCGAGAATTCGCGGCAAGTCCTTCTTCAGGTGCCCGCCCTGCGCCATGAAGAGCGGAAACACCACCACCGTCGAGGCGCCCGCCTGCACCACTTCCGCGATCGCCTCCTCGAGGCTGGGCGACATCATCTCGAGGAAAGCGAGCGAGATCGGGCATTCAGGCCGGCTCTGCCGCACGCGGTCGCGGATCGCCTCGAAGGGCCGCGCCCATTCCGGGTCGCGGGCGCCGTGCGCGAAAAGAACGATGCCGCGCATCAGTGCTTTCCCGTCGAGCCGAAGCCGCCGGCGCCGCGAGCGCTTTCCTCGAACGACTCGACCACGTTGAGCCTCACCTGCACGACCGGCACCACCACCAGTTGCGCGATGCGTTCCATCGGGTTCACGACGAACGCCTCCTGGCCGCGGTTCCAGCATGACACCATCAACGGGCCCTGGTAGTCCGAATCGATGAGGCCCACCAGGTTGCCGAGCACGATGCCGTGCTTGTGGCCCAGGCCCGAGCGCGGCAGCAGCATCGCGGCGAGGCCGGGGTCGGCGAGGTGGATCGCGAGCCCCGTGGGGATGAGCTGCGCCTGCCCGGGCTGAAGGGTGAGCGGGGCGTCGATGCAGGCGCGCAGGTCCAGGCCCGCGGCGCCCTCGGTGCCATAGGCGGGCAATCGGGTCCGCATCCTCTCGTCGAGGATCTTGATGTCCAGCGTTCTCATGGGATGGGCGTCTCCCTCTCCCTTGGGAGAGGGCCGGGGAGAGGGTTAGGAAGGCAGCCTGGCGGGGGTGGGACGCGCCGCGCGCTGCCGCGATTCCTCGAGCGCGAGCGCATGCGCGAGGATGGCGTGGGCGATCTTCGACTTCGGCGCACGGGGAAGGTGGTGCGCGCCGGCGTCGTCGTAGATCGTGACCTCGTTCTCGTCGCGGCCGATGGCGTTCTGGACCAGGTTGGCGACGATCATCGGGATCTTCTTGCGGGCCCGCTTGGCCTGCGCGTAGTCGGCGAGGTTCTCGCTTTCGGCCGCGAAGCCGACGCAGAACGGGCCGCTTTCCAGCGCCGCCACGTACGAGAGGATGTCCTCGGTGGGCTTCAACTTCAGCTCCATCGGCTCGGCGGATTTCTTCAGCTTGCGCGTGACCGCCGCCACCGGCGTGTAGTCCGCCACGGCGGCCACACTCAGGAAGAAGTCGGCGCCGGCCACGTGGGCCTTCACCGCGTTCATCATTTCCGCGGCGCTGGTGGCGTAGACGAAGTGCGAGGCCGAGGGCGGCGTGAGCGCCGTGGGCCCGCTGATGAGCGTCACATCGGCGCCGAGCGACATCGCCGCCTCGGCGAGCGCGAAGCCCATCTTCCCGGAGCTCAAGTTGGTGATGCCGCGCACGGTGTCGATGGCCTCGAACGTGGGCCCGGCGGTCACGACCACCTTGCGCCCCGCGAGCTTCTTCGGTGCGAGGAAGGCGAGGATGCCGGCCAGCAGTTCTTCGGGCTCCTGCATGCGGCCCATGCCCACCTCGCCGCACGCCTGGTCGCCGGCGGCGGGCCCGAGGAACACCACGCCATCGCCGCGCAATTGCGCGACGTTGCGCTGGGTGGCGGCGTTTTCCCACATCTCCACGTTCATCGCCGGCGCGACCAGCAGCGGGCAGCTGCGCGCGACGCACGTCGTGGAGAGGAGGTCGTCGGCCAGGCCGTGGGCCAGCTTGGCGAGGAAGTCGGTGGACGCGGGGGCCACGACGATCGCGTCCACGCCGCGCGAGAGCTCGATGTGCGCCATCGCGTTGGGGAAGCTCGCGTCCCACAGGTCGGTCACCACGGGTTTCCCGGTGAGCGCCTGGAAGGTGGCGGTGCCGACGAACTTCGTCGCCGCCTCGGTCATCGCGACCTGCACCTCCACGTTGTTCCTTTGCAGCAGGCGCGCGAGCTCCGCCACTTTGTAGGCGGCAATCCCGCCCGTTACCCCGAGCAACACACGGCGTTTCAAGACCTTGTCCATAAAGACATTTTACGCACGTCGGAGGCCCGCATGTCCATGGCGCAATGGCCGCTCTCCGAGCGGCCGAGGGAGCGATTGCTCACGCAGGGCGCCCATGCGCTCTCGGATGCGGAGTTGGTCGCGGTGTGCCTCGGCACCGGCATCCCCGGGCACAGCGCCCTCGACATCGCGCGCGGCCTGCTGGAGCGGTTCGGGCGCCTCTCCCGAGTGCTCGCCGCCAGCCAGCGCGAGTTGGCTCCGCTCCCCGGCGTGGGGGCGGCACGCTACGCGAAGATCGCGGCGGTGATGGAGATGGCGCGCAGGGCGCTGGCGGAGGAGATGCGCGCGCGGGATTCGCTCGCCTCCCCGGCGGCGGTGCGCGGTTACCTGCGGCTCCACATGCAGCACCTCGCCCACGAGGCGTTCTACTGCGTCTTCCTCGATGCGCAGAACCGCGTCATCGCGGCGGAGGAGCTGTTCCGCGGCACGCTCACGCAAACCAGCGTCTACCCGCGGGAGGTGGTCAAGCAGGCGCTTGCGCACAACGCGGCGGCGCTCATCCTCGCGCACAACCATCCTTCCGGTGTCGCCGAGCCGAGCCTGCAGGACCAGGCGCTTACCCGCACGCTCGCCGAAGCGCTGGCGCTGGTGGATATCAAGGTGCTCGACCACTTCATCGTGGCGCCGGGGGCGTGCCTGTCGTTCGCGGAGCGGGGGTTGATTTGAGGGGTGGCTGGGGTGCGCTCGAACTCTTCGCCTTGGTGCAAATGAAAAAACCCCACCTAAGTGGGGTTTCATCTGCCCGCCGACGTTGAGCGGCGCAAGTCCGCTCCAACGGCGTTCCCGCTGCCCTCAGTTACTTCAACTTCGTCTCTTTATACGCAACGTGCTTCCTCGCTACCGGATCAAATTTCTTGATCTCGAGCTTGTCCGGCATCGTGCGCTTGTTCTTGGTGGTGGTGTAGAAGTGGCCGGTGCCGGCCGACGACTCGAGCTTGATTTTTTCACGCATGGTTCAGCTCCTCAGACTTTTTCGCCGCGGGCGCGCATGTCGACGAGCACGACATCGATGCCCTTCTTGTCGATGAGGCGAAGACCGGCATTGGTAAGACGCATCTTGACCCAGCGGTTCTCGCTCTCGACCCAGAACTTGCGGTACTGGAGGTTCGGGAGGTAACGACGCTTGGTCTTGTTGTTGGCGTGGGACACGTGGTGTCCGACTCGGGGGGC
>JANMHV010000079.1:0-1588 GCA_031375445.1 Burkholderiales bacterium | reverse complement strand
CCGGTTTTCGTGGCCGCGTCAGCGGACCGCCGCTGGAAAACCGGAGTCTGACCCCGGTTCAAGGTTCACTTCGGTCGCGGGTCGGTGAGCTTCTTCCCGGGGTTCGACAGCGTCCCCTTGCGCATCTCGCCGATCGCCGCTACCACGGCGCGCGCGACGTTGCGCACCTCTTCCTGCACCACCTTGTCGCGGTCCAACGCCTTGTGGCTCGTGGCGTAGGGCTCGAAGTAGCCGATGAAGCGGTCGAGCCGCGCGAAGTCGCCGCCATCGATGAGCCCCATCCAGTCGAGCCAGTCGCAGAGAGCGCGCCGCGTGCCCTCGATGCCCGCCACGTCGCCGTGCACCGCCACGCCATACACCCGCCCGGCGAGGTGCTTGGGATAGCTCCAGCCGGCGAGCTCCACCTGCTTGGCTTTCTTCGGGTCCTTCCCGTTCGTGAGCGTGGGATCGGGGTTGCCGCCGTCGGCGCACACCAGGCGATCCATCATCAGCTTGAGCGGGCTGGTGGCCATGTACCAATGCACCGGCGTCACGATCACCACGCCGTGGGCGGCGACCCACCGCTCGTAGATCTCCGCCATCCAGTCGCTGGTCTGGTCGAAGGCGTGGTTGGGATAGCACGAGCACGGCCAGTGGCACAGCGGCATCGCGGTGGAGACGCAGCCCTTGCACGGGTGGATGTGGCGCTTGTACTCGGAAGGGATCAGCGACAGGTCGAGGAAGTCGACCTCCACCTTCCCGGCCTCCGCCTCGTCGCGCACCAGCTTCGCCAGCCGGTAGGTCTTGGAGATCTCCCCGGGGCACGAGCCGTCGCTGCGGGGAGAAGCGCAGATCACCAGCAGGCGTGAGCGCGTCCGGGCCTCCTTCTGCTTCTTCTCCGCCGCCTTCAGCCGGTCGCTGGTCTCGCGCCACTCCACGGACAGCTCGTAAGCGGGGTCGGCGAAACCCTTTCCCGCCTTCGCGGTGAACGGCGCCTTGCGATCGTTCACGTAGCCGTCCCAGGCGATCTCCTCGAGCTCGGCCACCGCATCCTCCGCCTTGAGGAACGCCGGGTCGTAGAAGGATTCCCGGAACCGGCGCGAAAACTCCTCGCGAGTGAGCTGCCCGGGCATCTGCCCCTTGCGGACGTCGGTCATCGAGTTCTCCAGTGGGGATCGGACACGCGGTCGATAGACACTGCGCCCACGCCGCGCGTTCGGACGTCAAATAATTGGGTCAGAACAGGTTTCGGAGGAAAACCTGTTCTGACCCAATTATTCGAGTAGTCCGGTCGGCTGCCCGGGTCAACGCACCAGGCGACAGCGCGTTCTGCGGGGATGAACAAATTTCTCGCATTGGCGGTAACGGTGGCGCTGGCAGGCGGCTCGGGCTTGGTCCTCGCCCAGGACCGCGACGGGCGCCGTGACGGTTCGACGAATGGCCCGCGTGGCGATCACGCGGCACGCGGCGACTGGAATCGCGGCGACTGGAATCGCGGCGACCGCAACGGCCACCGCTGGGATGGCGATCGCCGCGGCGACTACCACGGCCACGGATACGGCCACGGCCATGGCTACAGCTACCCGCGCTACGGCTACTCGTACCCGCG
>JANMHV010000207.1:0-15411 GCA_031375445.1 Burkholderiales bacterium | reverse complement strand
CCACCGCGGGACGTATCAGCGGCATCACCACCTTGAAGAAGCTCTTCAAGGGAGGCACGCCCAGGCTCACAGACGCCTCCTCGATGGAATCGCGCACGTTGTGCAGCGGCCCCACCGCCGCGCGCACGCTGTTGGGAATGCGCCGCAGGAAGTACGCCAGCGCCATGATGATCCAGGTGCCGGTCAGCACCAGCCAGCCGGTGTTGAAGGTGTTCACCAGCGCGATGCCGAGCACCGTGCCGGCGATGGTGAGCGGCAGCATCACCAGCACGTCGAGGGTGCCGGTGAGTGCCGAGCGGCGCTTCACCACCAGGTAGGCGACGGCCACGGAGAAGATCACGCCCGCCACGGTGGCGATGGCCGCAAGCGAGAGCGAGTTCCACAGCGGCTGCGCCGACTTGGTGAGCGCCGTGGTCATGTGCACCAGGGTGAAGCCGCCGTAGTTGAGCACCGGCCCGCGCGAAGGGGTGAACGCGGTCACCACCGCCACCACCGCGGGTGCCAGCGACAGCACCACCACGATCACCACCACCGCCGCGGCGATCGTGCCCGGCACGCCGCTGATGGGAATCTGCGCCGGCGTGCGTCCCGACTCCATCTGGTACTGCCGCCGCTCGATGGCGAGCTTCTGCACCGCCAGCATCACGACCCCCAGCATCACCAGGATCGTCGCCATGATGGTCTGCATCTGCGGGTTGCCGCCCAGCTCGCTCACGAACTCGTTGTAGGCCTTCACCGCGAGCACCGGCATGCGCGCGCCGAGTATCGCGGGGATGCCGAAGCTGCCGATCACGTGGGTGAACACCACCAGCGCCGCGCCGAAGATCGACGGCAGGATGAGCGGGAGCGTGACCCCCCTCAGCACGCGATGCAGCGGCTGGCCGAGGCTCATCGCCGCCTCCTCGAGGTTGCGATCGACGGCCTTCAACCCCACCAGGATCATCACGAACGCGTAGACGTAGCTGTTCAGCGTCATCACGAAGATGAGACCCCACCACGAGTAGAGGGACCCGATCTGCCAGCCGGTGGGCCCGAGCCAGGTGTTGAGGATGCCCTGCTGCCCGAGGATGAGCGTCCACGCGGCGGCGACGACCACGTCGGGGATCACCAGCGTGACGAGTGGCAACGCTGCCACCCAGCCCGCGAAGCGGAACCGGCACCGCGCCACCAGCACGGCGAGCGCGCCGCCCACGGCCATCGAGGTGGCCGTGACCGCGGTGCCCAGGATCAGCGTGTTCCAGAGCGAGTCGCGATAGGGCCGGCTCGCGAAGAAGGTTGCGTAGCCGCCAAAGCCCCACCCGCCCTCCTTGCCGCGGAAGCTGTAGGCGAACGTGGTCGCGAGCGGCCACACGAGGAAGAGGCCCAGCACCGCGAAGCCGCCCAGCATCACCAGCGTCCATGCCGGGTCGCGCTTCCAGCGCAGCACCGCGCTCACTTCGCCGCCACCACGCGAGCGTCCGGCGGGATGCGCAGCACCACCTGCTCGCCGCGCTCGTGGGCCCGCCCGTGCTGCACGCTCCAGGTGTCGACGTGAATCAGGCCCACGGCAGTTCGGACGCGGTAGCCGGTGACCGAGCCGCGGAATTCGACGGCTTCGATGGTGCCGGGAAGATCGCCCTCTCCTATCGAAATCTCCTCCCGCCGCACTACCCTGAACTTCCCCTCCTCCGCCGGAATGAGGTTCGCACTCCCTAGGAAATCCGCCGCATACCCGTTCTCCGGCCGCGCATAGATCTCCGCCGGCGCCCCCATCTGCACGATGCGGCCGCGATCCATCACCGCGACCACGTCGGACATCGCGAGCGCCTCTTCCTGGTCGTGGGTCACGAACACCGTGGTGACCTTCGACTCGAGCTGCAACTCGCGCACCATCGCCCGCAGCTCCACCCGCAGCTTTACGTCGAGCGCCGCGAGCGGCTCGTCGAGCAGAAGCAGCTCGGGCTCGATCACCAGCGCGCGCGCCATGGCCACCCGCTGCCGCTGGCCTCCCGAGAGTTTCGCGGGTGAGCGGTCCGCGAAGGTGCCCAGGCCGACGCGCTCCAGCATCGCCATGGCGCGCGCCTTCGCATCCTTCGCCGCCACGCCGCGCGCCTCCAGCCCGTACATCACGTTGGCGAGCGAAGAGCGGTCGGGGAAGAGCGCGTAATCCTGGAACACCATGCCGACGCCGCGCTTGTGCACCGGCAGCGCCGTGACGTCCCGGTCGCCGAACCACACGCGGCCCGCATCCGGGACCACGAATCCCGCGAGCATCCTGAGCAGCGTGGTCTTGCCGCAGCCTGAAGGCCCCAGGAGGGTGAAGAAGCGCCCCGAGGGAATCTCGAGGTCGAGGTCCGTGAAAAGGGGCTGCCCGTCATAGCGCTGGGTGACACGGTCGAAGCGGATTCGCATGCCCGCATTATCGCCGACGCCCGAGGGCGCCATGAAAATGGACTATGCTTTCGGATCCGCGGTGAACCCACCGCCCATGGAGGCACATATGTCATCGAACGTCGATTCCGCGACCACGCAACTGCTGGAAGATTTCGACAAGGTGGTCAAGGATTCCGAGGCCCTGCTGCGCTCGCTCGCCAACGTGAGCGGCGAGAAGGCGGTCGCCCTGCGCGACACCGTCGAGACCAACCTGAACATCGCCAAGGCACGCCTGGCCGACCTGCACGGCACCGCGAGGCAGAAGGCGTCCTACGCCGCCAAGGAAGCCGATGCCTACGTCCACGAAAATCCCTGGACCTCGGTCGCCGTGGCCGCCGCCCTGGGCGTGATCATCGGCCTCGTCATCAGCACGCCGCGCCGATAGCGATGGATGCCCCGGCCGAGGCCGAGGAGCGCCCGCGCGAAGGCACCATCCGCGGCGCCGCCGGCACGCTGGTGGAGCTGCTGGGAACGCGCGTCGAGCTCTTCGGCGTGGAGCTCCGCGAGGAGACCCGCCACCTGCAGGAGATGCTGCTGCAGGGATTCATCGCGGCATTGCTGCTCGGCTGCGCGCTGGTGATGGCCGGCGTGGCGGTGGTGGTGGCCTTCTGGGACACGCACCGGTTGCTTGCCGCGTGCGCGGTCACGCTCATCTACGCGGGAGGGGGCGTGTTCCTCTTCCTGGGCATGCGCTCCGCTTTCCGGGAGCGCTCCGCCCCGTTCAAGGCCACGATCGACGAATTCCAGGCAGACGTGGGAGCGCTGCGGCGGCGTGAAGAAGGGGGGGCGCCATGAGCGCACAGCCCGACGAGCTCGCAATCCGCAAGCAGGTGCTGGTGGGAAGGTCCGCGTTGCTCCGCGCGCAACTGCGCTCCGAGATCACGTCGCTGCGCGCCCGCACCTTCGTGGGGCTGCCGGTGGCGGGGCTGCTTTCGTTCTTCGCCGCGCGCTCCGGGCGTTCCAGCGGCGCCGGGTGGCTCGCGAAACTGGGCAGCGTGCTCGCCATCGCCAGGACGGTGATGGCGCTGGTGGCGCGGTTCAGGAAGTAACCCGGTCACCCCCGCGAAGGCGGGGGCCCAATGGGATCCCGGCCTTCGCGGGGATGACATCCCACGCGGGGATGACATCCCACCCGGGGGTGACCCCTACTTCCCCGCCACCAACCCCTTCCACGTCGCGATGAATGCCGGCTGCGCAGCCGACGCCTTCACGTCGTCGATGGGCGCCACCTTGAGGGTGTTCACGCGCGGCAGGCCCACCTTGGTGGTGTCCACGTCGTCGCGGATCGGGCGGCGGAAGAATTTCTGCACCAGCATCGCCTGCGCCTCCTTCGAGGCGAGGAAGTCGTAGAACCGCTTCGCGTCCTTGGGGTTGGGCGAGCCCTTCACCAGCGCCATGCCCTCGGGCGCGATGTAGGTGCCCTCGGTGGGATAGACGATCTCGATGTCCTTGTTGCCGCCGGAGACGTACTCCTGCGCGGCGTACTCCATCGTCATGCCGACCGCGAATTCGCCCTTGGCGACGCCGTCGAACACCTGCGATGCGGTGCTGGTGATGGTCGCGTTCTTCGCGATCCCCTGCAACGGCGCCGGGCCGATCGACTGCTCGATCCCCCAGAGTGTCGCGAAGGACGAGCTGGTCTTCTCCGGGTCGCTCACCACGAGGCGATCCTTCCAGCGCGGGTGGGCGAGGTCCGACCAGGTCTTCGGCGAGGGATCCCCCTTCAGGGCGCGCTTGTTCACCATGATCACCATCACGTGGGCGTTGGTGCCGCTCCACAAACCCGACGGGTCCTTGTACGCGGCGCTCACGCCCGCGGTCTCCGGCGACTGGTAGGGCTCGAAGTACTCCTTGTAGAGCCGCAGCACCGAGAAGCCGCCGGACCAGAAGATGTCGGCCTTGGGCGCCCCGGCCTCCGCCTTGATGCGCTGCATCATGGCCCCGGTGCTGCCGCGCACCGACGAGACCTTGACGTCGGGATTCTTCTTGTTGAATTCCTCGGTGACGGCATTGATCGCGTCGACCGAGTTCGACGAATAGAGGACTACCTCGCCGGCGGATGCGAGGCAGGCGGCCACGAGGGAGGCGGCGGCGAGGGCGAAGGCAGCGATTCTGTTGCGGGTCATGGCGTCTCCGTGGTTTCGGGGCAGGCCGCGACATTATCGCCCGCGGGGCGGGGTCGTGGCTGCGACTGGCAGCCCGAGGATTGCGGGCGCCGGTCTCACCAAGGACACGGGGGAACACGGAGGGGGCACGGGGGAAAACAAGTTGAGTTAGTCGTGGCTGCGTTGACCGTCGCAAAACATTCAAACTGTTGCTGCTTTCCTCCGTGCCCCCTCAGTGTTCCCCCGTGTCCGTGGTGAACTCGACACCCACTTCCTCGCGATATCACCCGGGCGGCGCGATATATTGGAGGACTTCGACCGGAGCCCCCATGGAAATGCCGCAGGAAGGATTCGTCGTCTTCGCCAAGCGCGAATGCGAGACGTGCGTCGTGGTGAAGCCGCACCTTTCCGAGATTCCCGGGGTCACGGTCTACGTGCAGGATGATCCCGCCTTCTTCGACGGCACCGCCACGCGCGACGACTCCGCGCTCGAGGCCTCATTCCGCAGCGACATCGAAACGGTGCCGACGCTGATTCGCTTCAAGGGCGGCAAGGAAGTCGCGCGCGCCGAGGGTTGGGTGAAGGAGGAGTGGCGCGAGGTGACCGGGTTGAAGACGCTCGGCGCCGCCCTCCCCGCGTTCCGTCCCGGCTGCGGCTCGAAGTCCCGCGAGCCCGGCGTTCACGAGCACCTCGTGGCGCGCTACGGCGAAACCGGCTTCACCTCGCGCCGCGTGGAGGTCGGCGAATGGGACGACCCGATGGAGGCGTGCTTCGAGCGCGGGTGGACCGATGGCCTGCCGGTGGTGCCGCCCACCGACGATCGCATCCTGCGCATGCTCCAGGGCGCGCGCCGCAAGCCCGATGAAGTCGTTGGGCTCGTCCCGCCGAACCTGCTCCCCTGCACCGTGGAGAAAGTCGCCATCAACGCGGTGATGGCCGGCTGCCGTCCCGAGTACATGCCGGTGCTGCTGGCGGCGCTGGAGACAGCACTCGTGCCCGTCTTCACCATGCACGGCCTCCTGTGCACCACGTGCTTCTCCGGCCCCGTGATCGTGGTGAACGGCGAGATCGCCCGCCGCATCGGCATGAACTCCGGCATCAACGCGCTGGGCCAGGGCAACCGAGCCAATGCCACGATCGGGCGCGCGCTGCAGCTCATCATCCGCAACGTGGGCGGCGGGCGTCCCGGCGAGCTCGACCGCTCCACTCTCGGCGGCCCGGGGAAATACACCTTCTGCTTCGCCGAGGACGAGAGCGACGCCACGTGGGAGCCGCTGTCGGTCGCGCGCGGCATCGCGAAGGGCAGGAACGCCGTGACCCTCTTCCAGGGCGACGGCATCCAGGGCTTCATCGACCAGCGCTCGCGCACTCCCGAAGAGCTCACGCGCTCGCTCGCGATGTCGCTGGCGGCCGTGGGGCATCCCAAGCTCTGCCAGTTCACCAACGCGATGCTGGTGCTGTGCCCCGAGCACTACGCCATCTATCGCACCGCCGGCTGGGATCGCGCGCGCATCACGCGTGAGCTGCACGCGGCGCTGCTGCGGCCGGGCCGTGACCTGGTGAAAGGCGCGCAGGGTGTCGGCGAGGGCATCGATCCGGCGCGCGCGGAGGAGATGGTGCCCAAGTTCTGGGACGAGGGACTGTTGATCGTCCGCGCCGGCGGCGAGGCGGGACTTTTCTCCGCCATACTCGCCGGCTGGACCGGCGGCAGGTTCCGCGACCAATCGCAACCGGTGACGAGGGAGATCCGGGAATGAACACCACCACGATGCGCGATCCGACGGCCGAGACCGCTTCCGAAATGCGGCCGCGACGCTCGCCGCTTCCTTCGCTCGAGGGCGTCACGGTGGCCCTCATGGACATCGGCAAGATGCGCGGCGACGAGTTCATCGACCGGTTGGAGCAGCTCTTCGCAGCGCGGGGCATCGCGACACGGCGCTACAAGAAGCCCACCAACACGCGCACCGCGCCGCTCGAGATGCTGCAGCGGATCGCCGCGGAATGCCAGGCGGTGGTGATCGCGCTCTCGGACTGCGGCTCGTGCACCTCTTGCAGCACCCACGACCTGGTGGACCTGGACCGGCGCGGGCTCGCCGGAGTCAGCATCCTCACGGAGGAATTCCGCGATGCTTTCGCCGCGCAGTGTGGCGCCATCGGTTTCGATGGCGCGTCGATCTTGGTGCCGCACCCGATGCAGAACCGCACCACCGCGGAGCTCCACGCGTTCGCCGACGCCTGCTTCGGAAAGGTGATCGCCGATCTCGTTGTGGCTCCCGGTCCACGCTGATCGGGTCGTCAGGATAGTTCCCGAATGCGGCCGATTAAACGCCGAACTTCAGCGGCGCATGCCGTTCAGAACATGGGCAGACCCTCACAACACAGGAGCGGCAACCTATGAAGATCCAACCGAAGGTTCGCAACACCGTGCTGGTAGGCGCGCTGGCCGCAGTGGCCGCGACCGCCTGGGCCAACCATGACGTCATCACGAACTCGACCTACATCCCCACGCCTTATGTCGCGGTGGAGGAATCGGGCGCGGAGCTCATCTCCGAGCGCTTGGCCGTGAGCGAGTCGCTCTCGCCGAACGAGACGGTGGTGGTTGCGGACGAGGCCGTGGCCGCCTCGGATGCGCGGCCCGTGGCCGTCGCGGACCGCAGCATCACGCAGCCCGGCATCACCGTGCAGGATCGCCGCCTCTCCGAGGATGAGCGCATCCAGTCGCTGGTGATGGACCGGCTGGCGACCAGCCGGAACATCTCCGGCAAGGTCGGCGTTGAATCCCATGACGCGGTGGTGAAGCTTTCGGGCTACACGCTCACCGCGGGACAGGCGTATCGCGCCGGTCGCGAGGCCGGCAGCATCGTGGGAGTAAAGCACGTGCAGAACGAGATCCGGCCGCGCATCGGCGGCTCGGTGTAGCAACGCGGCACGGCACGGAAGCACAAGGGCCCCTCACGGGGCCCTTTTCGTTGTGACGCGCATGGCTCGCCCGATGCCGGATGCCGGATGCCGGATGCCGGATGCCGGATGCCGCAGAAAGTGTATATATTCCTGTACCCATTCCCGCATGCCCACCCGTGGGCAGGAGCCGCATCGGCGCAAGGTGGCGGTCTTCTACGAAGGCACGAACCGGACCGAGCTGAACGCACGATGAGATTCCGCGCCGCGGTCCTCCATGGCATCGATCGCCCCCTCGCCATCGAGGAGGTGGAGCTGCCCGCACCGGGTCCGCGCGACGTGCTGGTGCGCAACCATGCGAGCGGCCTCTGCCATACCGACCTCGAGGTGATCCAGGGGGCCCTTCCCTACCCCCTGCCGATCGTCCTCGGGCACGAGGGCGCGGGCGTGGTGGAAGCGGTGGGCGCGGAGGTCAAGTCGTTGCGGCCCGGCGACCACGTGGTCGCCTCGTGGAATCCGCATTGCGGCGCCTGCTTCTACTGCTCGAACGACCAGCCGGTGCTGTGCGAGCCGTTCCGCAAGTTCCAGCCCGCGGGCCGCATGCTCGATGGCGGCGTCCGGCTTTCCCTCGATGGCGCGCCGCTGCACCACTTCGGCGTGGTCTCGTCGCACGCGGAGTATTCGATGGTCCCGGAATCCGGCGCCGTCGCCATCCCGAGGGCGATGCCGCTCGATCGCGCGTGCCTGATCGGTTGCGGCGTGATGACCGGCGTGGGCGCCGTGGTGCGCCTGGCCCTGGTGCAGCCCGGCATGGCGATGGCGGTGATCGGCTGCGGCGCCGTGGGACTCAACGCGATCCAGGGCGGGCGCATCGCGGGGGCCGGGTGCATCGTCGCAGTCGATCGCGATGCCTCGCGGCGGGAGATGGCCACGCGCCTCGGTGCCACCCACGTGCTCGATTCGGACGCGATGACCGTGGAGGCGGTGAAGGGCATGACCCAGGGCCGGGGCGCCGACGCGGTGTTCGAATGCGCCGGCAACGAGGCCGCGATGCAGCTCGCGATGGACCTCACACGCCCGGGCGGCCAGGTGGTGATCCTCGGCAAGGTGCCCGTGGACCGGAAGGTGGGGTTCCGCTTCGGCTCGATCATGGGCGAGAAGCGCATCACGCGGTCTTCGTACGGTGCGGCGCGCCCCGCGCGCGATTTCCCGTGGCTGGCCCAGCTCTACCTCGACGGCCGGCTCGACCTCGATAGCCTCATCACCCATCGCCTCGCGCTGGGCGAGGTGAACGCGGGCTTCGACGGCATGCGGCGGGGCGAAGGGGTCCGCGCGGTGATCGGCCTCGCATGAGCCGGCATCCGCCCCTCGCCCCGGGCTGGATCGATCGCCCCCACCACGTCCGCTCCCTCGGGGCGTTGCCGCTCGAGCTCGGCGGGCAGCTCGACGACTGCCGCCTCACGTGGGTGGAGCACGGCGAGCGGCGCGAGGGCAACACGGTGCTGGCCCTCACCGCGATCGGCAGCACCCACCACCGCCTCGACTTCCTCATCGGGCCGAGGCGCGCCCTCGATCCGGAGCGGCACCACGTGCTGGTGATCGATGCGCTGGGCAATGGCCTCTCCTCCTCGCCTTCGAACAGCGTGACCCAGCGCGGCGCCGCCTTCCCGCGCATCACGATCCGGGACATGGTGGAAAGCCAGCGCCGCCTCCTCGATGCGCTCGGCATCGGCTCGCTCCATGCCGTGGTCGGCGCCTCCATGGGCGGCATGCAGGCGCTGCAATGGGCGGTGAGCCACCCCGGCCGCGCCGCACGCCTGGTGGGGATGACCGCAATGGCCCGGGCCGCGCGCTGGTCGCAGCTGATGAACGAGCTCTCGCGCCGCGCGCTCTTCGAGGACGATGCGTTCACGCGGCCGCGCGAGCGCAATGCCGCGATGCGCCTCTGGGCCCCGCTCACCCAGCTGGTCACGCCCTCGACGCCCCCGGCCACGGAGCGGTTCCGCGACGCGGCCGCGCTGCTGGAGGAGATGCGGCAGCTGCAGCAGCGCTTCGTGGCCCACGGCCCCGAGGCCTTCGATTGGCTGTGCCAGACGCGGGCCTACGACGCGCACGACGTCGGCGCCTCGCCGGGATTCGATGGCGACGTCGCGGCCGCCCTCGGCACGATCCGTGCGAAGACGCTGCTGCTCTCCCCGCCGCTCGACCTCTACAACCCCGCCGAGGAAACACGCGACATGGCCGCGATGATCCCGGGTGCGGAGGCGGCGACCATTCCCTCCGACCGCGGCCACCGCGCCGCCACCGAGACGCGCGCCGAGGACGCGGCGTTCCTGAACCGCGCAATCCGCGCCTTCCTCGAATAATTGGGTCAGAACAGATTTTCGCGCAGTGAAAATCTGTTCTGACCCAATTATTTCCAGGTTGCGGTGCAACGGCATATATTGGCGTCCCGAAAACCAACAACATCGGAGGTCGCACAATGAAACCGATCGGCTTCGCAACGAGGCTCGTCGCGGGCGCACTGCTTTGCGTGATGGCGCAATTTGCCGCCGCGGACTGGAAGATCTACCAGGCGAAAACCTACGGGTTCTCGATGCTGGTTCCCGAGGGCGCGAAGATGCGTGACAAGGAGCTGGGCGGAGGTTGGGGCCAGCTGTGGGGTGATTCCGAGGGCGTGAAGCTCTACGGGCTCGCCAAGCGGGGCGCGAAGGAATCCGACGCCGACATCGAGAAGTTCGCGGTGAAGACGATCGGCATCCCGGCCAGGGAATGGAAGTTGATCGATTCGGGGGCGGGCCGCGGCTTCGAGCGCTCCAAGACCTTCGAGGCGGTGCGCGGGGACAAGCTCTACTTCGGCGGCTACGGAGTGGGCAGCAAGGGCAACTATCTCCTGTACGTCGAGACCACGGTGCAGGACTACAACGCCCACAAGGCCGACTACAAGACCTGGTACGACTCGATCAAGGTCGACTGAGCACCTCGCGCGACTGGGGCCCCGGCCCCAGCAGCCGAACGAGCAGCGCGAAGGAGCGGGCGTAGACGCCGACGTTGCGCGACTCGCTTGCGCCGGCCACGTTGAGCACGCGGGGCGCCGTTTGCGCGAGCCAGCCGCGCGCCTGCTCGAAGCTGCCGCGGTCGGCGAGGTCGATTGCCATCACCGGCTTGCCCATTCGCAATGCTGCCTCCTCCGTGATTCGCGCGCCCTTGTCCCGGGCGCCGCTGTAGACGATGAGGGTGGCATCCGCATCGCGGACGTTGAGGGCGCGCCGGCCACGCTGGCAGGCGCCGCCCGCCTTGAAGCCGCGGGCACGCGCCGCATCCTGCGCGGCGCGGTCCACCCCCGCTTCGCCGCCGGAGATGACGGTCTGGATCTTGGCGGCCGGAGATTGGGCCCCCGCCTTCGCGGGGGTGACGGCGGGCGCGGGGGTGACGGCGGGCGCGGGGGTGACGGCCGGCGCGGAGGCGACGCCGGGGAACACATACCGGAAGGACGCTTGGGACGGCGAGGGGCGATGGGTTCTCATGGCGCCCACAATGCCGGCCCGCAAGCTCATGGCGTGAGCCAGGGAATACCTAGGCGCCTATCCGCCACCACCGAGCCGCGGCCGCCGTGCGCGTCTCCACCCCCAGCTTCTCGTAGATGTGCTGCAGGTGCTTGTGGACGGTGCGCCAGCTGATGCCCAGGATCGCGGCGATGTCGCGGTCGGTCTTGCCGCCCGAAAGCCAGCCCATGATCTCCCGCTCGCGGGGCGTGAGCGCGGTGACCGCCCTGAATGCGCCGGGGGCGGAGATCCCCAGCCCGGTGGCCGGATCCGATGGCTTGAACGACTGGAACATGGCTTTGTCCTCCCGCTTCCTATCTACTACTAGGTAAGGGACTTGTCAACCAGTAGGTAAGTTTGCTAGGGTGCGTCCATGGCGACCAATACTCCAGAGCGCATCCTCGACGTGGCCGAGCGGCTGGTGCAGACGCGCGGCTTCAATGGCTTCAGCTATGCGGACATCGCGGCCGCCCTCGAAGTCACCAAGGCAAGCCTCCACTACCACTTCCCCGCCAAGGCCGACCTGGGCGCGCGGCTGATCCAGCGCTACGAGCAGAACTTCGCCGCGGCGCTGGAGACCATCGATGGCAGCAGTGTCCGCCCGCGGGAGAAGCTGCGGCGCTACGTCGCGATCTACGAGGGCGTCCTCAGCCAAGACCGCATGTGCCTCTGCGGCATGCTCGCCGCCGAATTCGGCACGCTGCCGGAAGCCATGCGCGCCGAGATGCGCCGCTTCTTCGACGAGAACGAACGCTGGCTCGCCGGCGTGCTGCAGCAGGGGAAGAAGGAGAAGACCCTCAAGTTCACGGGCTCGGCGGTGGATGCCGCCCGCGCGCTGATGGACACGCTCGAGGGCGCGCTCATGATCGCGCGCACCTACGCGGACGTGGGCCGGTTCCGCGGCGTGAGCGAGAGGGCGCTGAAGGAGCTGGGCGCGTAGTACGCAATCCTGCCCATACCGCGCCGCGCGTCGCGGGACCACGATGGCGCCTCCACCACCGATGGAGCCCTCCATGAACCGCACCGCCCAAGCCGCCGCCGCCGTCGCCTTCGCCACGGCCTCGATCTTCCCCGCCTTCGCCGACACCCGCGCCCTCGACGGGCGCAGCTTCGAGGGCGTCTTCATCCAGCGCGGCAAAACTTCGGGAGATGCCGACACGCTGGTCTTCAAGGATGGGCGCTTCCGCTCGACGGCCTGCGACCGCTACGGCTACTCGGAGGCGCAGTACAAGGCCTCCACCGCCGGCGACATCACGCGCTTCGAGGCCGAGACCCAGAGCGCCAAGTACGGCAAGCTGCGGTGGAGCGGTGTCGTCACCGGCGGCAAGCTCGACGCCACCGCGGTGATGGTGCGCGGCGACGGCAAGCCCGACATCGAGAACTGGGTCGTCGCCGGCGAGAAGAACTGAGGAGGCCGCCATGACGACCATGACCCACGAGCATCAACACACCCGCCTTTCCCATATCGGCTCGCGCACGGAGCTCAAGAATTTCGGCAAGCCCGACGAGGTGCGCGAGTTTCCCAAGGGCCGCGTCGAACTGGTGAATATCGGCGGCGCCACCATCGGGCGCGCGATCTTCGACCCGGGCTGGCGCTGGGCGACCTCGGTGCAGCCGCTGGCCAAGACGCGCAGCTGCGAGGCGCCGCACTTCCAGTATCACGTGTCCGGAATCCTGCGCATCCGCATGGACGACGGCCAGGAGTTCGACTGCAAGCCCGGCGACGTGTCGCTGCTGCCCTCGGGCCACGACGCCTGGGTGGTGGGCGACGAGCCCGCGGTCGTGGTCGACTTCCAGGGGATGATCGACTACGCCCGCGGGGGGTGACGTCCACGGGTCAGGGCATGACGGGCTCGAGGAACTCATCGCGGCGGGCTATCGCCTGCCGCCGGAGACGGTGAAGGCGTACCTCGAGGGATACGAGCACCGGCCGGCTGCGATCGCGATGGTGAAGAAGGCGGCGGCGCGGAAATAGCGCCGCTGCCGGTCAGCCCGCCACGCTCACCACCACGACGCCCGCCACCAACAGGAGCATTCCCACGAGCTCGACGCGCGCCACGGGCTCGCGGAAGAGACCCCGCGAGACCACGTAGCTGAACAGCACCTCGGCGAGCCCCACGATGCGCACGTCGACCGCGCTGCGCACCGCGAAGGCGGTGAACCACCCCATGGAGGCGAGCGCCCCGGCGAGACCCGCAAGTGTGGACACCCGCCACATCGAGATCACCTTGCCCAGGCCCGCGCGGTCCCTCGCGAGGAGATAGCCGCCCAGCAGGAAGGTCTGGATCGCCTGGGCCCACACGAGGCCGTAGGCCGCCTCCAGCCACGGGGTGGTGCCCGGCTGCAGCGCCACCATCGCCCCTCGATAGCCCACCGCGCACAGGGCGAGGCAGGCGCCCGAAGCGAGCCCCAGCACCGCGCCCTTCGAGATCCAGGCGGGATCCGCGCGCCGCTCGGACAACGACTGGCCCGAGAGCAGCAGCACGCCCGCCGTCCCCAGCACCATCGCCGCCATCACCGGGAGCGACAGCGCCTCGCCCAGCAGGACCACGCCGAAGAGGCCCACCTGCAGCACCTCGGTCTTGGTGAAGGTCACGGCGACCACGAAGCTGCGCTGGGCCATCGCGGCGATGAAGAATGCGGTGGCGCCGATCTGCATCACGGCACCGAACGCGATCCAGGCGAAGAACGGGGGGTTGGGCGTGGGCGCTGCCCTGCCCCCGGCGAGGAGGATCGCGCCGAGGGCCACGAGCGCGAACGGCAGGCCATAGGCGAAGCGGATGAACGTGGCCGGGAGCACGCCGGCCGACTTGGTGACGCTGCGCTGCACGGCGTTGCGCACCGTCTGCGCTGCCGCGGCGGCCAGCACGATGGGCACCCAGAGGGAGGCGGCCGAGAGGGATTCCATGGCGAATTCTAGCCGCGCCGTCCCGAACGCCCCCTTCCCCCGGTAACATTCGAGCCTGCGTCATGCAACGAATGTCCCAAGGAACTGATGAGCACTTTCTCCACCGGTCGTCCCAGCAGCAAGCTTCCCCTCGTCGTCATCCTCCTCGTGATCGTCCTGGCCGCCCTGGTCGGCGGCACGATTTACTTGTGGCCGCGTTTCGAGCGCGATCCACCTCAGGTCACCCTCTCCTCCAGCTCCGAGTACGCGGGGGTGGCACCCCTCGAGGTGCAGGTCACGGACAAGGGGGCCGGCTTGAGGTCCGTCGTGGCCGTCCTGTCCCAGGGCGGCGCCGAGATGCCGCTCGCCTCCGAGCAGTTTTCCCCGCCCGCGGGCGAGAAAAAGCTCTCGTTCGCCCTGGCCAAGGTGGCGGGCGTGAAAGAGGGGCCCGCGGTCCTGCGCGTGACGGCCCGCGATGCGTCGCTCTGGGGCTCCTTCAAGGGCAACGAGACGGTGCTCGAGAAGAACCTCACCATCGACACGATGCCGCCCACGCTGGAGCTCATCGCCGACGACCGCTACGTGAATTTCGGCGGCGTGGGCTTCATCGTCTATAAACCCTCGGCCGATACCGCGACCTCGGGCGTGAAGATGGGTGACTACTTTTTCCCCGGCTTCGCCGGCGCCATCAAGGAGCGTCCCGACCACCACATCGCCCTCTTCGCGCACCCGTACAACTCGCCTCCCGAGGCGCGCCCGCTGCTGGTCGCCACCGACAAGGCCGGCAACACGCGCGAGATGCGCATCAACTACGAGCTGAAGAACGTCCGCTACAAGAAGAGCACCATCGCGCTCTCCGACAACTTCCTCCAGAACAAGGTGGCGCCCCTGCTCACCGATACCTCCGCGCGCCAGGGCAGCCCCGCCGAGGTGTTCGTCGCGGTGAACAAGAAACTGCGCAAGGTGAACGAGGACCAGATCCTCGAGATCACGAAGAAGGCGACGCCCAGGATGCTGTGGCAGGGCGCCTTCACGCAGCTCAGCAACTCGAAGGTGGAGGCCAACTTCGCCGACGAGCGTACCTATACCTACAACGGCCAGCCGGTCGACAACGCGTTCCACCTGGGCTACGACCTCTCGGTCACGAAGAACTACCCGATCGAGGCGGCGAACAGCGGCACGGTTGCGTTCGTGGGCGACCTCGGGATCTACGGCAACACCGTGATCCTCGACCACGGCCTCGGCCTCTTCACGCTCTACGGGCACCTGAACTCGATGGACGTGAAGGTGGGCGACGCGGTCACCAAGCGCCAACCGCTCGGCAAGTCGGGCGAGACCGGGCTCGCGGCCGGCGACCACCTGCACTTCGGCATCTACCTCGACGGCCTCGCGGTGCTGCCGGTGGAGTGGTGGGATGCAAAGTGGATCGGCGACAACATCCAGCCCAAGCTCGAGGGCCGCAGCGGCCAGGAGATCGCCGAGTCGCAGCAGCCGGCGCGGAAGGCGGCGCCGCCGAAGCGCCGGCGCTGAACCTTAGGGGACAGACCCCTAAGCGTCCAACGTG